>NZ_JBHXFI010000030.1:0-101261 GCF_042724075.1 Streptomyces sp. NPDC127097 | reverse complement strand
CTCCACCGGGACGGCGCGCTCCGTTGCCGGGGGCGTCCGGCGGTGCGTGTCACACCCGCCGGACCACCCCTCACGACCCTTACGGCACCGCGTCCGCGGAAACGGCCGCCCTACAGCACCTTCGACAGGAACGACTTCGTCCGCTCGTGCTGCGGGTTGCCGAGGACCTCGCGCGGGTGGCCGGATTCGACCACCACACCGTCGTCCATGAAGACCAGCGAGTCGCCGACCTCCCGGGCGAAGCCCATCTCATGGGTCACGACGATCATCGTCATACCGTCCGCGGCCAGGTCCTTCATGACGTCCAGGACGTCACCGACCAGCTCCGGGTCGAGGGCCGAGGTCGGCTCGTCGAAGAGCATCAGCTTCGGCTCCATCGCCAGCGCACGGGCGATGGCGACGCGCTGCTGCTGGCCGCCGGAGAGCTGCGAGGGGTAGTTCCCCGCCTTGTCGGCCAGGCCGACCCGGTCCAGGAGCTTGACCGCCCGCTCCCGCGCCGCGGCCTTGGACTCGCCCTTGACCTGGATCGGCGCCTCCATGACGTTCTCGATCGCGGTCATGTGCGGGAAGAGGTTGAAGCGCTGGAAGACCATGCCGATGTCCCGGCGGCGGGCGGCGACCTCCCTGTCGCGCAGCTCGTAGAGCTTGCCGTTGTGCTCGCGGTAGCCGACCAGTTCACCGTCGACGGACAGTCGCCCGGCGTTCACCTTCTCCAGGTGGTTGATGCAGCGCAGGAAGGTCGACTTGCCGGAGCCGGACGGGCCGATCAGGCAGAAGACCTCCCGCGGCGCGACCTCCAGGTCGATGCCCTTGAGGATGTGGGCCGCGCCGAAGGACTTGTGGACGCCCTCGGCCTTGACCATCGGGCCGCCGCTGCTGCCCGCGGCCTTGGTCGTCGTGAGCTTGCTGGCGGTCATTGGACCCCTCCACGGTTGAAGCCGCCGGACAGCTTTGCCTTGGCGCGCTGGAGCGGAGTGAGCGGGAGCTGGCGGCTGGAGCCACGGGCGTAGTAGCGCTCCAGGTAGTACTGCCCGATGCTGAGCACCGTGGTGGCGATGAGGTACCAGGCGGCCGCGAGGATCAGCATCTCGACCACGACGCCGGAGTCCCGCCCGACGTTCTGTGCCGCCTGGAGCAAATCGTAGTACTGGACGGCGATGACCAGCGAGGAGGTCTTCAGCATGTTGATGACCTCGTTGCCGGTCGGCGGCACGATCACCCGCATCGCCTGCGGCACGATGATCCGGCGCAGCGTCTTGGCGTGGCTCATGCCCAGCGCGTGCGCCGCCTCGGTCTGGCCCTCGTCGACGGCGTTGAGGCCGGCCCGGCAGATCTCCGCCATGTACGCCGCCTCGTTGAGGCCCAGGCCCAGCAGCGCGCACAGGAACGGGGTCATGAAGTCCGACCACTCGTCCTTGTAGATCGGCATGATGTCGATGTACTGGAAGACGAGGCCCAGGTTGAACCAGAGGAACAGCTGGACGTAGACCGGCGTGCCGCGGAAGAACCAGACGTAGAACCAGGCGACGGTCGAGGTGACCGGGTTCTTGGACTGGCGCATCACGGCCAGGATGACGCCGCCCACGATGCCGATGATCATCGAGAGCACGGTGATCAGCAGGGTGTTGCGCAGGCCCTTGAGGATGTCCGCGTTGAACATGTACTGGGGAATGGCGTCCCAGTTGACGTCCGCGGTGGCGAAGGCCCTGCCGAGCAGAGCGATCAGCCCGATGACGACGATCGCCGCCACCCAGCGTCCGTAATGGCGTACCGGGATGGCTTTGAGGGACTGGGGCGGCGGAGCATCGGCCGGCGGCTGGGCCGACTTGTCGACGTCAACTGACACGGGTGTTGCCTTTCAGCGTTCGGCGGGAGGTGCGCGGAGCGGACGGGGCGGCGTGCGGCGGATCAGCCGCCATTGAGCTGCACCTTCTTGACCGCGGCGTCCTTGACGTCCCACTTGTCCAGGACCTTGGCGTACGAGCCGTTCTTGATCGCGTGTTCCACGGCGGCCTTCAGCGCGTCACGCAGCTTTTCCTGGCCCTTGGGGACCGCGATGCCGTACGGGGCCGCCTTCAGCGGCGCGCCGCCGACCATCTGGAAGTCCTTGCCGCCCCCGGAGACCTTCACCGCGTACGCCGCGACCGGGTAGTCGCTGGAGACGGCGTCCACGCCGCCGGTACGCAGCCGGGTCTGGGCCTCGGAGTCGTTGTCGAACGCCTCGATCGAGATCGGCTCCGAGTCGTTGGACTCACAGGCTTTCGACTTGTCCTTGGCCAGGTCGTGCGAGACCGTGCCGCGCTGCACCGCGATCTTTTTGCCGCACAGCGTGTCCCAGCCGTCGACGCCGTTGGTCTTGCCCTTGCGGGTGTAGAGCGAGACACCGACGTTGAGGTAGTCGATGAAGTCGACGCCCTTGCCGATCTTCTTGCCGGTGTTGCTGTCGATGCCCTCCTGGCGCTCCTTGGTGTCCGTCATCGCCGACATCGCGATGTCGTAGCGCTTGGACTTCAGACCGCCCATGAGGGTGTCGAAGGTGGCGTTGTTGAAGTTGAGCTTGATGCCCAGCTCCTTGCTCATCGCCGCCGCGAGATCCGGGTCGATGCCCTCGATCTTGCCGTTGGAGCGGAACTCCACCGGCTTGTAGGTGATGTCCGAGCCGACCTGGAGGAAGCCCTTTTCCTGGACGTCCTTGGGCAGCGTCTTGAACAGCGGGGCATGGACGTTGCGGCTCTTCTTCGCCTCGCGCTTGGCGATGGCCTCATTCGTCTGGTCGCCGCAGGCGCTGAGCAACAGCAGCGAGGCGGCGACCGCGGTCGCTGCGGCCACGGCTGTACGAGACCTGCCGGCGGCCGTGCGACGGGTGGTGCTTGCGGTCATGCTGAGCCTCCTGCGTATGGAGAAGCCGACGTGACAAAAGGGCCGGCGCACACCTTCGGGCGTCGCGACCTCGGTTGGTGACGGAATCCTGCCATCCGGACTCCGGTATTCGGACTGTCGTTCAGGTCAAAATCGGATAACGGACGGGGCGGCCGAGGCGGCGGCCAGATGCCGCACGGGAGCTTTCCCTCCGGTGAACGGCCCGGGACGGGCGGGTCCGCTCCGGGCATCTCGGAATCCGGACGGTGCAGAGCGGGCTCTTCTGAGTTTTTTGCGCATTTCACGGTTATTGTCGGAGCTCTGAACCCGAGAGTAATGAATCTGACTCGTCGGGGCTCGCGCCCGTCAGGTAGAAAGGTGCGTTACACCCCTCATCCGGGGCTCAGGGCGCGTGTGCGGCGCGCCCGGCGTCCGTACCTCCCCCCGCGCGGCAGGTATCTGCCGAGCAGGGCGCGGACGCGGTGCCCGCCCACCCCTCAACCAGGGAGTGGCCACCCTCAGCAGATTTACGAATAAAAGGGGTAAGACAAGTGGCAGCGGAGATCGTCAATCCTCGCAGCGACAGCAAGAGCGGTACGGACGCGGACGGCGCGTCCGACGGCGCCTTCGATCCGGCGTTCGCGCTGCATCGCGGCGGCAAGATGGCCATTCAGGCGACCGTGCCGGTCCGGGACAAGGACGACCTGTCCCTCGCCTACACACCGGGCGTCGCCAAGGTGTGCAGCGCCATCGCCGAGCAGCCCGAGCTGGTGCACGACTACACCTGGAAGTCCCAGGTCGTGGCCGTGGTCACGGACGGCACCGCGGTGCTGGGCCTGGGCGACATCGGCCCGGAGGCATCCCTCCCCGTGATGGAGGGCAAGGCCATCCTCTTCAAGCAGTTCGGCGGCGTCGACGCGGTGCCGATCGCGCTCGGCACCACCGACACCGACGAGATCATCGAGACCGTCGTCCGGATGGCGCCGTCCTTCGGCGGTGTCAACCTGGAGGACATCTCGGCGCCGCGGTGCTTCGAGATCGAGCGCCGGCTCCAGGAGGCGCTGGACATCCCGGTCTTCCACGACGACCAGCACGGCACCGCCGTGGTCACCCTGGCCGCGCTGCGCAACGCCGCCAAGCTCACGGACCGTTCGCTCGGTCAGTTGCGGGCGGTCATCTCGGGCGCCGGTGCGGCCGGTGTCGCCATCGCCAAGATCCTCATCGAGGCGGGCATCGGAGACGTCGCGGTGTGCGACCGCAAGGGCATCGTCTCCGCCGACCGCGCCGACCTCACGGACGTCAAGCGCGAGGTGGCCGGCTTCACGAACAAGGGCCGGCTGACCGGTTCGCTGGAGGACGCGCTGGACGGTGCCGATGTCTTCATCGGGGTCTCCGGCGGCACGGTGCCGGAGGAGGCCGTGGCGAAGATGGCGAAGGACTCGCTGATCTTCGCGATGGCCAACCCGACCCCGGAGATCCACCCGGACATCGCGCACAAGTACGCGGCCGTGGTCGCCACCGGGCGCAGCGACTACCCGAACCAGATCAACAACGTGCTGGCCTTCCCGGGCATCTTCGCCGGCGCCATGCAGGTGCGGGCCTCGCAGATCACCGAGGGCATGAAGCTCGCCGCCGCCGAGGCGCTGGCCGCCGTGGTCGCCGATGAGCTCAGCGCCGAGCGGGTCATCCCCTCGCCGTTCGACGAGCGGGTCGCCCCGGCCGTCACCGCCGCCGTCGCGGCCGCCGCCCGCGCCGAGGGCGTGGCACGCCGCTGACCGCGCCCCCCGCGCGGGGCGCACGACGACGGGCCGGGCCCGCACCTCTCAGGGGTGCGGGCCCGGCTTCGTCGTGCGGGCGGTGGGCGGCCGGGCCGACGCGGTGCGTGTCACACCCGTACGCGGTACCGCAGCGCCCGGCCGCGGCCTACGTTGGGATCATGTTTGCTGCCTATGCCGCCCGCATCGACCGTGACCAGCCGCTGAACGGCCTCGAATTGGGGGAGCGCCCGGCCCCCGACGTACGCCCCGGCTGGACGACCGTCAACGTCAAGGCCGCCTCCCTGAACCACCACGACCTGTGGTCGCTGCGCGGGGTGGGGATCACGGACGAGGCGCTGCCGATGATCCTCGGCTGTGACGCCGCCGGTATCGACGAGGACGGCAACGAGGTCGTCCTGCACTCCGTCATCGGGCAGACCGGCCACGGCGTCGGCCCCAAGGAGAAGCCCTCCATCCTCACCGAGCGCTACCAGGGCACGTTCGCGGAGCAGGTCACCGTTCCTTCCTGGAACGTGCTGCCCAAGCCGAAGGAGTTGTCCTTCGAGGAGGCCGCCTGCCTGCCGACCGCCTGGCTGACCGCGTACCGGATGCTGTTCACCAACGGGGGCGTACGGCCCGGGGACAGCGTCCTGGTGCAGGGCGCCGGCGGTGGGGTGGCGACCGCGGCCATCGTGCTCGGTGCCGCCGCGGGCCTGCGGGTCTTCGCCACCAGCCGGGACGAGGCCAAGCGCAAGCGCGCCCTGGAGCTGGGCGCCGAGGCGGTGTTCGCCAGCGGTGAGCGGCTGCCGCAGCGGGTGGACGCGGTGATCGAGACGGTCGGCGCCGCCACCTGGTCGCACTCCGTCAAGTCGCTGCGCCCCGGCGGCACCCTGGTCATCTCGGGCGCCACCAGCGGCTTCACCCCGAAGAGCGGGGAGCTCAACCGGATCTTCTTCCTGGAGCTGAAGGTCGTCGGCTCCACGATGGGCAGCAAGGAGGAGCTGGCCTCGCTGCTCAGCTTCTGCGCGGCCAAGGGCATCCGGCCGGTCATCGACTCGACGCTGCCGCTGGACCGGGCGCGCGAGGGGTTCACCAAGATGGCCGAGGGCGAGCTGTTCGGCAAGATCGTGCTGACCGTCTGACGGCCTGACGGGCTGTCACCACTTCAGCGGAAGGCTGCGCAACGTGCGGATCCTGCGGGCGGCCGGGCGCCCCGCCATGCCGTGGAGCAACGGCGGCGGGGTGACCCGGGAGGTCGCCGTCCATCCGCCGGGCGCCGGCTGGGACACCTTCGGCTGGCGGGTCAGCCTGGCCGACGTCACCCGGGACGGGCCGTACTCGCCGCTGCCCGGCGTCCGGCGGATCCTCACCGTGGTCGACGGGGCCGGGCTGGAGCTGACGGTGGACGGCACCACCCGGCTCCTGACGGACCGCTGCCGCCCGTTCGCCTTCCCCGGCGGCGCGGAGACCGGCTCCCGGCTGAGTGACGGCCCCGTCGTCAATCTCAATGTGATGCTGCGGGAGGGGCGGGCGGCCGCGACGGTGGAGAGGGTGCGGGGGCGCCGGGTGGTGCGGCCGGTCCGCCGGCCTGCCGAGGACGGCGCGGAGGGCCCGGAGGCCGTGCTGATCGTGGCCGTCGAGGGGGAGACCCGGCTCCGGACGGCCGGCGAGCCCGAGGCGCGGCTGGCGCGGTTCGACGCGGCGCTGCTCGCGGGGCCGGACGCGGCGCCCGTCGAGATGCGGACGGACGGCAGCGCGGCGCTGATCGCCCTGTCCGCCGCTGACCCGGCCCGTCCCGAGGGCTGATCCTCCCGGCCTCGTGGGCTGAGCGCCCCGGCCCCGTGGGCTGATCCTCCGCCCGGAAAATTCTCAAGTGTGCTTCGCCCAGGCTGAGTTGTACCCGACGTGTCAATGATGGTTGACGCCCCTGGCGTGTCAACGTACATTGACACCCATGACCAAAGCAACGGATCTCGCCGAGCGGGCCGGCGACCGGGACCCCAGGGTCGGGCTCCGCGCCGTGGCCGCGCTCCGCCGGCTGCTGGAGCAGCTCGAAGCCGTGCAGGTGCGCAGCGCCCGTGCGCAGGGCTGGTCGTGGCAGGAGATCGCGGCAGAGCTGGGTGTCAGCCGACAAGCGGTGCACAAGAAGCACGGGAGGCGCTGATGTTCGAGAAGTTCACGGCCGGGGCGCGTGCGGTGGTGCGGGGTGCGGTGGAGCAGGCGGACCGTACGGGAAGCGGGGCGATCGGGGAACCGGAGCTGCTGCTCGCGCTGCTGGAGCGCACGGATTCCCCGGCTGCCGGGGTGCTCACCGCCCTCGGTGTCCATGAGCGGCGGGAGTCGGTCGCGGACGCCCTCGCGCAGGTGCGCCGGCGCGGCGGGGTGTCGACGGCCGACGCGGCGGCGCTGGCCGGGATGGGGATCGACATCGATGCGATCGTGGCACGGGTGGAGGAGGCCCACGGGGCCGGCGCGCTGGCCGACGGCGGGACGGCCGGGCGCCGGAAGCGGGTGCGCCGGCCGTTCACCGCGGAGGCCAGGGCCGTATTGGAGCGGGCACTGCGGATCGCGGTCGGCCGGGGGGAACGGTCGCTCGGCGATGAACATCTGCTGCTCGCGCTGACCGCCGGGCCCGGACCGGCCGGGGCGGTGCTCGCCGACCACGGGGCGACGCATGACGCGGTGGTGCGGCTGCTGGACGAGTCCCGGGGCCGGCGCGCGAGTTGAGCGGGCGGGCCCGTGGGCGAAGGGGCCGGCTCGTCACGGTCCGGCACGCCTCTGCGACACCCCTGCGGCCCCGCCCCTACGGGTGGCCGACCCGCACCCTCCCGATGCCCAGGGTGCCGTGCCGGGGCAGATAGCCCGCCTCGAAGACCGCGCAGAGGAGCGGGGTGAGCAGCTGCGCCAGCCGTTCGGCGCGGGAGTGGCCCAGCGCCCGCCACGGTCCGGCCGCCAGCCGGTCGGTCGTCCGCTCGATCGCCTCGCGCTCCGTGCGGGCGCGGTCGGTCGCGGTGCCGTCCGGGGCGATCCAGCCGCGGGCGGCGAGGCGGTGCCGGGCATCGCTCCACTCCTGTGCGCTCCAGCCGCGCCCCACGAACTCGGCGGCCGGCGCGGCACCGATCGCGGCGAACGACACCAGGGCCTCACACGGATCGAGTTCGCAGGTCAGCAGGGCCGCCAGATGGCCGTCGCCGCGGTGCTCGCGCAGCACGGTCGCGGCCTGCCAGAGCACCAGATGGGGCGCGTCCGGCCAGGGCAGATCGCGGTTGGCGGCGGCCAGCGGGCGGGCGGCGGTACCGGCGTTCTCGGCGGCCTGGCGGGCGAGTCCGGCCGCCTCGGTGAGCTGGGCGGTGGTCAGCCGGCCGTCGACGAGGGCGGTCAGCGCACGGTCCATCGCCACCAGCCGGGCGTCCAGCACCTTGGCCGGTTCCGCGACGGTCCAGATCCGCGGGAGGTACCGGGTGATCATCCGCGGGCTGAAGGTGTAGTACGTCGCGGCGACCAGCTCGGGCCCGGCGGCGCCCAGCGGGGCCGTACGCCAGGCGAAATAGCTGGGCCAGCGGGAGGCGACCTCATGGCCGAGTCCGGCCGCGACCTGGCGTGCCTCGGGGGCGAAATACAGGGTGGCGTGCAGTGGCTCCAGCAGGTGCCACATCCGGCGGGCGACCGCAAGGTATTCCGACATCGCTTTCCCTCATGGCCTTCACGATGCGTGCGCAGACGGGAGACGTGGACCGTGGTCCGGAACAGGGTCGTCGGCCCCGCGGAATCGGGCAGCTGGGGCTCCCTGGAACCCGGTGCCGGACGAAAAGCCGTGCGAAGTAGTGACTTCCCCGATTACGCCGCGTGAATCCAGACCGCAGATGGCAACTGTGGGTAACAGAAGCCCGGTTGGGGGGATCCGGTTCCGGCCGCCGTGGGGTGCCTGGCCCCTCCTCCCCTTGCGCACCGGAAATTCGGTCGAACCCGGACGGCCGCGCACGTACGGTGACCCGGCCGCGGTCCACGGGGGGCCGGGCCGTACGACGCGAGGAAGTGAGCGGCAGATGCCACAGCACGGATGGGCCGACGAGGGCTTCGGGGCGGTGGCGGACGCCTTCGCCCGGAACTTCGCCGAGGGCCGCGAACTGGGCTCCGCCGTGGCCGTGTTCGCCGACGGACGCAAGGTCGTCGACCTGTGGGGCGGGATCGCCGACGACCGGACCGGGCGGGCCTGGGACGAGGACACCATTCTTCCCGTCATGTCCGTCGCCAAGGGCGTGATCGCCATCTGCGCCCATCTGCTCGCCCAGCAGGGGACGTTGGACCTCGACGCCCCGGTGGCCCACTACTGGCCGGAGTTCGCCCAGCGGGGCAAAGAGGCGATCACCACCCGGACGGTGCTCGCCAATACCGCCGGAATCCCGCTAGCCGAGCGGCAGTTGACCTTCGAGGAGCTGACCCGATGGACCCCGGTGATCCGTGCCCTGGAGGAGCAGCCGGCGCTGTATGAGCCCGGCACCGCGTACGAGTACCACGCGCACGCCTTCGGCTTCATCGTCGGCGAGCTGATCCGGCGGCTGACCGGCCGTACGCCCGGCAGATACTTCCGCGAGGCCATCGGCGACGCACTGGGGCTGCGGACCTGGATCGGGATGCCGCAGGCGGAGCTGCCGCGGCTGGCCCGGCTCGCCGAGGCCGCGGGGCGCTCCCCGCTGCCGAGCGCCGACCTGCTGCCCATGCGGGCCCTGACCATGAACGGCGTGCTGCCCTTTCCCGGTCTCGACGATCCGCACGGCTACAACTCGCCCGCCCTGCTGACCGCCGAATTCCCCGGTGCGGGCGCGGTCTCGACGGCGCGCGGGCTGGCGGCGCTGTACGCGGCGGTCGCGACCGGAGTGGACGGCGCGCCGCGGCTGCTCGGCGCCGGCACCGTGGCCGATGCGGTCCGGCAGCTGTCGGGCGGTGCGTCCTGGTCGGGGTTCCCGGACCTCGGCGCCCGCTGGGGCAGCGGCTTCCTCGTCGACTCGCCGTTCCGCCGGCTGCTCGGTGCGCGCTCCTTCGGCAACAGCGGGGCGGGCGGTCAATTCGCCTTCGGTGACGACGAGTTCGGCGTCGGCTTCGCCTATACCGCCAACCTGATGGGCGCCGGTGGTGACCCGCGGGTCGACCGGCTCATCGGCGCGGTGCGGACCTGCGTCGGGGCACCGGAGCCCGCGGAGGCCGCGGCCGGAAGCTGACCGGACCCTCGCGGCGGGGTGTCACGAGCCGTCGTCCCGCCCCGGCGGGCCCGGCGGCTCAGTCGTCCGGGTCGGTGTGGGACGCGGACCGCTCCGGGTGGCGCAGCAGCGCGCCGATATGGGCGGCGGCCGTCGACAGCCGGCGGCGGGACTCGCTGAGCTGTGCGGCCGTGACCCCGTGATCGCGCGCCGCGTCCCGCAGATCGTCGCGGAAGCGGTCCAGCAGCCGGTCGAAGTCCCGGGCGGGGTCGTCGCCGGCCGGTTCCCGCGCCCACTCCGGGGCCGGCGGGGCCTCGGCCGCCGCGTCCCGGCCGGGCTCTTCCCCGGCCCGACCGACGCGCTCGACCGTCACCTTCGTCCCGTGGTCCCGGCCGGCCCGTCCGGCCGTGCCCGGCCCGCCGTCGCTCCGCCCGGCGTCGGACGGACCGCCGGTGAAGCGGCCGACCTCGCGGGACACCTCGGACAGCGCCTCGCGCACCGCGCCCGACCAGTCGCCCGACCGCATCGCGCCCTGGGTCTGCTCCTGGACGCGCTTGAGGACCCGCTGGACCTCCTCGCGCGCGAACACCTGGGCGTCCCTGGCCTGCTTACGGGCCCGCTGGGCGTCCTGCTTGGCCCGCCGGCTCTCCTCCTTGGCCCGCCGGGCCTGCTCCTTCCACTCCTCCTTGGCGCGCCGGAACTCCTCCTTCGCCTGCTGCCAGGACTCCTTGTCGCCGAGCGCGCCGTCGAAGTAGTCGGCGGCGTCCGGGAACGGCCGCCCGCCGGCGTCGTCCCCGGCGTCCGCGGTCCGCTCGCCGCTCCGCCCGGCCTTTCCGGAGCCCCGGGCGTCCCGGCGGGCCTGCTGGGCGGCCTCCCGGATCTCGCGGCGCAGATCCCGCGCCGAACCGCTCACGTCCTCCCGGATGTCGGAGGCGAGCGCGGCGACCGACTCCCGGATCTCCAGTTCGAGGTCGGCCAACTCGCCGCCGCGGTCGGCGAGTTCGGCCCGTCCTGCGTCGGTGAGCGAGTAGACCTTGCGGCCGCCCTCGGTCGTGTGGGTCACCAGGCCCTCGGCCGCCATCTTGGCCAGCCGGGGGTAGACCGTGCCGGCGGAGGGGGCGTAGAGGCCCTGGAAGCGTTCCTCCAGGAGACGGATGATCTCGTAGCCGTGCCGCGGGGCCTCGTCCAGCAGCTTGAGGAGGTAGAGGCGGAGGCGGCCGTGGGCGAAGACGGGGGGCATGCTCAGAGCACCTTCTTCTCGGCGGGCGGGTCGGTGGGGGAGTCCCCCTGCGGGCCGGGGGCCGGGCCGCCGGGGCCGCCCGGCCGGTCCTCGTCCTCGAACGCGGGGCGGCGCAGCAGGGCCAGACCGCCGGAGACGGTGGTGACCTTGAGGGTGCCGGTGCCCGCGCCGAGCGCGCCGGTGATCTTCTTGGCGCCCCACTGGCCGGTGACCCGCAGATCGTCGAAGGCGTTGGAGACCGTGCCGCTCGCGGTGTTGGCCTCCACCGTGGCGTCGGCCGGGTCGGGCAGTCGGATGGCGACCTCCCCGGAGACCGTGTTCAGGGCGATGTCCGCGCCCTGGGCGGGGTCCAGGTCCAGGACCATGTCGCCGCTGACGGAGTCCGCGCGCACCGCGCCGCCCGCCCCGTCGATGACCGTCAGATCCCCCGAGACGGAGTGGAACCGCAGATCGCCGGTGACCGACTGCACCTCGACATTGCCGGAGACGGTGTCGGCCCGCACCCTGCCGGTCAGCCCGACGAGCGTGGCGTCACCCGAGACCCCGCGGACGTCCGTACGCCCCGAGATGCCGGAGATCACCGCACCGGCCCCGACCACGCCGACCTCGACACGGGTGCCGGCCGGCACCGTCACCGAGATGACCGCGCTGCGGTTCCATCCCTTGCGTTCCAGGAACTTCAGGAAGCCCTTCCAGGGGAGGTCGTCGTAGGCGACCGAGAGGGTGCCCTGCTCGCACGAGACGGTCAGCGGCGGGCCGTGCAGCTCGCTGATCTCCACGCGGGCCGGGCTGCCGTCCAAGGTGCCGACGACGTTGACGGTGCCGCCGACCACGCGCACGTTCAGGGCGTCGAGGGGGTCGGAGATCTCCAGCGTGCGTGGCTCGGCCACCTGCATCGGTCGCTGCGACCACTCGCTCCGGGCTGACATTCCGGGCCTCCCCTGATAGCCGGGCGACGCAACATATCGCGTCTCGTAGCAACACGATATATCGCGGATTGCGGAAGTCAAGTGCCGGTACCACGCAGGGGTGAGCGTCGCCGCCGGGTGCAACCGCGAGCCGTGGAAGGGGAGTCCTGGCCAGTGACCACCGATGTCATGGCGTCCGCCATAAAGGAGTTGAACTGTGCGTACCTCCACGGGGCTGATCTCGACGCTGGTGCTCGGCACCGCTCTGGGCCTGCCGGCCACCGCCGCCCATGCGGCTCCCGCCGAGGCTCCGGCCTCCGCCGCCGCGGCGTCCTGCCACGGGCTGATCACGCATGCCTACTCGCTGAACAACAAGGCCATTTCGGCGAGCCGGGCAGGCAGCTACCAGAAGGCCGCGAAGCGCAACCACGCGACCGAGGGGAAGATCGTCAATGCCCTGGCGGCGTGCCGGCACGCGCGCCACCGGGCGGAGATCCGGCACGCCCTCGACGCCGCCCGGAACGACATCCAGGGCGCCGAGCACCAGAACAAGAAGGCATACATCGAGCACGACCGGCGGTACGGGCGGGCGGCCCTCAACGACGAGTACGACGCGCAGCGCCGGCTGCGCGACGCGGCCCACTACTCCTGATCCAGGATTCCGCCGGGGCGGTCCGTCTCCCCTTCCGGGAGCGGCCCGTCCACCGATGACCCGGCCGCCGGGCAGCGGGAGCGCCGGGCCCCCGGCCCCGGCCCGCTCCCCGGTGGCCTATTCGTCCTCGTCCTCGTCGTCCAGGCGGGCCAGCCAGGTGGCCAGCCGCTCCACCGGTACCTCGAAGTCCGGATTGAGATCGACGAACGTACGCAGCTGGTCGGCCACCCACGCCAGGGTGACCTCCTCCTCGCCGCGCCGGTTCTCCAGCTCCTCGATGCCACGGTCAGTGAAATACACGCGCTCTCCACCAGGGGTCATGGGTCATTCCCGGCCAGGATAGGCAGGCTCACGGACCTCTCGCGCCACAGACGCCCGACGGCTAGCCTGATCACCTGTCAACGGTCCTGCGGCAATTGGGAAATTGCCGCCCACGGGGCGCAGGAGGCCGTGATGCAAGATCGCGCACAGCGCATCGAACTTCCCGACGGTACGGAAGTCTGGGCCCGGGTCTCCCGGCTGGACACCCCGGCGCCCGACGGGACGGACGACGCGGACGGGGAATTCGAGGACGTCGGCGCCTGGGACGCGCTCGGGGCCCGGGTCGAGGGGCTCCGCGAGGTGATCGGCGGGGTCGCCGCCAGTGTCCGGCAGGCCACCGAACGGGTCGCGCCGCACGAGACCAGTGTGACCTTCGGCGTGGAGCTGTCGGCCAAGCCGGGCAAGGCCGTCGCCCTGCTCGCGGACGGCGAGGCGAAGAGCAACCTCTCCGTCACCCTCACCTGGCGGCGCGAGGAACGGGCGCCGGCCGGGGACACGCCACACGGGCCGCATACCGCCGACCCCCGGGAGCCGGACGATTCGAGCCGCTGATGTCGACCTCCGAGGGCCGCGCCGCCGGCCATGGTGACCGCGCCCACTACACCCAGCTTCTCGACCACGCCGGACGCACCACCGTCGCCCTGCGCGCCGCACCGGGCGGGGCCGCGGCCCGGCCGTGGGGCAGCGGGGTACTGATCGCCCCGGGATGGGTGCTGACCTGCGCCCATGTGCTCGCGGCGAGCGACGGGCGGCGCCGCGACACGGGCCCGGACGGGATCTTCGGCGTCACCTTAGACGGCCGGGTGGTGCCCGCCCGGCTCGCCTACGACCTGAGCCGGCCCGACCCGGCCGCCGGGCCCGCCGCCGCCCGCGCCGACCTCGCCCTGGTCCAGCTGCTCGACCCGGAGACCGAGCACCCCTGCGCCTGGCTCAGCGATCAGCCGGCGACGCTCCTGGAGGACGCGTACATCTTCCGCGGGCACGACGCGTCGCCCGCGGTGACCGAGGGGGACGGCGACGCGGGCACCGGCCACCGGGGGGAACGCGCCGTCGGTGACGCCGGTGGCGTGGGTGGCCCGCGGGACGGGCGCCCCGGGCCCGAGCCGGGCGACGGACCCGGCACCCGGGGGCGCGCCTCGCACGGGGCGCCCGCCGGTCCGCGCGCCCCCGCACCCCCCGTCGACCCCTTCATCGCGGTCCGTTTCGGCGCCCGCGACGCCCGGGGCCTCCAGTTCGGCAGCGATGTCCGGGTCACACCGGGGGCCTCCGGCGGACCGCTGCTGGACTGCGACCGCGGCGAGGTGGTCGGCATCGTCAAGGGCCGCCACCAACAGGACCACGTCGGGCTGGCGGTACCGGTCACGGCGCTGCGCGGGCTGGGGCCGGAACACCTGGTCGCGGGTGCCGAGGGCCTGGGGCCCGACCCGTACCACGCGCTGATGAGCCTGCACGACCGCTGGCACTGGGCCGGTCAGGACCTCGGCCGGGCCGCCGGGCCCACCTGGTTCGACGCCCAGCACACGATCATGGCGGGCCGCGGCCGCCTGTGGGGCGTCCAGGAGCGGCTCCAGGCGCTGGACCTGCTGGCCCGGCTGCCCGCACCGCGCGACCCGCTGGTCGTGGAGGCCGCGGTCGGCGAGGTGCTGGAGCGCGGCGAGCGGCCCGGAGCCTGGGTGCTGCGTACGTGGCGGGACGGGCACGGCGCCCTCTACCAGGGCAGCGACCCGTACACGGAGCTGCGCGCCTTTGTGCACTATCTGCGGATCGTGGCGCAGCTGACCGCCGACGAGGTGCGCGACGCCCCGGGCGACGAGGCCGCCGCGGTCCGCGAACAGGCCGCCAGGCTCGCGGAGTTCGTGCAGGCCAAAGCGGTGGTGCTCCAGCCGCAGGACCGCCGGAGGATAGGGCCGGTACGCCGCCGGCCGCGCTCCGTGCTCGTCGAGTTCGAGCCGCTCTTCTACGACGAGGGCGGGCAGGAGCTGTTCAACTGGTCGGTCAGCGAGGGCTACGGCCAGGGGCAGTGGCTGCGGGTGGACGTCCAGGAATCGGCCGGCGGGGTGCCGTTCGAGCAGGCGCGGGAGCAGGTGCTGCGGCGGCTCGGCGGGCGGCTGCTGCGGGCCGACGGGGACGCCGGGCCGAATGCCCGGGTACGCCTGGAGGTCGCCGTCCCCGAAGGCCACTGGGACACCGCCGCCGGCCAGTGGGAGGTGGCGGCCTCGACCCGGCGCACCGCCCGGCTGCGGCCGGTGGGCCCCGGGCGCGCGGTGATCCTGCGGGACCAGGGGCGGCGCGAACAGGTCGACCCCGCCTGGCTGCGCCGCTGGCAGGGCCTGGCCGCGGCCCGTGAGCTCCAGGCCCTGCGCATCCCGCCGCGGCCGGGCGCCGATGCCCGGTCCGGTTCCGCGGAGGCGATCTGGCGGCTGCTGGAGACGGCCGGCGAGGGCGCGCTGCCGGCGCTGTGCCACACCGTCGCCGACGGGTTCGGCCGGGACGCGGTCGGCGTCGCCCTGGACACCGGTTTCCCGGCCGGGCTGTGGCCGGCCCACGGGCACGGCGAGGAACGGGACTGCGACGCCGGCTGCGAGGAGTTCCACCGCGGGGTGCGGGAACTGCTCCAGGGGTCGGGCGGGGTGGCCCGGCTGCCCGAGCTGGTCCGGCAGTTGCGGGCCAAGGCCGCGGAGGCCGCGGAGGAGGGCACGCACTGGGCGCGTGATCTGGTGCTCCTCTACGACGACCCGGAGGACCCGATTCCGCCGCTCTTCACGGACCGCCCCCAGATGTCGCCGCACTGAGTGGTCCGGGGCGCCGCCCCCTGGCGTGCCGGGCGCCGCGTACGCCCCGTACACCTCGCACGCGCCCGGTGCCCGGCCGGGCGGCATCCGCCCCTCCCACGGCAAGTCACGCCCCGTACCTGGCACTTGGGCGCCCGCGATGCCCGCGCGGGAGACCGGAAACCGCCCCGTGCGCTTCCGTCCGGGTGGGTACTGTCATAGCGTCGTGGAAGACTTGTTCGTGAGGACGCGACTGCGTGACTGTGGGTGGCGGACGCGGGGGGAGGCCGAGCGGATGCCGGGCTTTCCGGCGGTCCGCCATGGCCATCGCTCCTGACCGAGGTCCTGGCCGGCGACGAGGAGTTCCGACGTGAGCGACTGGCTCATCTACCGTGGCGCGGGGGCACCGCACGACGGAATTGAGCATCTTCCGCCGCCACCCCCCTGGCGCGATTTCGACGGCGGCCCCCTCGTGGCGCCGCCGACCGCCCTCGACCCCTCCTCCGAGCGCAGGCTCGGCGTGCAGCACCGGGAGGCCAGCCACCACCGCCCCGGCGAGACCGAGCGCGAGCTGGTCAACGCCGCCCTCTATCTGCGCCGGCCGCTGCTGGTGACCGGCGCACCGGGCAGCGGCAAGAGCACCCTGGCCCATTCGGTGGCCTACGAGCTCGGGCTCGGCCGGGTGCTCGGCTGGCCGGTCGTCAGCCGCAGCACGCTCCGTGACGGTCTGTACGACTACGACGCCATCGGCCGCCTCCAGGATCTCCAGATCGCCCGCGCCGCCCCGGCCACCGAGGAGAGCGCGGCGACGGCCGACCCGGACCCCGCCGACGAACCCGGCGGCGGTATCGGCCGCTACATCCGCCTCGGCCCGCTGGGCACGGCCCTGTTGCCGGCCGCCCGGCCCCGGGTGCTGCTCGTCGACGAGCTCGACAAGAGCGATATCGATCTGCCCAATGACCTCCTCAACGTGCTGGAGGAAGGGGAGTTCCGGATTCCGGAGCTGGAGCGGCTGGCCGGATCCGCCCCCGAGGTGGAGGTGCTCAGCGACGACGGCACCCGGGTCACGGTGCGCGACGGCCGGGTGCGCTGCCATGCCTTCCCCTTCATCGTCCTCACCAGCAACGGCGAACGGGACTTCCCGGCGCCGCTGTTGCGCCGCTGCATCCACCTCCACATCCCGGTGCCCGACAAGGAGCGGCTCGCCGCCATGGTGCGGGCGCACTTCGGCGAGGGGGCGGCGGAGCGCTACGAAGCGGTGATCGACCGCTTCCTGGACCGTGAGCCCGGCGATGTCCGCGCCGTCGACCAGCTCTTCAACGCCATCCACCTGACCCAGAGAGCGGGCTGGACGGACGAGGACGAGGAGGAGACGCGGCGGCGTCTGACGGCGGAGCTGATGCGGCCTCTTGACCGGACGAGGTGAGTCCGGTGCCCCCCGGGGAGCCCGGCCCGGGCCCCCTCGACGAACTCGTCGCCCGGCTGACCGCGGCGGGGCTGCCGGCCGACGCCCGCGGGATGGCCGATGCCCTCTGGCTCGCCCAGTGGATCACCCCGGGCCCCGCGCGGGCCGAGGGCGCCGCGGACGCCGGGCCCACCGACGGGGACCCTCCGGACCGTACGGATTCAGCCACATTCCGGGTGGGACCCTCCGCATCCGCCGAGACCGCGGGGACGGGTGGGACGGCATTGGCCGGCAGCGGGGAGGAGCCGGCGGACGGGGACCCCGCTCCGTCCGCGCTCCAAGAGGGCGCCCGGCGCCGGGTCGCGGAGCTGCTGCCCACCCGTGACCCGGGGGAGACGCCCGCACGCTTCCCCGACCCGGACCGGCAGCGCCTCGGCGAGGTCGCGGTCCCGATCGCCTCCGCGTTCCCCGGCCTGCTGCCGCTCCAGCGCGCGCTGCGGCCCATTCAGCGCTACCGCCCGCCGGTCGCCCCGGTCCCCCGGAGGCTGGACGAGCCCGCCACCGCCGAGCTCTCCGCCCACGCCGAAATGATCATCCCGGTGCTGCGCGGGGTGCACCGCCGGGCGGCCGGCCTGCGGCTCCTGATGGACGGCTCGTCCTCGATGGCCGTCTGGGAACAGATGCTGCACGACCTGCGCCAGGTCTGCGAGCGGGTCGGCGCCTTCCGCGATGTCACGGTGCACTACCTCCATCCGCACGGCCCGGACGTGGGCGTCGCGGCGGCCCCCGGCCCCGGCCGCCCGCTGCGCCCCGCCGACCAGCTGCACGACCCGACGGGCCATCACCTCACCCTCGTCATCAGCGACTGCGCGGGCCCCCTCTGGCGGGACGGCCGGATGCAGCGGCTGCTCTACCGCTGGGCGGCCGATGCCCCGCTCGCCGTCGTCCAGCCGCTGCCGCAGCGGATGTGGGCGCGCACCCTGCTCCCCGCCGTCGCCGGCACCCTCGTCCGCCGCCAGGGCCCCTACCAGGCCCTCGGCTTCCGCCCGGCCCGGCGCCGCCGCCGTCCCGCCGGGCCTCCGGGCGCCGCCGAAGCGCCCCGCGAGCGCGCCATTCCGGTGCTGTCCGCCACGCCGTCCGCCCTCGGCTCCTGGGCCCGGCTGGCCGCCGCCGACGCCGGTCTCTCGCTGCGCGGCGCGGCCTCCGTCGTCCGGGCCGACCACGGCACCGAGCACCCGGCCGGACCACCGCCCGCGTCCGGGACCGCCGCGCCGGCCCGTATGGTCCGCGAGTTCGACCAGCAGGCGTCCCCGGCCGCCCGGCTGCTCGCCGTGCATCTGTCGGCCGTGCCGCTCGCGCTGCCCGTCATCCAGCTCGTCCAGCGCGCGATGCTGCCGCAGACCGGCCCGGCCGAGCTGGCCGAGGTGCTGCTCAGCGGACTGGTCACGCAACTCCCGCCGGACGAGCGGCCGTCGGGGGAGCAGGCCGGGGTGAGCGGCCCCTGGTACGACTTCGTGCCCGGGGTACGCGATGAACTCCTCGCCCGGCTCAGCGCGGGGGAGGCGGCCCTGGTGCTCAAGCACTGCTCGCTCTACGTCGAGCGCACCTTCGGCCGCGGCGCCCGCAACTTCCCGGCCGTCGCGGTCGCCATGCTCTCCGGCAGCGGCCGGGAGCCCGAGACCGGCCGGCGGGCCGTCCCCGAACCCTTCGCCCGGGTCTCGGAACGCGTACTGCGCCGCTTCGAACCCGCGCTGCGCCCGCCCGCCCGGCGGCCGTACGCGACCGACGGACCCGCCGCGGAAGGCGCGGCCCTCCTGGAGCGCTACGAACAGGACCGTGCAGGGCGGGATCTGATCGAGGCGGTCCGGTTGCTGCGCGCCGCCACCGAGCGCCTGCCGGTGGCCGGCACCGACCTCGCCCGCGCGCTGCTGCACGCCTGGGCGACCTGGCGCCAGCCGGACGCCCTGGAGGAGGCCGAGCGCGCGGCCCGCGCCGCCGAACGGGCCACCGCGGGCGAGCCGGCCGCCGACGACCCGGAGGGTGCCACGGCCGGCCGGGAGGCCGAGCGCACCCGGGCGCTGATCGTGCTCGGCCGGGTCGGCCACGCCCGCGCCCGGGAGCGCCGCACGGCCGGCACCCCCGCCGAGGAGCGCACCGCGCTCGCCGACGCCGCCCGCCATCTGCACGCCGCCTGCGGGCTGATGAGCCTGCTGGACCCCCGCGTCCTGGAGAGCATGGTGTTACGCACCGAGGTCCTGCGCCGCCTGGCCGCCCTGCCGCCCGTGCCGAGCACCGACGGCGCGACCGACCCGGACCCTCTCGACGAGGCGGAACGCTCGCTGACCACGCTCCTCGACCAGTGGCCCAGCGGGGAGCAGGTGCCCGGCGAGGTCTATGCCGCCCGCGGCGGCGTGCTGCTCGACCAGGCCCGGCGGGCCGCCCGTGGCGGCGCCGAAGGGCCGCGTCCCGCCGAGGCGCTCGCCGTCCGCGCCGCCGACGACCTCGACACCGCCGCGGTCCTGCTGCGCCGCCGCGGTGGCGCGGCCGACCGGCTGGTTTGCGAGACCCTGCTCGATCTCGCGGCGGCCCGCCAGCTCAACGGCGGCGCGGGCCTGCCGTCCGTGCTGCCCACCCTCGAACATGCCCGTGCGCTGGCCCATGAACTGGACGACCGGGCCCTGGAGGCGGACAGCCTGCGCCGTACGGCCGCCGCCCAGCGCGCGGTGCACACCCGTACCGGCGAGCTGACCGCGCTGGACGCCGCCATCGCCGCGCTGGCCGCCGCCCTCCGGCTGACCACCCCCGATTCGCCCGAGCACAGCGCGCTGCTCGCCGAGCGCGGTGCGGCGCTGCTGCTGCGCGCCCGGCTGGAGCCGCCCGGGGAAGCGGGCAAGCGGCTGGCCAACGAAGCGGTGCACGTGCTGCGCGAGGCGCTGGGCCGGGTCGCGCCGCAGGACCCCGACCTGGGCAGTCACCGGCTGCTGTTCGGCCGGGCCCTGCGGCTGCGCTACGAACGCCAGCCCTCGCTCGCCGATCTGCACGAGGCCGACTGGATCCTGGAGCTGGCCGCCCGCGGCGCGGACGTACCGGACGCGGTGGCGGCCGAGGCATGGCTCGAAGTGGGCGATGTGCAGCTGCTGCTGGACCGCCGTTTCGACTCCCGTGAGCGCCATGACCGGGCCGCCGCCTGCTACCGCCGGGCCGCCGCGGCCGCCCGGCGGGCCGACAGCGCCCTGCCCGCCGCCCGCGCCCACCACCGCCGCGGCGAGGTCCTGGAGGTCACCGCGGGACCCCGGCCCGCGCTGCACGCCTACCGCGAGAGCTGGGAGCAGTGGCAGCGGGCCGGCGAGGACACCGGCCCCGAGGCCCAGCGCACCCGCGCCCGTATGCGCGCCCTCGAATCCACCGCCTGACACCCCCTAGCCCCCCCGTCCGGCTGCCTGGCCGTCCGCACCGGAACGTGTTTCCGTGGACGGCAGTTCGGGAACACACCCGTCCAGCCGGCCAGAGGAGAGCAGCGTGGCGACTACCCCCCGCACCGAACCGGCTGTGGCCGCCCCGCCGGGGCCGTCGGCCGAGCGGCTGCCGGACTTCGCCGGGGTCGACGTGGGCGTTCTGGCGGCACGGACCGACCATGCGGTGCTGGGCGAGGTGGCGGCGCTGCTGCTGCGCAACTGGCCGTCGGCGGAGGACGCCGTCGCCTATTACGAGGACGGTCCGGAGAAGGTCTTGCACTGAGGGTCGAGAACGGTTGTTTTTGGGCAAACGTGCAAGGAAACCGGCCAGTTGCTGGGGGGAATTGGTTCTTCGCCCGAGGGCGGAGCCATGTACCAGGCAGCGGGCCGGAATCGCCGGGCCCGTACCTCGACGCAGGCAGACGAGAGCAGGGGGCGACCCGTGGCGGGGGAGAAGACCGGCCCGACCGCTGTCGTGCCCTTCCGGCAGTTCGTGCTCAAGGTCCACAGCCGCTGCAACCTCGCCTGCACCTACTGCTACATCTACGCCGGGCCGGACCGCAGCTGGCGCGCCCGCCCGCCGACCGTCCCGGCCGCCACCATGCGGCAGACCGCCCTGCGGATCGCCGAACACGCCCGCACCCACCGGCTGCGCGAGGTCCGGATCGATCTGCACGGCGGCGAGCCGCTGCTCACCGGCCCCGGACCACTGCTGGCCCAGGCCGCCGCCGTCCGCGCCGCGCTGCCCGCCGGCTGCACCGCCGAATTCGGGGTGCAGACCAACGGGACGCTGCTCACCCGGGACATGATCGACACCCTCGGCGCCGCCGGGTTCCGGCTCGGCCTCAGCCTCGACGGCGGCACCGCCGGCCTCAACCGCCGCCGTATCGACCACGCCGGGCGGCCCTCCTGGCCCGCGGTCTCCCGCGCCGTACGCCTGCTCCACGACCGGCCCGAGGTCTTCGCCGGCATCCTGTGCACCATCGACATCACCGCCGCCCCCGCCGAGGTCTACGACTCGCTGCGCGCCCTGGACCCCCCGATGGTCGACTTCCTCCTCCCGCACGCCAACTGGTCCAGCCCACCGCCCGCCCCCCTCGGCCCGGCCGGCCGCACCCCGTACGGCGACTGGCTGTGCACCGTCTTCGACCTGTGGTGGGACGGCGGCCCCGGACCGCGGATACGGGTCTTCACCGAAATCCTCGGCCTCCTCCTGGGCCGCCCCAGCTCCAGCGAGGCGGTCGGGCTCTCCCCGGTCGTCGCCCTGGTCGTCGACACCGACGGCGCCATCGAACAGGTCGACTCGCTCAAATCCACCTACGAGGGCGCCGCCGCCACCGGCCTCGACGTCTTCCACCACACCTTCGACGAGGCCCTGGCACACCCCGGGATGGCCGCCCGCCGCAGCGGCCGGGACGGCCTCGGCGCACAGTGCCGCGGCTGCGCCCTGGTGGAGGTGTGCGGCGGCGGCAACTACGCCCACCGCTACCGCGCGGACGCCGGCGGCTTCACCAACCCGTCCGTCTACTGCGCCGACCTGGAGCGCCTGATCCGGCACCTCGCGGCCCGCCTGGACGCCACGGTCGCCCTCAACTGACCTGCGTCCGAGATGACCTGACGCTCTGTCGTCATATGGAGGGACACTTGGGCTATCGTGCCAAAGAGCCAGGGCGTGCCTGATGAGACAGCCTCTCCGCGCGCGCACCATCGCATCCCAGGGAGACGGTCGCATGGTCGATCAGGCCCACTTTTCCGGTTTTCCCGGTCCCACCGGCTCCAACGAACACATCACCATCAGCTACGCGGGCTTCACCCGGCCCTGGGCCGCCTGGATCTCCCATCAGCTGGAGCAGCAGGGCCACGGCACGACCATGCTGCGCTGGGACCCCCAGGTGGACACCGCCCTGGCGGAGGAGCTGTCGGGACTGCTGGCGGCCGAGGGCCGGCTGCTGATGGTGCTGGACGACTGGTACTTCCGGCTGGGCCCCAAGACGCAGGAGGAGTGGACGGCCGCACTGCGCGAGGTGGTCCCCGCGCACGCCGACCGGTTCGCCGCGGTGAGTGTGGCCACCCAGAGCCTGCCCGCCACGGCCTCCCTGCTGCGCCCCGCCGACCTGCGCGACCTGGACGCCCACGAGGCCAACCGCCGGGTACTCCAACGGCTCGGCATCGCGGCGCCGGGCCGGGCCGTGGACGAGGACGCGCCCGGCGCGCCCCGCTTCCCGAACAACCCGCCCGAGGTGTGGAACATCCCGCGCCGCAACAACCGCTTCACCGGCCGCGACCACGTCCTCGAAGCGCTGCACGGCAAGCTGGCCGGCTCCGGCGCGGGCGCCGGCCCGCCGCTGGAGACCCGGATCGCGCTGTACGGCACCTCCGGCGTCGGCAAGAGCCAGATCGCCGCCGAATACGCCCACCGCTTCGGCAACGACTACGACGTGGTGTGGTGGATCAGCGCCACCAACCGCGGCGCCGCCCGCGAGCAGCTCGCCGAGCTCGCCACCCGGCTCGGCCTGCCCGTGGGCCGTGAGCTGGGCGACCGCATCCGCGCCGTCCACGAAGCGCTCCGGGTCGGCCGCCCCTACCGCCGCTGGCTGCTGATCTTCGACAGCGCCGACGACATGGAGCAGATCGAGGACCTGGTCCCGGACGGCCGCGGCCATGTCCTGATCACCACCCTCACCCGCGACTGGTCGGGCTCCGGCAGCGCCCAGGAGATCGAGGTGCCGCCCTTCGACCGCGTCGAGAGCGTCGCCTACGCACGGCGGCGCGCCCCACGGCTGACGCCGATGGAGGCCGATCTGCTCTCCGAGGCGGTCCAGGACCTGCCGCTGCTGCTCGCCCAGACCGCCGCCTGGCTCGACGCCAACCCGATGTCCCCCAAGGAGTACATCGAGCTGATCCGCCGCGGCGAGCCCAGCCTCGTCGGCATCCGGATCTCCTCCGACTACCCCATGGCCTTCCAGACGAGCTGGGCCATAACTCTCAACACGCTGCGCGAACGCAGCCCGGCCGCGGTCGAACTCCTCAAGCTGTTCGCGTTCTTCGCCCCGGACACCATCCCCGTGCCGATGCTCGCCCGGGCCCGCCGCGGTGACCTGCCCGAGCACCTCGCCGACCTGGCCGCCGAGCCGATCAGCTGGAACACCGCGCTGCGCCGGCTGACCGAGTCCACCGCCGTACGCCTCGACTACCAGGTCTCCCAGGACGCCGAACCGGCCGTGGAGACCGCGCTGATGCACCGGCTCTACCACCGGTTCCTGCGCAGCGACATGACCGAGGACGAGCGCGATCTGATGTCGGCGTGCGCCTGCCGGGTGCTGGTCACCGCCGACCCGCAGAACCCCGCCGACACCCGCTACTGGGAGCGCTACGCCGAACTCATCCCGCATCTGGAGCCGGCCGGCGTCCTCGACAGCCCCGAGCCCACGGTCCAGCAGCTGCTGCTGAACTGCGTGGAGTATCTGCGGGTCCGCGGCGAGTACCGCATGGGCCTGCGGCTGTGCGAACAGTTCATGTCCCGCTGGCGCACCCGCCTCGCGGCCACCCAGCGCACCATGCTCGTCCTCACCCACCAGCACGCCAACATGCTGCGCCGGCTCGGCCGCTACCGCGAGGCCGAGGCGGTCGGCAGCGCCGTCGTCGACCAGCTCGCCGCCGAGCGGGACCCCTCCGACGCCGATCTGCTGCGGGCCCAGGACGGGCTGGCCGGCACCCTGATCGCGCTGGGCTCCTACGAGCAGGCTTACGACCTCTTCGACGCCGTCTGGCGGGCCTACACCGAGCTGCTCGGCCCGGAGGCGCCCCGCACCCTCTCCTCGCGGCACAACCTCGGCAGCGTCCTGGCGCTGCTCGGCCGGTACGAGGAAGCGCTGGTCACCCATCGCGAGGTGCTGTCCTTCCGGGAGCGCGAGCTGCGCGCCCGCCACCACCTCACGCTCAACGCGGGCACCGCCTACGCCCGCACCCTGCGCCTGCTCGGCCGCTACCGCGACGCCACCTCCAGCCAGGAGCTCAACGCCCGGCTGCATCTCCAGGTGATGGGCGCGCACACCCCGCAGACCCTGCGCGCCGAACACAATCTCGCGCTGTGTCTGCGCCGCTCCGGCGAGGTCACCCGGGCCGCCGGCCTGCTGGCCGACCTCGTCGAGCGCTCCCGCCGGGTGCTGGGGCCCCGCCACCCCGAGACGCTGATGGTGCGCGCGGACCATGCCACCTTCCTGCGGGAGCACGGCGATCTGGGGCACGCCCGCGACCTTGCCGAGGAGGTCGCCGAGCGCTATCGCGCACTGGCCGGCGAGCGCCATCCGTACACGGTCGGCACCCTGGGGAACGTCGGGCTGGTCCGCGGCGAGTTCGGCGACCCGGCGGACGCGCTGGACCTCGCCGAACGCGCGCTGAGCGGGATGGCCGAGGCCATGGGCCCCGGCCACCCCTGGACGCTGGGCTGTGCGCTGAACGCCGCCGCGGCCCGCAACCGGGTGGACGACGAGGAGGGTGCGGTGGAGCTGGGCCGCGACACCCTGGAGCGGGCCAAGGCGAGGCTGGGCGACACCCATCCGCTGACCCTCTCCGCGAAGACGGCGCTGTCCGAGGACCTGCGGGCGCTCCGCCGGGGCCAGGAGGCGGCGAAGCTCGAACAGGAGGCGATTCAGCAGCTCTCCGAGACCCTGGGCGCCGAGCATCCGCACACCCTGTCCGCCCGGCGTCGCCGCCGCCCGTACTGGGACTTCGAACCGCAGCCCGTGTAGCGAGCCGCGCAGGCGCTCCACGCCAGCGGCAAGGGCCCGCCCCCACCGGGGACGGGCCCTTGCCGCTGCTGCCTGCCGGTTCTCCGGCGGCCCGGACGCCTACGCGTCGAAGGCTTCCGCGACCAGCTGTGCCTGCTCCGCCTGGTGGCGCTTGGCGGAGCCGACGGCCGGCGACGAGGAGTGCGGCCGGGAGATCCGGCGCAGTCGCTCACCGTGCGGGACATCGGCGCCGACGGCCAGGTCGAGGTGGTCGATCAGGTTGAGGCCGAGGAACGGCCAGGCACCCTGGTTCGCCGGTTCTTCCTGGGTCCACAGGTACTTCGCGGCGTTCGGGAACTTGGCGATCTCCGCCTGGAGCTCCTTGCCGGGAAGCGGGTAGAGCCGCTCGATACGGACGATCGCGGTGTCGTGCGCACCGCGCTTCTCCCGCTCGGCCTCCAGGTCGTAGTAGACCTTGCCGGAGCAGAAGATGACCTTGCGGACATCCTCGGGCTTGACCGTGGAGTCGCCGATGACGGGGCGGAAGCCGCCCGACGTGAACTCATCCGTCCGCGACGCCGCGGCCTTCAGACGCAGCATCGACTTCGGGGTGAAGACGACCAGCGGCTTGTGGTGCGGGTTGTGGACCTGCCAGCGCAGCAGGTGGAAGTAGTTCGACGGCAGGGTCGGCATGGCGACCGTCATGTTGTTCTGCGCGCACAGCTGGAGGAACCGCTCGATACGGGCCGAGGAGTGGTCCGGGCCCTGGCCCTCGTAGCCGTGCGGGAGCAGCAGGGTGACACCGGACGTCTGGCCCCACTTCTGCTCCGCCGAGGAGATGAACTCGTCGACGACCGTCTGGGCGCCGTTGACGAAGTCACCGAACTGCGCCTCCCACATGACCAGCGCCTCCGGGCGGGCCAGGGAGTAGCCGTACTCGAAGCCCATCGCCGCGTACTCGCTGAGCAGCGAGTCGTAGACGTTGAAGCGGGCCTGGTCCTCGGACAGGTAGAGCAGCGGGGTGTAGTCGTCGCCGGTCTCCCGGTCGATGAGCACCGCGTGCCGCTGGCCGAAGGTGCCACGGCGGGAGTCCTGGCCGGCGAGCCGGACCGGGGTGCCCTCCATCAGCAGCGAGCCGACGGCCAGGGTCTCGCCCATGCCCCAGTCGATGGCGTTGTCCTCGACCTGCGCCGCGCGGCGCTGGAGCTGCGGCATCAGCCGCGGGTGGACGGTGACCCGCTCGGGGATGTTGACCTGGGACTCGGCGATCCGCTTGACGACCTCCTGGGAGATCGCGGTGTCCACGTAGACCGGGAACTCGGCCTTGGGCTGCGGCACCTCGGGGGCCACCGGGGCCGTCGTGGCGTCGCGGACCTCGGTGAAGACCTTCTCCAGCTGGCCCTGGAAGTCCTGGAGCGCCTGCTCGGCCTCTTCCAGCGTGATGTCGCCACGACCGATGAGGGACTCGGTGTAGAGCTTGCGCACCGAGCGCTTCTTGTCGATCAGGTCGTACATCAGCGGCTGGGTGAAGGCCGGGTTGTCCGACTCGTTGTGGCCGCGGCGGCGGTAGCAGATCAGGTCGATGACGACGTCCTTGTTGAACGCCTGGCGGAACTCGAAGGCCAGACGGGCAACGCGGACGACGGCCTCGGGGTCGTCGCCGTTCACGTGGAAGATCGGCGCCTCGATCATGCGGGCCACGTCGGTGGCGTACATGGACGAGCGCGACGACTCCGGGGCGGCGGTGAAGCCGACCTGGTTGTTGATGACCACGTGCACCGTGCCGCCGGTGCGGTAGCCGCGCAGCTGGGACATGTTCAGCGTCTCGGCGACCACGCCCTGGCCGGCGAACGCCGCGTCACCGTGCAGCTGGATCGGCAGGACCGTGAAGTCCGTGCCGCCCTTGTTGATGATGTCCTGCTTGGCGCGGGCGACACCCTCGACGACCGGGTCCACGGCCTCCAGGTGGGAGGGGTTGGCGGTCAGCGAGACCTTGATCTGCTCGCCGTCCAGACCGGTGAAGGTGCCCTCGGCGCCCAGGTGGTACTTCACATCGCCGGAGCCGTGCATCGACTTCGGGTCGAGGTTGCCCTCGAACTCGCGGAAGATCTGCGCGTACGACTTGCCGACGATGTTCGCCAGCACGTTGAGGCGGCCGCGGTGGGCCATGCCGATGACGACCTCGTCCAGGCGCGACTCGGCCGCGGAGTCGATGACCGCGTCCAGCAGCGGGATGACGGACTCGCCGCCCTCCAGCGAGAAGCGCTTCTGGCCGACGTACTTCGTCTGGAGGAACGTCTCGAACGCCTCGGCGGAGTTCAGCCGGCGCAGGATGCGCAGCTGCTCCTCGCGCTCGGGCGACTTGTGCGAGCGCTCGACCCGGTCCTGGATCCACTTGCGCTGCTTGGGGTCCTGGATGTGCATGAACTCGATGCCGGTGGTGCGGCAGTACGAGTCACGCAGCACGCCCAGGATGTCGCGCAGCTTCATCATGGACTTGCCGGAGAAGCCGCCGACCGCGAACTCGCGCTCCAGGTCCCACAGGGTGAGCCCGTGCTCGGTGATGTCGAGGTCGGGGTGCTTGCGCTGGTGGTACTCCAGCGGGTCGGTGTCGGCCATGACGTGGCCGCGGACCCGGTAGGAGTGGATCAGCTCGAAGACCCGCGCGGCCTTGGTGACATCGTCGTCGTGCGAGGCGTCGATGTCCTTGAGCCAGCGGACCGGCTCGTAGGGGATCCGCAGCGACTTGAAGATGTCGTCGAAGAACTCGTTCTCGCCGAGCAGCAGCTGGCTCATGATCCGCAGGAACTCGCCGGAGGCGGCGCCCTGGATCACCCGGTGGTCATAGGTGCTGGTCAGCGTCATGACCTTGGAGACACCCAGCTTGTTCAGGGCGTCCTGGGAGGTGCCCTGGAACTCCGCGGGGTAGTCCATCGCGCCGACGCCCATGATCATGGACTGGCCGGGCATCAGGCGGGGCACGGAGTGCACGGTGCCGATGCCGCCCGGGTTCGTCAGCGACGCGGTGACTCCGGTGAAGTCGTCCATCGTCAGCTTGTTGTCGCGGGCCCGGCGGACGATGTCCTCGTATGCCTGCCAGAACTCGAAGAAGGTCAGCGTCTCGGCCTTCTTGATGGCGGCGACGACGAGCTGGCGGTCACCGTTCGGCTTCACCAGGTCGATGGCGAGACCGAGGTTCACATGCTCGGGCTTGACCAGCGTCGGCTTGCCGTTCTTCTCCGCGAAGGAGTGGTTCATCGACGGCATGGCCTTGAGGGCCTGCACCATCGCGTACCCGATCAGGTGGGTGAAGGAGACCTTCCCACCGCGGGCGCGCTTGAGGTGGTTGTTGATCACGATGCGGTTGTCGAAGAGCAGCTTCACCGGGACCGCGCGGACGGACGTGGCCGTCGGCAGCTCCAGGGAGGCGTTCATGTTCTTCGCAACGGCGGCCGAGGGGCCGCGCAGGGTGACGAGCTCGGGACCGGCCGGAGCCGAGCCCTCCTCGGCGGCCGGCTTCGCGGCGGGCTTGGCCGGAGCCGCCTTCGCGGGCTCGGCCTTCGCCGGAGCGGCCTTCGCCGGTGCCGGAGCGCTCGCGGCGGGCTTCGCCGGGGCGGCCGGCGCGGCGGCAGCAGGCTTCGGCTCGGCCGCGGGCGCGGCCGACTGCGCCGGGGCGGCCGGAGCGGGGGCAGCATCCTCCGCCGGCTGGCTCGGCGCGGTGGCACCGCCCGGCTTGTAGTCAGCGAAGAAGTCCCACCAGGCTCGGTCTACCGAGTTCGGGTCCTGGAGGTACTGCTGGTAGATCTCGTCGACGAGCCACTCATTGGGACCGAACGCGGCAGCAGGGTTCTTACCCTGCCCCTCTTGGTCGGTCGAGATGCTCGAGCTGTTGGGGGACTGTAGCGACACGGCGGCAACCGCCCTCTTCCGCTTCCTAAGGTGGTGGACAGCGGGAATAAAGGCTACGCCTGTTGTGACCCTTGGTGCAGGCCGGGAGGGGCACTCGTCGCGTACGTCACATTCCCGGTCGGGTTTCAGGGCATGACTTGGCGGGAAACACACGAAGTTTGCCTCTGAGCGGGTGAGGAGTGATCGCCACCACACCCGGAGGAAGTGCTTCCACCACCGACCCTACGTCAGCGGCCGTCAGCTTCGAGCTGACTCCAGCCCCGGAAGAGTGACCCGGATCCGGCAACCGCGGGACGATTCCGCGACGCCGATGCGTCCGCCGTGCAGATCCACCGCCCAGCGCGCGATCGCCAGGCCCAGGCCCGTACCGCCGTCGCTGCCGGGGCCCGAGGGGGCCGGGCCGCCGCGGTTGAACCGCTCGAAGACCCGGTAGCGCTCCGCCTCGGGGATGCCGGGGCCCTCGTCCTGCACCTCCAGCACCAGGCTCTGCGGCCCCTCGCCCCGCCGTGCGTGCACCGTGACCCGGCCGTGCCGGGGACTGTGCTTGATCGCGTTGTCGATGAGGTTGGCCACGACCTGGTGCAGCCGCTCGGCGTCCGCGTGCGCGGTCAGCTCCGGCGGCGAGACATCGAGGTGCAGATGGACGTCCGTACGGGTGTGGGTGCCGGAGCCGGCGACCCCCGAGAGACCCGAGAGGGTGGCGGCGCCCCGGCTCATGTTGGCCTCCTTGAGCACCCCGGACAGATACGGCCAGACCTCGAAGCGGCGGGAGTGCAGCGGCACCACCCCGTTGTCCAGCCGGGACAGGTCCAGCAGGTGCTCGACCAGCCGGCCCAGCCGCTCGGTCTGCTTCAGCGCCGTGCGCATCGTCTCCGGGTCCGGCTCGCAGACGCCGTCGACGACGTTCTCCAGGACGGCCCGGAGCGCGGCGATGGGGGTGCGCAGCTCGTGCGAGACATTGGCGACCAGCTCCTTGCGGTGGGTGTCCACCGCTTCCAGATCGGCCGCCATCCGGTTGAAGGCGTTCGCCAGGTCGCCGAACTCGTCGCGGCGCTCCGAGCGGACCCGGCGGCTGTAGTTACCGTGCGCCATCGACCGGGTGACATCCGTCATCTCGTCGAGCGGAGCGGTCAGGCTGTTGGCCACGAACTGGGTGATCAGCAGCGAGGCGATGATCGAGAAGATCGTGATCACCCGCAGCTCGGTCGCCGAGTGCATCGCGACGAACACCAGCAGGGTGGTGATGATCACCGAGACGCTGACCAGCGCCCCGAGGGCGGCCTTGACGGAGCGGTACGGGTCCAGCGGGCGCAGACCCTCCCAGACCCGCTGCCACAGCTCGGTCAGGCGCGTGCGTGGCGACCGCGTCATGCGGCGGGGGTCTCCAGGGCGTAGCCGACGCCGTGGACGGTGCGGATGCGCTCGGCGCCGATCTTGCGGCGCAGCGCTTTGATGTGGCTGTCGACCGTACGGGTCCCGGAGGCGTCGGCCCAGTCCCACACCTCGGCCAGCAGCTGCTCACGGGAGAGCACCGCGCGCGGGGTGTTCGCCAGGCAGACCAGCAGATCGAACTCGGTGGGCGTCAGATGGACGTCCGCGCCGCGCACCCGGACCCGGCGCTGGGCGTGGTCGATCTCCAGCTCGCCGAGGCGCAGGATGCCGCTGCGGGGAGTGTGCGCGGCCAGTGCGGCGCGCTCGACCCGGCGCAGCAGGACGTGCACCCGGGCGGCCAGCTCCCGCATCGAGAACGGCTTGGTCATGTAGTCGTCGGCGCCGACGCCGAGGCCCACCAGCATGTCGGTCTCGTCGTCCCGGGCGGTGAGCATCATCACCGGCACCGGACGCTGGGCCTGGACCCGGCGGCACACCTCCAGGCCGTCGAAGCCCGGCAGCATCACGTCGAGGACCAGGAGATCGGGCTGCCATGCCTCGGCGGTGTCCACGGCGGCCGGGCCGTCGGTGGCCGTCTGCACCTGGAAGCCCTCGGCGCGCAGCCGGGCCGCGATGGCCTCGACGATCGTGGGGTCGTCCTCCACGACCAGCACCCGGCGCTGGGCACCCGGCGTGGCCGCGGCGGCGCCGCCCTGCGTTGTCTGAGTCTGGTCCATCGCCCGCCCCTGCATGTCCCTGCGTGGTCGCGTCTTGCTGGGCAGCAGCGTACGGGCATGGTGTGACTGTCGGCTACGCGCCCTTGCGCGCGAGATGGACCACGTCGGGGACGCCTCGGACAACGGGGATCTCTTCCGTATGTACCCCGCTGAAACCGGCATTTCGCAGTGCGTCCTCGAAGGGCGGCGAGGGTTGCGCGGACCAGACGGCGAGCACTCCGCCGGGGGTCAGACGGTCCCGGCAGGCGGCGAGCCCGTCGGGGGAGTAGAGGCTGTCGTTGTCCTCGGTGACGGTCCAGTCGGGGCCGTTGTCGATGTCCAGGCACAGCGCGTCGTAGGTGTCCTGACCTGCTTCCGTGCGCAGATGGGCGACGAGGTCGGTGTGCCGGATCTCGCTGCGCGGATCGGCCAGCGCGGCCGCCGAGACGGCCGACAGCGGGCCCGTGCGGTGCCAGTCGATGACCGCCTCCTCGCGCTCGACGACGACGATCCGGCCCCAGCGCGGCTGCCGGGCGGCGCGGGCCAGGGAGAAGCCGACGCCGAGGCCGCCGATGAGGACGGAGGGGTGGGCGCGGCCGGCCGGCAGCGCGTCCAGCGCGGCATCGATCAGCAGCCGCTCGGAGCGGCCGTCGGAGGTGTCCATCAGGAAGCAGCCGTTGGCGATGATCTCGTAGATCACCGGTGCCGCGGGGGTGCCGGCGCCGTCGGTCCCGGGCGCCGCGGCGGGCCCACCCCGCTGCCGCAGCACCACCTCGCCGTACGGGCCCTGACGGCGGTCGAGCGTGCGCGGGGCCTCGGGGGCGCCGGTCGTTGCCTGCGGCGGTGTCACGGGAGCCATGGCGCCATCGTGGCCAATGCGGGGTGCGCCGGTCCAACGCTTTGGGGACACGTCCCCCCGCCGTCTGCCCGGACGTGCGGCGCCCGCCGGAGGTTGCCCCGTGTGATGGATCTCACTCTCACAGGTTCTTCATGGGTTGAGCGTGCAGGGTGGTCCGGGACGTAGGACAGGGCAGGGATTCACGGCCGGGGGGCACGGGCGTGGTTCACCGGATGCGCCAGGACGGAAGGGGCCTCGGACTGTGAGCTGGCTGGGATCCGCCGAGAGGATACGGACCGGTCGTGGGCCGGCGGCCGGCGCGGGACCGGACACCGGCCCGGCCGGTACGCCGGGTCTGCTGCCCGGCATCCCCCGGCAGCGCGGGGGCGGGGAGACCGGCGCCCGCACCGCCGTCGAGGCGGAGCCGAACGCCCTTGGTGCGCCCGCGCGTTGGCGGCCCTGGCGGCTGCTGCCCACACCCGTCGGCACCCCCTTCACCTTCGGCTACGCGGTGCTCCTCGTGGCCACCTCGCTGTTCGCCGAGTACGCCGACCCGGGGCTGGTCTCCGACCTGTTGCACGGCTCCAGCACCGATGTCGTCCATCTCGCCCAGGCCCCGCTGGTGGTGCTGATCGCCAGCGCCCTGTGGATCGCCGGCGGGATGACCTCCGGGTACGCCCTCGCCTTCGTCTTCGTGCTGACGGCGCTGGAGCGGCGGATCGGCTCCCGGGCCGCCGTCGCGGTCTTCTTCGGCGGCCATGTGCTCGCCACCCTCGCCACCGAACTGCCGGTCGCCTTCTCGGTCGCCGCCGGCGGGCTGCCGGAGAGCTCGCTGCACCGCCTCGACTACGGCATCAGCTTCGGCGTGATGACCTGCACCGGAGCCCTCGCCGGGCTGCTGCCCGCCTGGCCGGGCCGGCTGCTGCTGGCCGGCGTCGGCTATCTGGCGCTGACGGATCTGTTCGCCTACGTCGACCCGCTGTCCGACTGGGGGCATCTGCTCTCGCTCGCCCTGGGGGTGGCGAGCTGGCCGCTGCTGCGCCGCTGGCGCACCCGGCGCGCCGCACCCGCACCGCTCCTCGGCGACCTGGGCCATCCCGCCCTGCGCGGCGCGCGGATGTACTGAGCGTGCCCCGCGGCCCGTCCGGCCCGGGGGGACCGGCCTACGATCGCGCCGTCGACCGGTAGGTGTGGGTGATGGCGTAGGCGCAGCCGCCCAGGAGCGCCACACCGGAGAGCACCCCGCTGACGAACGGCACCCATGCCACGGCGGAAGTGGCCGCCATGCCCAGGCCGATCGCGCCGAGCGCGGTCAGTGCGGCACCGGGGACCGCGATACTGCGCCGCTTCCAGACCGCCGTCAGCGCGATGAAGTGCAGGCCGACGATCAGCGCGATCCAGGCCACCGCGGTCTGCCCGGGGGCGCCCGCCGCCCGCAGCGCGAGATTGCCGCCGATCAGCAGCACCGCCTCGGCGCCCACGACGAACGCGAACTTCCCCCGGAACCAGTCCGCCTGAGGGGCCTCGGGGTCGTCCGCCGCGGGCTGCCCGCGGCGCCCCGCCCGCAGCGCGAGCGTGAGCAGCCCGGCGAAGGTGAGCACCGCGAGCACCCGGAGGGCGATACCGATCGCCGGATTCAGCGGGTCGTGCGCGTTGGCGACCACGAAGATCGTCCCGAAGAGTGCGCCGATGAAGACTCCGGACATCCGCTGCAACATGCCGTGAAGGTAGCAGTCATGACGGTGTGTGAGGCGGGACGTCGCGGACACGCCCCGGCGCCCTTCCGCACGGTCGTGCCGGGCCGGGCGCCGCTATCCGAGCCAGTGCAGCATGCCGTCCCCCTCGTCCGCCGCCGCGCGGAAGAACGGCCGCAACTGTTCGTAGTGCTCGCGGACATAGTCCAGCGGCTCGCCCCGCTCCCAGACGATCGCCGGGTAGATCCGCGCCGCGGCCAGGTCCGCCGGGCCGGCGCCGGCCGTCAGACGCTCGGGGGGTATCTCCGCGAGCGCCTCGGCGGCGGCCCGCACCTGCGCGGGGGTGAGGTAGCGGGGCGGGCCGTAGCCCCAGTCGTCGGCGTCCGGGACGGCCTGTTCGCCATGGACGATGTCCACCGGGAAGGCCGCGCGGCGCAGCAGGAAGGCGAGGGCGTCCCAGGTCTTGTCGATGTCCAGGCAGCGCGCCGACGCGGGCTCCGGGCAACTGACGGCTTCCGCTTCCATCCGCCCCCGGACCAGCTTCAGCGCCCACTCGGGATCGCCCAGGGCGCGGTCGAGTTCGGCAGGAGTGACACGTGCGTACTCTCCGATCATGCTCATGGACCCGACGTTAGGGCCGGCCACTGACAACGCCGGGTGCGCGGCGGGGCGGTGCCCGGCCGCGGCGGGCGGAACGGGCCGGGCGTGGCGAACGCCGGTGCGCGGCCGGGTCGTCGCCGCCCCGCCGGCGCCTGGGAGAATGGCGGCCCCTTCCCGGCACGGCCTCGTGCGGTGCCCGCCGACGCAGGAGTGCACCCACCTTGACCTCAGAGCGCGAGCCCTCGATTCCCGTCGCCGGCGACCTCGGCCTGACGTCCGACTGCGGCAGCTGCTTCGGGCTGTGCTGTGTCGCGCTGCCGTTCGCGGCCTCGGCGGACTTCGCCATCGACAAGGACGCCGGCCGGCCCTGCCCGAACCTTCAGCAGGACTTCCGCTGCGGCATCCACCACGAGCTGCGCCCGCGCGGCTTCACCGGCTGCACCGTCTTCGACTGCTTCGGCGCCGGGCAGAAGGTCTCCCAGGTCACCTTCGACGGACAGGACTGGCGACGGGCCCCGGGGACCGCCCGGCAGATGTTCGACGTCTTCCCCGTCATGCGGCAGCTGCACGAACTCCTCTGGTACCTGTCCGAGGCGCTGACCCGGCCGGCGGCCCGCCCGGTCCACGCCGAGCTGCGCGCCGCCCTGGAGGAGACCGAGCGCCTCACCCGCGGCGGCGCCGAGGAGCTGCTGGAGCTCGATGTGGCGGCCCACCGGGGCGAGGTCAACGCCCTGCTGCTGCGCACCAGCGAACTCGTCCGGGCCCAGGTCCCGGGCCGTAAGAAGGAACGGCGGGGCGCCGACCTCATGGGGGCCCGCCTCAAGGGCGCCAACCTCCGGGGCGCCAACCTCCGTGGGGCCTGTCTGATCGCCGCCGACCTCAAGGGCGCCGATCTGCGCACGGCGGACCTGATCGGCGCCGATCTGCGCGCCGCCGACCTCGCCGGCGCCGATCTCACCGGCGCGCTCTTCCTCACCCAGGCGCAGCTGAACGCGGCCGAGGGCGATGCCGCGACCGAGCTGCCGCAGAACCTGAGCCGGCCCGCCCACTGGTAGCGCGGCCCCGCGCCCCCACTGCCCCGCACCCCGGCCTGCCTCGTCCGGCCGTACCCGCCGTTGACCCACAGGAGCCCGGCCCCGCCCGCCCGACCGCCGGGGGCCCGGCCCGCCGGAACGGCAACTCCCCTGATCGCTCACAGCGAACGCCCCCGGGGGAACATCTCCGGGCCCGGCCGCATTGAGTGAGTACAGCTCAACTTGCTTGCCGAAGGGGAGATCATGGCTTCGACGTCCACATCGCTCACTCTGCCCGTGCTGCCCCTCGATGACGAGGTCGTGCTCCCCGGCATGGTGGTGCCCCTGGACCTGTCCGACGCGGACGTACGGGCAGCGGTGGAGGCCGCCCAGGCGGCCGCCTCCTCGGGGAACAAACCGCGGGTGCTGCTTGTGCCCCGCATCGACGGGAAGTACGCCGCGATCGGCACGCTCGGGCGGATCGAGCAGGTCGGGCGGCTGTCCGACGGCGATCCCGGCGCGCTGATCCGGGGCCTGGGCCGGGTGCGGATCGGTTCCGGCACCACCGGGCCCGGGGCCGCGCTCTGGGTGGAGGGCACCACCGTCGAGGAGCAGGTCCCCGATCCCCTGCCCGGTGCGGTGACCGAACTCGTCACGGAATACAAGGCGCTGGCCACCAGCTGGCTGCGCAAGCGCGGCGCCTGGCAGGTCGTCGACCGCGTCCAGCAGATCGAGGACGTGCCGACGCTCGCCGACAACTCCGGCTACTCACCGTTCCTGACCATCGAACAGAAGGTCCAGCTGCTGGAGACCGCCGACCCGGTCGCGCGGCTGAAGTACGCCACCGAGGTGCTGCGGGAACACCTCGCCGAGCAGGATGTCGCCGAGTCCATCGCCAAGGACGTCCAGGAAGGCGTCGACAAGCAGCAGCGGGAGTTCCTGCTGCGGCGGCAGCTGGAGGCGGTCCGCAAGGAGCTCGCCGAGCTCAACGGCGATCCGGAGGACGAGGGCGACGACTACCGCGCCCGCGTCGAGGCCGCCGATCTGCCCGAGGACGTCCGCAAGGCCGCCCTCAAGGAGGTCGACAAGCTGGAGCGGTCCAGCGACCAGAGCCCCGAGGGCTCCTGGATCCGCACCTGGCTGGACACCGTCCTCGAACTCCCGTGGAACGAACGGACCGAGGACGCCTACGACATCGCCGGCGCCAAGGAGGTCCTGGACGCCGACCACTCCGGCCTGGAGGACGTCAAGGAGCGGATCACCGAATACCTGGCCGTCCGCAAGCGGCGGGCCGAGCGCGGTCTCGGCCTGGTCGGCGGGCCCTCGAAGGGGGCAGCGGGCAAGGACGGTGGCGGGCGACGGGCCGGCGGGGCGGTGCTGGCGCTGGTCGGCCCGCCCGGTGTCGGCAAGACCTCGCTCGGGGAATCCGTCGCACGGGCCATGGGCCGGAAGTTCGTCCGGGTCGCGCTCGGCGGCGTCCGGGACGAGGCGGAGATCCGCGGCCATCGCCGTACGTATGTCGGCGCGCTGCCGGGCCGCATCGTCCGGGCCGTCAAGGAGGCCGGTTCCATGAACCCGGTCGTCCTCCTCGACGAGATCGACAAGGTGGGCTCCGACTTCCGGGGCGACCCGGCCGCCGCCCTCCTGGAGGTCCTGGACCCGGCGCAGAACCACACCTTCCGCGATCACTACCTGGAGGTCGAACTCGACCTCAGCGATGTGGTCTTCCTGGCCACCGCCAATGTCCTCGAAGCCATCCCCGAGCCGCTGCTCGACCGTATGGAGCTGGTCCGGCTGGACGGCTACACGGAGGACGAGAAGGTCGTCATCGCCCGGGACCATCTGCTGCCGCGCCAGCTGGAGCGGGCCGGTATGGAGCCCGGCGAGGTGACCCTGGAGGACGAGGCGCTGCGCAAGCTGGCGGGCGAATACACCCGCGAGGCGGGCGTACGGAATCTGGAGCGCGCGGTCGCCAGGCTGCTGCGCAAGGTCGCCGCACAGCACGAACTGGGCGAGCGGGAGCTGCCGTTCACGGTCGGCGTGGACCAGTTGCGCCCGCTGATCGGGCGGCCGCACCACACCCCCGAGTCGGCCCAGGACCCGGCCGAGCGGCGCACCGCGGTGCCCGGCGTGGTCACCGGCCTCGCGGTCACCGGCGCCGGCGGCGACGTGCTCTACGTGGAGGCGTCGCTCGCCGATCCGGAGACCGGGGCGTCCGGGCTCCAGCTGACCGGCCAGCTGGGCGATGTGATGAAGGAGTCCGCGCACATCGCGCTGTCCTTCCTGCGCTCCCACGGTGCGGAACTGGAGCTCCCGGTCGCCGACCTGAAGGAGCGCGGGGTGCATCTGCACGTACCGGCGGGCGCCGTTCCCAAGGACGGGCCGAGCGCGGGCGTGACGATGACGACGGCGCTGGCCTCGCTGCTGTCGGGCCGGCAGGTCCGGCCGGATGTGGCGATGACCGGTGAGGTCTCGCTGACCGGGCGGGTGCTGCCGATCGGCGGCGTCAAGCAGAAGCTGCTGGCGGCGCACCGGGCCGGCATCGGCACCGTCATCATCCCCCAGCGCAACGAACCGGACCTGGACGACGTACCTGCCGAGACCCTCGCCGCCCTGGACGTCCACCCGGTCGCCGATGTCCGCCAGGTGCTGGAGCTGGCGCTGACACCGGCGTCGAACGGGGCCGCACCGGAGGTGGAGCCGCTGAGCGCCTGAACCGGCGCCGTCCTCGCGGAGGTGGCTGAGCGCCGTGAGGGTCCTCAGTTGAGGGTTGCGGTGGAGCGGCCCGTGCTCACGTATGCGAGCACGGGCCGCTCCCCGCGAAAGAACCCGCTCAGCCGTTCGCCAGTGCGCGGAGGCGGTCCAGCGCGCCGTTGAAGCGGTTGTGGTCACCGACGGTCGGGCCGGTGGAGGTGTACTGCCAGATGGTGTGGAAGCCCCAGCCGGCCGGGAGTTCCCCGGCCGAGGAGCCGTAGCGCGGAATCCACAGGGGGTTGACGGCGCCGAAGGCGGCGGAGTTGCCGGTGCACTGTTTCCACCAGTTGGTGGAGGTGTAGAGGACGGCGTCCCGGCCGGTGCGCGCCTTGTAGGTGGCGAACCAGTCCTTCATCCAGTTGACCAGCCCGGTCGCGCTCAGCCCGTAACAGGTCGCGCCGTAGGGGTTGTACTCCATGTCGAGCGCGCCGGGCAGCGTCTTGCCGTCCTTGGACCAGCCGCCGCCGTGGTCGGCGAAGTACTTGGCCTGGGCGGCGCCGCTGGAGGTGTTGGGCGTGGCGAAGTGGTAGGCGCCGCGGATCATCCCGGTGTTGTAGGAGCCGTTGTACTGCTGCGCGAAGTACGGGTTGGTGTAGCTGGTGGACTCCGTCGCCTTCACATAGGCGAAGCGGACACCGCTGTTCCAGAGGGTCGACCAGGCGACATTGCCGTTGTGGCTGCTGACGTCCACCCCTTCGACGGAAGCGAGCGGGGCGGCCGGCGGTGCGCCGCCGGCCGCCGTGCCCTCGTGCCGGGCGATCTGGGAACCGGCCCAGTCCTGTCCGGGGTGGCTGGGTTCCGGTGCGCGCCGCGCGGCCGCGGCGCCGGCGGTGCCGGGCAGGCCGAGGAGGAGGGAGAGGAGGGTGAGCAGGATCCCGGCCACGGTCGCGAGGGAGCGTGCGGGGCGGTGGGGGGAGCCGGATCTGAGCACGGACATACGTGCCTCCGAAGATCTCGGTGGATGACCTGAGGGGGGAGGTGCTGACGGCATGGCGCAGGCGTGCTGACACGGATGTGCGAGGTGCATGACGCCGCGGCGGGACACCCGGGCCGCTTGGTATGGCCATGCCAGAAATGACGGTACGCGCGTAGACCTGGGTGACAAAAGAGGGTCCGTGGGCTGCCGTTGGTCTAATCCTGCGAAATACTGGCCGAGCTGCGGCTTCGACCGCCGCCGGCAGAAACTTTCAGGTGAGGAAACGCGGGAATGGGCGCTGACGTGCACAACACCGGAGCCGACGGAACGACGGCGGACGGCGAGCCGACTGGTGTGGACCACGTATTTCTCGCCCTGGAACGGGAATTGGCGGTATTTCTCCGCCGCGCCCGGGCCTCTTCCGGCGAACTGGCACGAGAGGTGCATCCCGACCTGGAGCCCGCCGCGTACGGCCTCCTCGTACGGCTGGCGGACGCCGGCGCCCAGCGCGCCACCGACCTCGCCGGCTACTTCGGGGTCGGCAAGGCCACGATGAGCCGCCAGCTGCACGCCCTGGAGAAGCTCGGACTCGTCGCCCGCGAACCGGACCCGGCGGACGGCCGCGCGGTCCTGGTGCGCCTCACCGACGAGGGCCGCGAACGCTTCACCCGCGTCCGCACCGGCCGCCGCGCCCGCTACGCCCGCCGCCTGGCCTCCTGGGACCGCGGCGAGGTCGCCGAACTCGCCCGTCTGCTGCACCGGCTGAACGCGGAGCAGGAGGGCGACGAAGTGTAGGGCGCGTCTCTAGGGCATGGCGGGGTCCCGGGTGACCCCGCCCGGACACCGGCACCTCGCCGCATCCCCCCTGGCCGCGGCCGTGGTGGCCGTCCGACACGGCGCGCCGGGAGGCCGTGCCCACGCGGCGGGAAAACATGCCCCACAGGTCCGTGGTTGTCACGGCGCCACAAAAATCACCGCCGCATCGTCCCGTGCCTTGCCGCGCGGAAACGCCGTGCGCGCCGGGTCCGCCGCCTCCGCGGCCCGCACCCGGTCGATGAGCGCCTGCGGGCCCTGCCCGGCCACCAGGGCCACACAGTCCGCCCAGGACCCCTCCCGGAAGACCTCGACCCAGCGGCTCGCACCGTCGCTGAGCGCGGTCAGGGAGCGGACCTCGGCGCGCGGGGTACGGCCGGTCACCGCGCGGGCGGCCACCGACGGATCGGCGGCCGCGGTGAAGAAGCCGCCCTCCGCATTGCGCAGCGCCTCGACCGCCCGGCCGTACTCCCGGCCCGCCGCGGCCCGTTCCGCGGAGCCGAGGGGCAGCGCCCGTACGGCGGCCCGCAGCTCCCGGACCGCGGGCGGCAGTTCGTCCAGCCGCGTGTCGAGCACCGGATCCACCGAGCCGTCCGCCCGCTCCAGGAGCAGCACGGAATCGGACAGGACGAGGTGCTCGACGGTGGCCCCGGACCACCGTGCGGCGATCACGGTTGCCTGCGGAGTGCGGACGTGAGAAAGGTCACAGGTGTCCCGGTGGCCGTCGGCCGTCCGGGAGATGGCCGCGGAGAGAGCCTCAGCCAGCGTCATATCCCGGTGTGAAACCGACAGTTCGAGCATTGCGCCACCGAGCCGCGCGGTGAACCACGGCACGCCGTGGACGCAGCCGTAGTCCTCCTCCGGTGGCGTCACGCCGTCCAGCAGGACCAGAGCTCCGCCCTGGCCGGAAGCCGGCAGAGCTACCGATGCGTAGTCCTCGTTTGGGTGTTGGGGGTCGCCCGGCTCGGTGGCGAGTGCGATGTGCATGGCCGGAAGTCTGCCGGAGAGAGTGCTTCCGGCCCGGCCGGCGGGCGCCGCCGGCGGCGTCGGAGTCCGGGCGGGGCGGGGGCTTACCGACGGTAGGGGGTGCCGGTCCGGCGGCGTGCGGGCGGGCATCTTTCCAGGACCGGGACGCATCTCCAAACCCGTTCGGGGGTTGCGCGGGGTTGCGGCAGAAAACATCGGCGCACGGAAGTTGATGGTCAAACTCCGAGTGATGTTCACTCGTTCAAGTGGCCGGGCATGTGTTGCCGAGCCACTGCGCGGCGCCGGTGGAATGGTCGTTGCCCGAATCATGGGGTGAGGTCAGGACATTCGTCGCGACGCGCAGAGCCGGGCTGTTTCCCTCGCGGAAGTGTGCGCTGCTGCGGTCTTCGCGCAGGTCCGCTCCGCGAGCGGAGAGCGAGCCGGGTCCGCGACGCCATTTGGCGTGAGCAGGCGAGACAGGAATGCGAGCAGCGGTGCGGAAGATGCGGCTTCGAGGCGGCGCAGGGAAGCCGGGTTCACCGGCCGGTTCGGTCCCGGGCCAGGGACCGGCTCCTGGTAAGGGCCCCGACGCGAAGGGCGGTCCGGACGCGACGGGCCGTGACGAGAGCTCCACGGGACGGCGTCCCGCGCGGGTGCGCAATCGGCTCGTCGGGGCGGTGGCCGTCGTGGCAGCCGCTGTCATCGGCGCCGGCGCCCCCGGTCTGACGGCGACCGCCGACGAGGCCAACACCGGCCAGCAACTGGTCGATCTCGCCGAACTGAACGCCCGCGCCATCGCGCTCGCGCACTCCCTCGCCGATGAACGCGACGGGATGACCGCGTACGCCGCCACCGGGCGGGGCGGCCGGACCGCCGCGAGGACGGGCGTCACCGGCGCCGACGCGGCCGCGGCCTCCCGGGCCCAGCGCGCCCGTGTGGACCGGCAGATCGACGAGCTGCGCTCCGAGGCCCAGGACGCCACCGGCGACACCGCCGTGTACCGGGCCGCCGCCAAGGCGCTGGCCGCCCTGCCGCAAACCCGTCAAAAGGCGCTGTCCGGGCCCGCATCGGCCGAACAGATCTACGGCGCCTATACCGAGGCACTCCAGGCACTCGGGGCGATCAGCGACGACATCGCCCGCGGACTGCCGGCCCGCGCGGACTCCGCCGACGCCGACACCCGTGCGCTGCCCGTCCTCGGCCGCGCCGCCGAACAGGCCGCGGGCACCCGCGCCCTGCTGCTCGCCGGGCTCGACGCGGGCGGCAGCCAGCCCCGGCTGACCGCCCTGGCCCAGGTCGCCCACCTCCGTGAACAGGGCGCGCTGGGCGACTTCCGGCAGACCGCGGGCCAGGCCGCCCGGGACCGCTACGACCGCACCGTCACCGGCGCGGACGTCAACACCGCCGAGCGCTATCTGACCCGGCTGACCGACCAGCCCCGGCTGGACGCCATCGATCTGCGGCTCAACCACCGGCGGGTCCAGCAGACCCTCACCACCCGCATCGGCCTGATGCGGGGCGTCGAATCCGCCATGGCCACCGCCGACATCCAGCGGCTCGGCGCGCTGCGCGACGACGAGGTGACGGAGCTGGAGATCCGCATCGGTCTCGAAGCGCTGTGCCTGCTGCTGGCCGTCGGTGCCGGGGTGTGGGCCGCCCGCTCCCTGACCCAGCCGCTCGCCGCGCTGCGGATCGGCGCCAGGCGGGTGGCCGCGGACCCCGCGCACGAGGAGCCCATCACCTACAAGGGCCGCAACGACGAATTCGCCGCCGCCGTACGGTCCGTCAACGCGCTGCACGCCCAGGTCGGCGAGCTGGCGCGGCGCACCACCGAGCTGGAGGGCGAGCGCAAGCGGCTGATCGGCGGCCGGCAGCGGCTGGTCGCCGAGCGCGAGGTGCTCCAGGAGCAGGGCGAGACGCTCAAGGAGGAGATCGCCGATCTCACCGAGCGGCTGGCGGCCCTGCACAACGGGGTGCACGGCCGGTTCGTCAACCTCTCGCTGCGCACCCTCGGGCTCGTGGAGCGCCAGCTCGGCGTCATCGAGTCGCTGGAGGAGAGCGAGCAGGACCCGGAGCGGCTGGAAACCCTCTTCAAGCTGGACCACTTCGCCGCGCGGATGCGCCGCAACAGCGAGAACCTCCTCGTCCTCGCGGGCGCGGAACAGCACAGCACCAACCACCAGGGCCCGGTGCCGCTGCTGGACGTGCTGCGCGCCGCGATCAGCGAGATCGAGCGCTACGACCGGGTGCGCATCCAGTCGCTGCCGCCGCACTCGCAGGTCGCCGGGTTCGCCGCGGACGACCTCAGCCACCTGGTCGCCGAACTCCTGGAGAACGCCACCGGGTTCTCGCCGCCGAACGCCCATGTGGAGCTGTCCGGCTGGCTGCTGGAGAGCGGCGAGGTCATGCTCTCGGTCCAGGACGAGGGCATAGGGATGACCTCGGAGCGGATGGCCGAGCTCAACGAGCGGCTGGCGGACGTCGACGCCGCCTCGTCCTCGGAGACCATCGACGAGGCGCTGGGCCTCGGGCTGTACGTCGTGGTGCGGCTGGCCGCCCGGCACGGCCTCCGGGTCCAGCTGCGGGACGCCAAGCAGGGCGGCGTCACCGCCGTCATCGTGCTGCCCGGCTCGATCCTGCCCACCCGCCCCGCCCCGTCGGCCGCCTCGCCCACCGCGCGCCAGGACGTGGCGCACACCCCGAGCCTGCCCGGCTCGGTCGCCGAGGCGAACTCCAACGCGCTGCCGGCCCGGGCCGCGCGGACCGGACCCGCCGCGCCCCCGGCCCAGGACGCCCCCCGCACCGACGAGCGGCCCGCCGGGCCGGACGCCGCACCGGCCCCCGGCCAGGAGGGCACCCCGGCCGCGGACCCGGCGCCCGCCGCCGACCCGTTCGTCGCCGCCGCGGAGCGCGCGATCGACGCCGCCGGGCTCGGCGCCCCGGACGGACCGGCCCCGGCGCCCGCCGCGCCGGAGCCGTCCGGCCCGACCACCCACGCCGTCTCCGAAGTGAGCCCGTACGGCCCCGAGTCGCCCGGCCCGTACGGCGCCACCACCAGCGGCAGCGGCGAGCATGTGCGGCCCGAGGAGGAGCCGCGCCCGGACGCGAACCAGGCGCCCGCGGGCACCGGCCGGCACGCGGCCCCGGCCGCCGGGCCCACCACGTCCGACGCGCCCGCGGCCGGCCCGTACGCCATCGGCCCCGACCAGCACACGCATGCCGGGCCGGACACGGCCCCCACGGACGCGGCACCCACGGACGCGGCGGCACCCGCCGACGCGTCCCCGGCCGGTACACCGGCCGACCCACAGACCGCTGCCGCCCCGTCCGAGGGGAAGCAGCGGACGACCATGGGGCTGCCCAAGCGCACGCCCAAGGTCGTGGCGCAGCAACAGGCGCCCGCCGCCCCGCGCAAGAGCGGAGCGGCCAACGCCGAGGCGCTGCGGCGCCGGCTCGGCGGATTCCAGGCGGGGGCGCGAGTCGGCCGGCGTGATGTCGAGGCCGAGATCGCGGAACGTACAGCGGAGCAGACCATCCCACAGACGGACACCGACGGAGCGGGGGCCCCGGGAGAGAGCCATGTTGTCGAGGAGGCACGCGATTGAAAGCGCAAGCGCCCACTGCTTACGGACAGGGCCTGAGCAGCCAGGCACAGAACCTGCACTGGCTGCTGACCAACCTGGTGGACGAGGTACCGGGTATCCGCTCGGTCGCGGTGGTCTCCTCCGACGGTCTGCTGCTGTTGTCGTCCGACCCGGACCGGGTCGACGAGGCGGCGGCAGAGCCCGGCGGGGGTGACGGTCCCCGGGGGTCCAGCGCGGACCTGGCCACGATCGTGTCCGGACTCGGCAGCCTCACCAACGGCGCCGCGAAGCTCATGGACGGCGGGCCGGTCAAGCAGACGATGATCACGATGGACGAGGGCAGCGTGTTCGTCATGTCGATCAGCGACGGTTCGCTGCTCGGTGTGCACGCCACCCCGGACTGCGACATGAACGTCATCGCCTATCACATGGCGTTGTTCGTCGGCCGGGCCGGCCACGTCCTCACCCCCGAACTCCGCAGCGAATTGCGCAAGTCGATGGAGAACGTCCAGTGAGCGAACGTAGTGAGCGGCCCGTCAAGGGGCGACCGCTGAGCGAACGCGAGGCCGAACGAAGCGAGGTTTCGGCATGAGCAGTCACAAACTCCCCGTACGCGGGGACCGGAAACCCGCGCGCGTGCGGCCGTACTCGCTCACCGGCGGCCGTACGCGTTTCGGCCATGTGCTGCTGGTCGAGACGTTCGTGGCGGCGCTGGAGGCGCCCGAGGAGCGCCGCGAGCTCACCTCCGGCGGCTGGGGCGACCGGGTGATGCCGGAGATGCGGGCGATCGTCGAACTGTGCCGCCGGATGCGCTCGGTCGCGGAGATCTCCGCGCTCCTCAAGATGCCGCTGGGCGTGGTCCGGGTACTGCTCAGTGACCTCGCCGACCAGGGAAAGATTCGCGTCTACGGCACCGGGCACGGCTCCGGCCGGCCCGACCGCGCGCTGCTCGAAAGGGTGCTGAGTGGACTTCACAGGCTCTGACACGATATCGGCCGGGCCGACGGCGACCGCCGGTTCCGTGGGTCAGGCCGACCCGGCGGCCACGGCCGACGCGGGGCTACAGAGCTGGCAGACGGACCGTTCGCAGGCGCCGATCGCCACCAAGATCGTGGTGGCGGGCGGCTTCGGCGTCGGCAAGACGACGTTCGTCGGATCGGTCTCGGAGATCACCCCGCTCCAGACCGAAGCGGTGATGACGCAGGCCAGCGCCGACACGGACGATCTGACCGCCACCCCGGAGAAGACCACGACCACGGTCGCGATGGACTTCGGGCGGATCACCCTCGACCAGGAACTGGTGCTGTACCTGTTCGGCACGCCCGGCCAGCAGCGCTTCTGGTTCATGTGGGACGACCTGGTGCGCGGCGCGATCGGCGCGATCGTGATGGCCGACACCCGGCGGCTGGAGGACTGCTTTCCGGCGCTCGACTACTTCGAGAGCTGCGGACTGCCGTATGTCGTCGCGGTCAACCACTTCGAGGGGACCGAGGCGTACGCCGTCGAGCACGTCCGCGACGCGCTGACCGTGCCGCCGCAGGTACCCGTAGTGATCATGGACGCCCGGGAGCGGCCCACGGTGATCCAGTCGCTGCTCGCGCTGGTCGGCCACGCCCTGGAGACCGCACCGGAGTGACCGATGGGTAAGGTCTCGCCGCTCCCCCCACTCTCCCCGAACCACCAGCAGTAATAGAGAAGAGCCCGCCATGCGGAAAATACTCATCGTCGGAGCCGGCCAGGCCGGTCTCCAGCTCGCCCTGGGGCTCCAGTCGCAGGGCTATGAGGTCACCCTCATGTCCAACCGCACCGCCGACGAGATCCGCGCCGGCCGGGTCATGTCGACGCAGTGCATGTTCGACACCGCGCTCCAGCACGAGCGTGACCTCCAGATCAACTTCTGGGAGAGCCAGGCCCCGCGCATCGAGGGCCTCGGCGTCTCGGTCGCCGCACCCGGCAGCCACGAGGCGCCCGAGGGCTCGCAGCGCGCCATCGACTGGCTCGGCAAGCTGGACGGCTACGCCCAGTCCGTCGACCAGCGGGTGAAGATGGCCGGCTGGATGGAGACCTTCGCGCAGCGCGGCGGCCAGCTCGTCATCCATGGCGCGGCCGTCTCCGACCTCGACTTCTTCGCGAGCCGCTACGACCTGACGCTGGTCTCGGCCGGCAAGGGCGAGCTGGTGTCCATGTTCGGCCGCAACGCCGAGCGCTCCCCGTACGACGCCCCGCAGCGCGCGCTGGCCGTCGCCTACGTGCACGGTCTGGGCCCGCGCCCCGAGCACCCCGACATCGACGCGGTGCGCTGCAACCTGGTGCCCGGCGTCGGCGAGCTGTTCGTGATGCCGACGTACACCACCTCCGGCCGCGCCGACATCCTCTTCTGGGAGGGCATACCCGGCGGTCCGCTGGATGTCTTCCAGGGCGTCAAGGACCCCGACGAGCACCTCGCCGTCACGCTGGAACTGATGGAGAAGTTCCTGCCCTGGGAGTACGCCCGCGCCACCAAGGTCGAACTGACCGACGCCAACGGCACGCTGGCCGGCCGCTACGCCCCCACCGTGCGCCACCCCGTCGGCCAACTTCCCTCCGGCGGTCTGGTGCTCGGCGTCGCGGACGTCGTGGTCGCCAACGACCCGATCACCGGCCAGGGCTCCAACTCGGCCTCCAAGTGCGCCGCCTCCTACCTCGCCTCCATCGTGGAGCGCGGGGACCAGCCGTTCGACGGGGACTGGATGCGGACCGCCTTCGAGCGGTACTGGACCACCGCCCAGCACGTCACCAAGTGGACGAACGCGATGCTGGCGCCGCCGCCGGAGCACATCCTGAACCTCATCGGCGCGGCCGGGCAGCTTCAGCCCGCCGCCGACCGGTTCGCCAACGGCTTCAATGATCCGTCGGACTTCGAGAACTTCTTCTACGACCCGGAGAAGACGAATGCGTATCTGGCGTCGTTGACGAAGTGACGGGCCCGCCCACGCTTTCGGGTGCGGCAGCCGTGTGTGCCCCTCCCCGCTGTCGGCGGGGAGGGGCTCTGTGCTGCTGCGGCCTGCCGGATCAGTGGGGCTTGCGCCAGGGCCACTTGGGGCCGGTGGAGGGTTTTCCGGCGGGGTCGTACTCGTACTTCCAGCCGCTGGGCAGGCCGAGGCGGCCCACCCGGGCCGGGACGCGCCGGTAGAAGTGGACGGTCGGGGGGCGGCCGTCATCGTGCGGTTCGGGCACCTCGTACGTCTTGGGCGGCTGGCCCGTCATGCCGACCAGTACGGGCAGGACCCGGCCGTCCAGCGGGCCGCCGACGAAGAGGGTGTTCTCGCTTCTCACGTCCTCAGTGTCACACCGGCCCGGCCCGGCGGCCGCTCACAGCAGATGCGCGGCGTCGCTCACGACGGGCAGGGCGCGGCGGGCCAGATCGCCGGCCGGGCCGTCGGAGGTCTCCAGCTTCAGCGCCGCGCGGGTGACCCGGGCGGTCTGCGGGTCCCCGGCCGCGGTCGCGGTGAGCAGCGCGATGAAGTGGTCGACCAGCCAGTTCCGCAGCTCGTCGAGGGCCGGCTGCTTGTCCTCGTCGAGCCAGATCAGCGAGGCGGCCTCGACCGCGGTGATCCACATCCGGACGGTCATCCGCAGCCGCAGGCCCGGCTCCGGTTCGCCCAGGTGCCGCAGGATCTGATCGGCCGCGGCCCGCCGCACCTCGTCGACGATCGCGGTCGTACGGGTGGTCTCCACGACGCTGCCGCCCTGGAGCAGCGCGCTGAACCCGGCGTCGTGCTCGTCGACGAACGCCAAGTAGCGGTCCAGCGCACGGGACAGCCGCTGGGTGAGCGGTCCGGTGTCCGGCTCGGCGAAGCAGCGCTCCAGGATGTCGGCCGCGCTGCGCAGCGCGGCCTCGTACAACTGCTGCTTGCCGCCGGGGAAGTAGCGGTAGACGAGCGGCCGGGAGACCCCGGCGGCCAGGGCGACATCGTCCAGGGAGACGTCCTCGGGGGCGCGCTGGGCGAACAGGTCCAGCGCCGCGGTGAGCAATTGGCTGCGGCGCTGCTCCACGCTCAGCCTGCGATACGCGGGTCGGGGTACTGCTGGGGCGGTGCCGCTGCCGTTCATGAACAGCAGCGTAACCGGCCCGGATGTCGGCTCGTACAGGTGCTCGGGGTCTACGGGGTCCATGCCGCCCGCTTCAGGCCAGCAGGCCCGAGCTGCGCCACAACCGGCGGCCCATACCGCGCAGTACGCCGATCTCGTCGAGGAAGTCGGTGAGCCGCCGGGCGCCGGACCGCATCACCTCACGGCGGTGGCCGCTGGCCTTGACCTGGGCGACGGCCTCCCGCTTGTCCAGCCCGACATGGGAGTAGACGTCCGGATTGACGAAGGCGACGGAGAACACCCGGGCCGCCTCGCCGGAGCTGATCCGGGTCAACTCCCGCTCCCAGCGCGGCGCGGTGACCATCTGGCGGCGCAGCTCCTCGCGGGCGTAGCGCACATGCCGGGCCTCCTCGACGACATGGATGCGGGTCACCCCGCGCACGATGCTCTGCACCCGCTCGTCCGGGAAGGTCAGCCGCTGCATCCAGTCCAGGATCTCCTCGCCGAGCAGGGTGCAGGCGAACGACCCCGGTGTGGTGGAGACCGTCTTGAGCACGCGGGCGAGGTTGTGGTTGAGCCGGGAGACCGGATACGCCGGCGCGCCGCCCTTCTGGATCATGCGCGCAAACATCTTGGAGTGCCGGCACTCATCGGCGATCTCGGTGAGCGCGTAGCGGACATGGGCGCTGGTCGCCGGCTTGTCGTAGATGTGCCGGACGAGCAGCTGCATCAGGATGATCTCGAACCAGATGCCCAGCGAGGCGAGCGAGGCGGCCTCGTGCCGGGACAGGTCCTGCTGCTGCTCCAGGGACATCTTCCGCCACAGCGGGGTGTCGTAGAGCGAGACCAGCTCCGGCGGCCAGAACCACTTGCCGTCCTCCAGGGGCGCGTCCCAGTCGAGTTCGGTATCGGGGTCGAAGGAGTGCTTGGCGGAGGAGTCCAGCAGCCGCTCGGCGACCTGTTCCCGGTCCTTGAGCAGACCGAGGGCGTCCCGCAGCACCTCGGTGTCCGTCTCGGTCATGGCGGTGGGCGCGCTCGTCATGGTGGTGGCTACCTCGCTCTGCGGTCGGGGCCTGTCCTGCCCGGGGTCATCTCTTATGAGACTGCTCGTCAGCAAGCCCGTCAATCCCCCGTGCACGACTTATTGACCCGTCGGTAAGAAGCGTGTGAGCCTGCCAACGACCGCCCATGACAAGGCGTTTGGCGACCGTAGGAGGCGTCCGTGTCGACCCGAGAGCTCTACGTACAGGACCCAGGCGACCCCGTGTGGAAGGTGCCCGCCACCGGTGCGGCCCGCTTCAGCTGGGACTACGACGACGGACGCGAACGGCTGCTCGCGCTCTACCAGAAGGGCAAGGACAAGCAGTGGGACGCCAATCTGCGGATCGACTGGGATCTGGAGGTGGACCCCCAGGACCCGCTCGGCACCCCGGATGAGTCCATGTCCCTGTACGGCACCAAGTACTGGGACAAGATGACCGAGAAGGACCGGGGCGATCTGCGCCGGCACTACACCTCCTGGCAGTTCAGCCAGTTCCTGCACGGCGAGCAGGGCGCGATGGTGTGCGCGGCGCGGATCGTCGAATCCGTGCCGGACCTCGACGCGAAGTTCTACTCGGCCACCCAGACCATGGACGAGGCGCGGCACGCCGAGATATACAGCCGTTTCCTCCAGGAAAAGATCGGGATGCTCTACCCGGTCAACGACAACCTCCAGGCGCTGCTTTCCGACACCCTCAGGGATTCGCGCTGGGACATGCCGTACCTCGGTATGCAGGTGCTGATCGAGGGCCTGGCGCTGGCCGCCTTCGGCATGATCCGCGACACCACCACCAAGCCGCTGCCGAAGCAGATCCTGGCGTACGTCATGCAGGACGAGGCGCGCCATGTCGCCTTCGGGCGCATGGCGCTGCGCGACTACTACAAGCAGCTCACCGATGCCGAACTGCGCGAACGCGAGGAATTCGTCATCGAGGGCTGCTATTTGATGCGCGACCGGCTGCGCGGTCTGGAGGTCCTGGAGAACTTCGGCATTCCGCACGACGAAGCCGCCGAATTCACCGAGAACTCCGAATTCCTGCATCTCTTCCGCAAGCTGCTCTTCAGCCGCATCGTGCCCTGCGTCAAGGACATCGGCCTGTGGGGCGAACGCCTCCAGCGCGCCTATGTCGACATGGGCGTCTTCGAGATGGGCGACTCCAACCTCGATCTGCTGATGGCCCAGGACGAGGAGCTCGCCGAGAAGCTGGACGCGGAGCGCTTCGCGGCCGAGGAGGAGGCCCGTACGGCGGAGGTCGCGGCGGCCGTCGAGCAGGGCGCGGAGGGCTGACCGCCGGGCCGGCCCGACCTCCGCCCGGCCGTCAGGGGGTCCCGCCGGGAAGTCCCGCAGGCAGGAAGCCGAGCACCTGACGGCCGAGCTCGTCGGGGTCGGCGTACGGCAGGGAGTGGTGCGTGGCCCCCGCCAGGGTCGCGACCCGTACGCCCGCCAGGGTTCGTTCGGCCTGTGCCGCGACCCGGCGGGGATCGTGCGTCCGGCTCCGCCCGGCCGGCACCAACAGGGTCGGCACGGCCCGGGTGACGTCCGGCCGCGGCCCGGTGACCACCTTCGCGGCGCGGAACTCGACGGCGCCCAGCCCCATCAGCCGCACCAGTTCGGGCGCCGGCGGCGCACCTCCGGTCTCCCACTCCAGGAACCGCCGGGTGCTCCGCTCTCCGGGCCGTACGAACAGCGGCAGCGCCCGCAGCAGATACGACGGCCGGAAACCCGCGAAGCACTGGGTCGGATCGAGCAGCACCAACCGGTTCACCCGCTCCGGCGCGTGCCCGGCATAGCTCAGCGCGAGCCACCCGCCGTACGAGTGCCCGAGCAGCGCGGCCGAGGTCAGCCCCAGCCCGCGGAACACCCCGTCCAGCCAGTCGAGCAGATCCGCCGGCCGCCGCAGCGCCCGCCCGCTGTGCACGCTGAGCCCCGGCCCGCCCATCTGGTCCACGGCGTACACCCGGTGCGTACGGGCGAGCGGGGCGGCGAGGGCGTACCAGACGGCCGAGGTGGTGCCGCCGCCGTGCAGCAGCACCAGCGGCGGACCGCCGGCCGGGCCGCAGACGGTGACCCGGGTACTGCCGAACTCCGAGGGCAGATCGAGCCGTTCCACCGGCACCGGCCACAGCGCCATGGCCTGCTCGTAGGCCGTGCGAAAGGCCGCGGTGGGGGTGTGCGCAGGGGTGTCTGCTGTCATGGTGCACCTCCGGGACGAGACGAAGCGACGCACGAGGCCGTCACTGCTGCCTCGCTCGGCAAGTATCTCGCTCGGCGAGGTAATAATGCGGAAGTCCGGAAAGAAAGGCGGCGGTGCATGGCGAAGCAGCAAGCGGCGGACGAACCGGCGGGGATGGACCTGGTCCATCTGCTGCGGGAGGTGACCGTGCGACTCGACCTCGCCGGAGCCCGGTTCGCCGGCCGCAACGGTCTGCACCCCACCGACCTCCGGGCCCTGATCAGCCTGCTGGACGCGGCACGGGCCGGCGAGCAGTCGACCCCCGGCCGGCTCGGCGACCGGATGGGCCTGAACTCCGCCGGCACCACGGCGCTCATCGACCGCCTGGAACGGCTCGGCCTGCTCCGCCGGGTCCGCGACACCCGCGACCGGCGCCGCGTCCTGCTGGAGGTCGACGACCGCGCCCTCGCCCTGGGCCAGTCCTTCTTCGGCCCGCTGATCGACCGCACCCTCGCCCTGCTCACCACCTTCGAGGCCGGCGAACAGGCGGCGATCCGGCGGTTCCTGAGCGGGGTGGGGGAGGCGGTGGGGGAGGAGGGGGCGTAGGGCTCTTCGCCGCGAATTAGCTTCGTAGGGCATCCTTCTGTGCGGGCGTCCGGGGTACGGACCCTTGGCGGAGAGCGGCGATGGGCCTCCGGGGGCGGCCGCTACGGCTCGGACATTCCCCGCCGCGTCCGTACCCCGTGGCGGCTATGGCGCGGACAGCCCCAACAGCCCCCGCACCCGCGCGTACTTCGCCGTCAGCCGCTCGCGCGTCGGCGCGTCCAATACGGCCAGCCGGTCCGGATCGGCGTTGTGCGCCAGGTCGGCCTCCTTGACCAGCAGCGCCCCCGGCGTGGCCAGAATGCGTGCGGTGTACGCCTCGACCGGCTCGCCCGCCCGCTTGGTGACGGCGAGGATCATCGCCTTGACCGCCTCGCTCAGCGCCGCACCGGCCAGCCACTCCGCACTCAGCGCCCCGTCCTCGACCGCGTCGTGCAGCCAGGCCGCGGCGATCTGCTCGTCACTGCCGCCCCGTTCGCGTACGCCCGCCGCGACCGCCGCCAGATGTCCGGCATACGGGCGGCCCGCCTTGTCCGTCTGCCCCGAGTGCACGCGCCGCGCCAGCGCCTCCACTTCGGCCAGGGACAGCGACGGGGGCGGGGCGGGTTCCATGGGCGGGATCGCGTCAGCCATACGGCCATTGTGACGCGGACGGCCGGGTACGCGGCAAGGCCCCGGCGGCCGAGGCGTCTCAGCGCACCGCCGCCGCCATCACCGCCCGCGCGATCGGCGCCGCGCTGCCCCCGCCGCTGATGTCCGCGCGGTCGGCGGCCGCGTCCTCGACCACTACGGCCACCGCCACGGCCGGCTCGTAGCTGTCCTTCGCCCGCGCCCAGGAGATGAACCAGGCGTACGGCGTCCCCTCGTTGCGCACCCCGTGCTGCGCGGTACCGGTCTTGCCGCCGACCGTGACGCCCTTGATGGCGGCATGCTTGCCGCTGCCGTGCGCGACGACGTCGATCATCATCTCCTGGATCTGCTGCGCGGCGACCGGGCCGATCACCTGGCGGGTGGGGCGGTGCGGACCGGCCGCGATCATGACTCCCCTGGCATCGGTCACCTTGTCGACGAGCGTCGGCGGCGCCAGCCGGCCCCCGTTGGCGACCGTCGCCGAGACCATCGCCATCTGGAGCGGCGTGGCGGCGGTGTCGTACTGCCCGATGGCGGACAGCGCGACCTGCGAGGCATCCATCCGGGTATCGAAATTGCTCGGGGCGACCGGGGAGGGGATGCGCAGCCGGGGGTCGTTGAAGCCGAACCGCCGGGCCATGCCGACCATGTCCCGCAGCCCGATCCGGGCACCCAGCCGCGCGAAGACGGTGTTGCAGGAGGCCCGGAAGGCATCCTTCAGCGGGGCGTCCTCACAGCCCTCCGCGGCATTGCCGAGCAGGGTGGCGGTGCCGGGCAGCGGGTAGGGATCGGGCGAGTCCGTCGGGGCCTCGATATCGGTGACCTCACCGTTCTCCAGCGCGGCCGCCGCGGTGACGACCTTGAAGGTGGAACCGGGTGGATAGGTCTCCTGGAGCGCCCGGTTGAGCATCGGCCGCGGCCCGGCGGTGTTCAGCCGGTGCCAGGCCGCGCCGACCGCGCCGTCGTTGCCGGACAGCTCACCGGGGTCGTACGAGGGCGTGCTCACCAGCGCCAGGACCTTCCCCGTACGCGGCTCGACCGCGGCCACCGCGCCCTTCTTGCCGCCCAGCCCGTCGAACGCGGCGCGCTGCATCCGGGGGTCGATGGTGGTGTGCACGCTGCCGCCCGGCCGGTGGGTGCGGGTCAGCTGGTCCCACCAGGGGAAGGTGGCGAGCCGGTCGTCGAAGCCGGAGAGGATGCCGTCCTCGGCGCTCTCCAGCAGCGAGGTCCCGTAGATCTGCGAGGAGTAGCCGGTGACCGGTGCGTACAGCGGTCCGTCGGTGTAGGTGCGCTCATAGCGCAGCCGCCCGCCGCTGTCCCGGGAGCCGGTGACCGGCCGGCCCGCGACGAGCACGGCACCGCGCGGCTGCTCGTAACGGGCGATCACCCCCCGGCGGTTGGCCGTATTGGCGCCGTAGCGCTCCGTCTCGAAGACCTGCACCCGCGCCGCGTTGACCAGGAGCGCGACAAGGAGCAGGAAGGAGAACGCGGCGGTGTGCCGAATACAGCGGATCAACGGCCCGCCTCCGGTGACGCGGCGTCATCGGCGGAGTCGGGCGCCGGGCCGGCCGGTCGCCGTTCCTGGGGCCGGGCCCGGGCCTCGGACCGGGTCGGCGTCTGGGACCGGGTCGGCGTCTGGGACCGGGTCGGCGTCTGGGATCGCGTCGGCTTCAGAAACCCCACCACCCAGCTCCGCGCCCCGAACCCCGCGTCATTTCCCCCGTCCTGCGCCACCAGGCTCCTCGCCGGACTCCGCGAAGAGCCCCCCGCCGAGCCGCCCGCCCCCGCCCCACTACGGCTCCCGGCCCCTGCCCCACTACGGCTCCCCGTCGTGCTCGCCGTACCGCTCCCCGAACCGCCCCCATCCGGCCGAGGCGTCCGCGCCCGGTCGCTGATCCGCAACAGCAGCGCGATGATGATCCAGTTCGTGACGACGGACGACCCGCCCTGCGCCAGAAACGGCATCGCCATCCCCGTCAGCGGGATCAGCCCCGTCACCCCGCCCGCGATGACGAAGACCTGAAGGGCGGGCAGCGCCGCCAGCCCCACGGCCAGCAGGCTGCCGAACGGGTCCCGCAGCCCGAGCGCGGCGCGGTAGCCGCGGGCCACCAGCAGCGCGTACAGCAGGAACAGCGCGGTCAGCCCGGCCAGCCCGAGTTCCTCGCCGAAGGTCGCCAGAATGAAGTCCGACTTCATGGCGAAGCCGATCAGATACGAGTGGCCCTGGCCGAGGCCGGTGCCGAGCATCCCGCCGGCCGCGAACGCGAACAGCGACTGCGCGAGCTGACCGGGCCCCCGGCCCGCCGCGATACCGGCGAACGGATGCTGCCAGTCCTCGACCCGGCTGTGCACATGCGGCTCCAGCGTGCCCACGGCGGCCGCCCCGACGCCGGCCAGGATCAGCCCGACCGCGATCCATCCGGTCCGCCCGGTGGCCACGTACAACAGGACGACGAAGATCCCGAAGAACAGGAGCGAGGTGCCCAGATCCCGCTCCAGCACCAGCACCGCGACGCTGATCAGCCAGATCGCGACGATCGGTCCGAGCACCCGGCCGGTGGGGAGCCGCAGACGGCCCATCCGGCGTCCCGTGTGGGCCAGCGCGCTGCGGTTGGCGGCCAGATAGGCCGCGAAGAAGACCGTGATCAACACCTTGGCGAACTCGCCCGGCTGAATGGAAAATCCGCCGACACGGATCCAGATCTTCGCCCCGTTGATCGCCGGGAAGAGAATCGGCGCAGCCATGAGCACCAGCGCGAGCGCCGCACAGACATAGGCGTACCGCTGGAGCACCCGGTGGTCGCGCAACAGCACCACCACCGCGATGAAGAGCCCGACGCCCACCGTCGACCACATCAGCTGGGTGGGCGCGGCATGGTCGCCCGGGGTGTCCAGATCGAGCCGGAAGATCAGCACCAGCCCGATCCCGTTGAGCAGTACGGCGGTGGGCAACAGCAGCGGATCGGCATACGGGGCGCGGAAGCGGACGGCGAGATGCGCGAGCAGCGCCAGCCCGGCGAGCCCCGCCCCGTACCGGACCGCACCGCCCGGCAGCGCATGCCCCCGGGCCAGCCCCACGACGAGATACCCGCAGACGCTGATCAGGACCGCGCCTACGAGGAGGGCCAGTTCGATGCCCCGCCGCTTGGGCAGCAGCGGCAACGGGGGAGGAGTGTCCGCCGGGCGCGCGGCCGCCGCCCTCGCCATTGCCGTCATGTCTGGCAACGTAGCAAGCGGCAGCCGCTATTTCCGTTATGTCCGATGCGACGTTCGGGGTGTACGCAGCGGACGCACCACCTGGGCACACCGCCTCAACGCCTCCTCAGCACCACCGCGGCTCCGCCCCCTCGTTCACGATGTGCCGCGTCGAGGACCAGACGTACGAGGCATCGCTGAGCCTGTACCAGACCGGGTTGTCCTCGACGAGCTGCCCGTTGAGCCGGCAGGAGATCCCGACGACGGACCCGTACTCCTTCAGGCCGATCGCACGGAACTCGGTACTCGGCCCGGTACGCAGCACCAGGCCCCCCTTGGCGACGACCCGCCCCTCGTACTCCGCGAGGTCGTTGCCCGCACTGCCGTGGGCCGCCGGGGCGGGGCCGGCCGCGAGGATCCCGGCCAGCGCGCCGGACAGAAAGCAAAGGGCGAACGTGCCGAACTTGCCGGACTTCGACTTCGGAAACATGCGCTTCCTCCTGCGAAGGGAGAGTCTCAGGGGAATCCCTGTGGGGTGAATCGAGCGGAGTCGCCGGGCGTCACTGAACGGACGGGCCGGGGCGGACGCCCCGCCGGTGCGGTGCCTGTCGCACCCTTCCCCGGCTACGAGTGCGGCCTCCCCGCCACGCGCCGCCCTCTCGCACCGCGCCGTGCCGCCTGCCTCGCTCTCCTTTCACGCTAAGGAGGGCGCGGAGAGTCCGCAACTCATCACACTCCGTGACGGACGTGGTGCGGGCGGGCCGAGGCGGACCGGCCCTCAATGCTCAGCACGTCGACACTCGGCACATCGGCACTCAGCGCATCGGCACTCAGCGCATCGGCACTCAGCGCACCGCCACCCAGCACATCGCCCCTCAGCGCATCGCCACCCAGCACATCGACAACTCCACCCGAACCGCCTTCCATCCGGACATCGGCCGGCCGAAGGTGAGGCGGTCCACAGGGAAGTGTGCGAGGGCGGAGGCAACGTGTGGCGGCCGGCGCGGGTCTAAGGGAGCGGTCAGGGAAGAGTCAGGGACGAACCAGGGGTCCCCCAGGGGCATCCCGGGTTGTTCCGTGAACGCCGCCAATGGCACTTTGTAAACTCGTCCAGACCGAATTGAAGAAGAAGGCCGAGGCCGAGCTCGTCACGCTGATGCGGACGACCGAAGACTCCGGTCGATGGCATGGACCTGTGCCATGACCACCGCAAGCGAGGGGCTATGGCGTACGTCACACCCGTAGACGCCGAGTGGGGGTTCCGTGCCGTCCCGGCCGTCTTGGGCCGCCGAGCGCGGGTGACCGTCCCCCTCGACGAAAGGCAGTATTAGCGTCATGACGACTCTCCGTTCCCGGATCATCGCCTGGGCCGGCCGCATGTATCTGGCGAGAACGCGGAAGAAAGGCTTCGACCTGTCTCGAATGTCTTTCTTGCCCGAGTCCGTCCTGATGCCATTGCGGCGCGACGGCCTCAACCCGGTGGGCGATTTGGCGGCCGTCCGGGAGCGGGAGCCCGTCAGCAAGCTTCCCGTGCCGATAGCCGCCAACGTCTGGCTGGTGACCGGCTACGACGAGGTCAAGGCGGTGCTGGGAAAGGCCAATGCCTTCAGCTCCGACTTCACCAACCTCGTCGGCAAGGCCGGCGCCGGCGCCGAACAGAACCCCGGTGGACTCGGATTCGCCGACCCGCCCGTGCACACCCGTCTCCGCCGGCTGCTGACCCCCGAATTCACCATGCGGCGCCTCGGGCGGCTCACGCCCCGTATCCATGAGATCGTCGAGGAGCGCCTCGACGCGATGGAAAAGGCGGGAAAGAACGGCGACCCGGTCGACATCGTCCACTCATTCGCCCTTCCCATCCCCTCCCTCGTCATTTGCGAACTCCTCGGAGTTCCTTACGAGGACCGCGCCGACTTCGAACGCCTCAGCGCCGCCCGTTTCGACCTTTTCAGCGGAGCGAACGCGTCCTTCGGCGCCATATCTGAATCCCTTTCCTATTTCCGGGACATCGTCAAGAAGCAGCGCGAAAACCCGGGCGACGGCCTGCTCGGCATGATCGTGAAGGAACACGGCGACACGGTCAGCGACGAAGAACTGGCCGGCCTCGCCGACGGCGTCCTCACCGGCGGATTCGAAACCACCGCCAGCATGCTGGCCCTCGGCGCCCTGGTCCTCCTCCAGGACCCCAAGCACTTCGCCGCCCTCCATGACGGCGATGACGTCGTGGACGGCTACGTCGAAGAACTCCTCCGCTACTTGACCGTCGTACAGGTCGCCTTCCCGCGCTTCGCCCGCGAGGACCTGGAAATCGGCGGCGTCCAGATCGCCTCCGGAGATGTGGTGCTGTGCTCACTGAGCGGTGCGGACCGGGACGGCAAACTGGGCCCGGAAATGGAACAGTTCGACCCCACCCGCAACGTTCCCTCCCATCTCGCCTTCGGCTACGGAATTCACCGCTGCGTAGGCGCGGAACTGGCCCGCATGGAACTCCGCGCCGCCTACCCCGCCCTGGTACGCCGCTTCCCGAACATGCGCCTCGCCGCCACACCCGAGGACCTCGAATTCCGCAAACTCTCCATCGTCTACGGAATCGAATCCCTCCCGGTCCACCTGAACCCCTGACCCCACCCCATCCCCGCGCCCCCCACTGACCGGGCACTTGGCCGAGACGCCGGGTGCCCGGTTTTGCGGTGTCCGGACCGTGTCAAGCCGTCGTCCCGCCCGAATGTGGCGCACCGTCATTCCACGCAGGACCCAACTGACGTAAACCGCCCAGCGGTTCCGGCCGCGGCCCAGGAACTCCAGGGGAAACCCTCGAACGCGACAGAGGCGTGGTCCGGTACGCGCGCTGTGCGGAATCCACCAGCCGTCGTCCCCGCCGTCCCCGTCGCCCCCGAGTGCGCCGGACACGGTGCGTATCCGACCGCCTCACCACGGCTACGCGCGCTTCACCATCGAGGGCGCGCAGACATGAGGCGCGCAGACATGAAAAGACCCCGCCCAGCATCTCTGCGCTGGCGGGGTCTTCAGGCACCTCATTCAAGGTGCCCCCGGCAGGATTCGAACCTGCGCACACGGCTCCGGAGGCCGTTGCTCTATCCCCTGAGCTACGGGGGCGTTGCCGCCTGTGTTCTCGTGGCGACGGGTAGAACACTACCAGCTCTGATGGGGTGTTCATGAACAGGTTTCGTCGGGGGCATGTACGGGGGTGCCGCGGGGTGGCCGGGGCTCCTAGCGCATGTGAAGGCCCCGGTGCGTGACGCTCGGGGAAAGGTCCCTCGCACGGGGGCGGAAGTGGGGAAAACCGGGACGCAGTCGCAGGTGGGGTCCTAGTCTCATGGTGTGCCTGGCTTGTCCGGTCGGATCCTTGTTGTCGACGACAACAAGGTGATCCGCCAGTTGATCAGGGTCAATCTCGAGCTGGAGGGCTTCGAGGTCGTGACCGCGGCTGATGGTGCCGAATGTCTGGATGTCGTGCACCACGTGAGACCTGATGTCGTGACCCTTGATGTCGTGATGCCGCGGCTCAACGGTCTCCACACCGCGGCGCGATTGCGCTCCGATCCGCGGACGTGGGACATCCCGATCGCCATCGTCAGTGCGTGCACCCAGGGTGAGGTGGACAACGGCGAATCGGTGGGCGTGGACGCGTTTCTCGCGAAGCCTTTCGAGCCGGCCGAGCTGGTGCGGATCGTGGGGATGCTGGTGCGGGACGGGCGGCAGCGGCAACGGGAGCGTGGGCCCGAGGGTGGGGCCGATGACGAGGAGAGCGACGGGGGCGGGGGAGGGGCGGGGCGTGGTGCCACGTCCGATGGGGTCGCGGCTTCCGGCGGGGTCGGCATGGTGGATGCGGGCGGGGAATAGCCGGGAAGAGGTGACCGGGCGCCCCGGAGCGTGACGTGGAGTGTCCACAGGGCGAAACCGGGTCGCATGGGTACCCCGGGTCTCCCATACGCTTGTCCTGTGACCCCGGCTGAGCTCTCCCGTACCGTTCTGCGCTCCGTGCGTGGTGCGGTGGAGGAGCAGGAGCTCTCCGTGTCCGTGCCGGCGCGGATCGTGGTGCAGCCGCCGCCGCGGCCCGGGTGTGGGGATTACGCCTCCAATGTCGCGCTCCAGCTCGCCCGGCAGGCGGGGCGGCCGGCCCGGGAGGTCGCCGAGATTCTGCGGAAGCGGCTCAGCGGAAGCGCCGGGATCGCCCGGGTCGAGATCGCCGGGCCGGGGTTCTTGAACTTCACGTTGGGGGACGGGGCGCAGGCCGCGCTGGTGCGGGAGGTACTGGCGCGAGGGGAAAGCTATGGGGGAGCGGCTGCGGGGCAGGGTCCGGTGGCGGCCGGCCCGGTGGCCGGCGCGGCAGGTGACGCCCGTGCCGCCGTTGTCGCCGAGGCGCTGGCGCGGATCGATGCGGCGGCCGGGCTCGGTGGCCGTCGGGCCGGTGAACAGCCCGTGCTCGCGCCCGCTCGGGACGACCTCGCCACCCTCGTCGCCCGCCTCGGCGCCGACGAAGCGCGCTGGGTGTTGCTGCGGCCGGCCGCGCAGGATCCGGTGCGGGTGCCCGAGCGGCCCGTGCAGCGGGAGAGCAATCCGCGGTTCCGGGTGCAGTACGCGTATGCGCGGGCGCGGGCGCTCGGGCGTCACGCGCGGGAGCTGGGGTTCGGGAGTGAGCCGGGGGACGTGGGCGCTCCGGTTCGGGGGCAGGCCGCGGACGACGGCTCGTCGGACGGGGCCGGGTCCGCCGCGCAGGCCCTGAAGAGCTTTCACACCCTCCTCGCCACCTACCCCTCCGTCGTCGAGAGCGCCGCGCGGCTGCGGGCGCCGGACCGGGTGGTGCGGCATCTGGAGGCGACGGCGGACGCGTTCTTCCGGTGGCATGACGACTATCCGCCGCTGCCCGTCGGGGAGCAGAAACCCTTGGCCGTGCATCGCGCCCGGCTGGCCCTTGCCGAGGCCGGCCGGACGGTGCTCGCCAACGGCCTGCGACTGCTCGGCATCTCCGCTCCCGAACACCTCTGAACGATTTTGAGGGGATCTCCACTGTCATGAGCCGTTCCGCGCACCCCGCAGGACCCCGGCACGCCGATGTGCTGCCCGAGGGGCATTACGCCGGGCCGCCCGCCGATCTGAACACCCTCGACCCACAGGTCTGGTCCCGTACGGTCCAGCGCGACGCCGACGGCGTGGTCACCGTCGGCGGGCTGGATGTCGCCGCGCTCGCCGCGGAATTCGGCACCCCGGCGTATTTCCTGGACGAGGACGATTTCCGGGCGCGCTGCCGGGCCTGGAAGGACGCCTTCGGGCCGGGAGCCGATGTGTTCTACGCGGGGAAGGCATTTCTTTCCCGGGCCATCGTGCGGTGGCTGCACGAAGAAGGTCTGAATCTCGACGTCTGTTCCGGGGGCGAGCTGGCGACGGCGCTGGCGGCCGGAATGCCGGCCGAGCAGATCGCGCTGCACGGGAACAACAAGAGCACCGAGGAGATCACCCGGGCCGTCGAGGCGGGCGTCGGGCGGATCGTGCTCGACTCGTTCCAGGAAATGGTGCGGGTCGCCCATGTCGCGGAGCGGCTGGGCAAGCGGCAGCGGGTGCAGATCCGGGTCACGGTCGGTGTCGAGGCGCATACGCATGAATTCATCGCGACGGCGCACGAGGACCAGAAGTTCGGTATCGCGCTGGCCGGCGGGCAGGCGGCGGAGGCCGTGCGCCGGGCGCTCAAGCTGGACGGCCTGGAGCTCATCGGAATTCACAGCCATATCGGGTCGCAGATTTTCGATATGGCGGGATTCGAGGTCTCGGCCCGCCGGGTGGTGCAGCTGCTGACCGAGGTACGGGACGAGCACGGCATCGAGCTGCCCGAGATCGACCTGGGCGGCGGCCTCGGTATCGCGTACACCTCGGACGACGATCCGCGCGAGCCGCACGAGATCGCGACGGCGCTGGGCGACATCGTGCGCCGGGAGTGCGAGTCGGCGGGGCTGCGGATGCCGCGGCTGTCGGTCGAGCCGGGGCGCGCGATCGTGGGCCCGACGGCCTTCACGCTCTACGAGGTCGGCACGGTCAAGGAGCTGGAAGGGCTGCGGACGTATGTGTCCGTGGACGGCGGGATGTCGGACAACATCCGCACGGCGCTCTACGACGCGGAGTACAGCGTCGCGCTGGTGTCGCGCACCTCCGACGCCCAGCCGATGCTCTCGCGCGTGGTCGGCAAGCACTGTGAGAGTGGCGACATCGTCGTACGCGATGCCTTCCTGCCGGCGGATGTGGCGCCCGGGGATCTGCTCGCGGTGCCGGCGACCGGTGCGTACTGCCGTTCCATGGCGAGCAACTACAACCACTCGCTGCGGCCGCCGGTCGTAGCGGTGAAGGACGGTGCGGCCAGGGTGATCGTCCGGCGGGAGACGGAGGAAGATCTCCTGCGGTTGGATGTCGGGTAGGGCCGGATCGCCGGATCCCGACCCCGGGTGAAATAAATGTCTCGGCATCTGGACGACGGGCGGAAACTGCCGTCCGGTGCGTGAGACTTGTGCATGAGCAAGCTGGAATTCGCTGATCGATGAGAAGCAGAGGTCGAATGATGCGTACGCGTCCGCTGAAAGTGGCGCTCCTGGGCTGTGGTGTGGTCGGCTCAGAGGTGACGCGCATCATGACGACGCACGCCGACGACCTCGCCGCCCGTATCGGTGCGCCCGTGGAGCTCGCCGGGATCGCCGTCCGCCGCCCCGACAAGGTGCGCGAGGGCGTCCCGGCCGAGCTGGTCACCACCGATGCGACCGCGCTCGTCAAACGCGGCGACATCGACGTCGTGATCGAGGTCATCGGCGGGATCGAACCGGCCCGCACGCTGATCACCACCGCTTTCGAGCACGGCGCGAGCGTGGTCTCCGCCAACAAGGCGCTGGTCGCGGCGGACGGCGCGGCGTTGCACGCGGCGGCCGAGACCAATGGCGCGGACCTGTATTACGAGGCCGCCGTCGCCGGCGCGATCCCGCTGGTGCGGCCGCTGCGCGAGTCGCTGGCCGGGGACAAGGTCAATCGGGTGCTCGGCATCGTCAACGGCACCACCAACTTCATCCTCGACAAGATGGACTCCACCGGGGCCGGCTACAGCGAGGCCCTGGACGAGGCCACCGCGCTCGGCTACGCGGAGGCCGACCCGACCGCCGACGTCGAGGGCTTCGACGCCGCCGCCAAGGCCGCGATCCTGGCCGGTATCGCCTTCCACACCCGGGTGACCATCGACGATGTGCACCGCGAGGGCCTCACGGAGGTCACCGCGGCCGATATCGCCTCCGCCAAGCGGATGGGCTGCACGGTCAAGCTGCTGGCCATCTGCGAGCGGGCCGCGGACGGTGCGTCGGTGACCGCGCGGGTGCACCCCGCGATGATTCCGCTGACGCATCCGCTGGCCTCCGTCCGTGAGGCGTACAACGCCGTCTTCGTCGAGGCCGAGGCCGCCGGCCAGCTGATGTTCTACGGGCCCGGGGCGGGCGGCGCACCCACCGCCTCCGCGGTCCTCGGCGACCTCGTCGCGGTCTGCCGCAACAAGCTCGCCGGGGCCACCGGACCGGGCGAGTCCGCCTACACCCGGCTGCCCGTCAGCCCCATGGGCGCGGTCATCACGCGCTACCACATCAGCCTCGATGTGGCCGACAAGCCCGGCGTGCTCGCGCAGGTCGCGAACATCTTCGCCGAACACGGCGTATCGATCGATACGGTCCGTCAGCAGGGCAAGGACGGCGAGGCATCCCTCGTCATCGTCACCCACCGAGCGGCGGACGCGGCCCTGTCGTCGACCGTCGGGGCACTGCGCGAGCTGGACACCGTGCGCGGTGTCGCCAGCATCATGCGGGTCGAAGGGGAGTAAAGGAACCCATGTCTGCCAATTCCACCGCGAGCCGTCAGTGGCGCGGAATCATCGAGGAATACCGTGACCGGCTGCCGGTCAGCGACACGACCGAGGTCGTCACCCTCCGGGAGGGCGGCACCCCCCTCGTCCCGGCGCAGCTGCTCTCCGAGCGCACCGGCTGCGAGGTGCACCTCAAGGTCGAGGGTGCCAACCCCACCGGTTCCTTCAAGGACCGCGGCATGACGATGGCCATCACGCGGGCCAAGGAGGAGGGCGCCAAGGCGGTCATCTGCGCCTCCACCGGCAACACCTCCGCCTCGGCCGCGGCCTACGCGGTCCGCGCCGGCATGGTCTGCGCCGTCCTCGTCCCGCAGGGCAAGATCGCGCTCGGCAAGATGGGCCAGGCGCTGGTCCACGGCGCGAAGATCCTCCAGGTCGACGGAAATTTCGATGACTGTCTGACGCTGGCCCGGAGCCTCTCCGACAACTACCCCGTCGCACTTGTGAACTCCGTGAACCCGGTGCGCATCGAGGGCCAGAAGACCGCGGCCTTCGAAATCGTCGACATGCTCGGCGACGCCCCCGACATCCATGTGCTGCCCGTCGGCAACGCCGGCAACATCACGGCGTACTGGAGGGGCTACAAGGAGTACGCGGCCGACGGCATCGCCTCGCACACCCCGCGGATGTGGGGCTTCCAGGCATCCGGCAGCGCGCCGATCGTGCGCGGTGAGGTCGTCAAGGACCCCACCACCATCGCCACCGCGATCCGCATCGGCAACCCGGCCTCGTGGTCGTACGCCCAGCAGGCGCGGGACGAGTCCGGCGGCTTCATCGATGACGTGACCGACCGTCAAATCCTGGCCGCCTACCGCCTGTTGGCGGCGCGGGAGGGCGTCTTCGTGGAGCCCGCCTCGGCCGCGTCGGTGGCCGGTCTGCTCAAGGCCGCCGAGGAGGGCAAGGTCGACCCCGGCCAGCGCATCGTCTGCACGGTCACCGGCAACGGCCTCAAGGACCCGGACTGGGCGGTGGCCGGAGCGCCGCAGCCGGTCACGGTCCCGATCGACGCGGACGCCGCGGCCGAGCGCCTGGGCCTCGTCTAGGAACCGTCGGCCGTACGGGCGGTTGCGCGCGTACGGCACCCGGTGACGGGGCGGCTCGCGCCCCGTCACCCCCGCGCAGCAAATTGCGCAAAGGCTGCAAAGATCACCGAAGGCAGCGTCGGGGCACAGGAAGGCGCGCGACACGCATCGTGCGCCTCCTGTGCGCCCTATGTCGCGACAGAACCTTCCTTCGATAGGCTGGCAGCCAACTCCCCTCCCCACGGCATAACGCAGTGGTGTTCAGGGCAGGTCAGAACAGACCCCAGGAGCCGGCCGGGCACTTCGGTGCCGCGGCGCTCCGGGGCAGTACCGCAGCATCAATCAAGGAGAGTCATCGAGCGATGGCCGGTCCCGCGTTCCGCGCCGCCGCCGTCCGGGTGCGCACCCCCGCTACCAGCGCCAATCTCGGTCCCGGCTTCGATGCCCTGGGTCTTTCCCTGGGCCTGTACGACGATGTCGTGGTGCGCGTCGCCGACTCCGGACTGCACATCGACATCGCAGGTGAGGGCGCCGACACCCTCCCGCGCGACGAGAGCCATCTGCTCGTACGGTCGATGCGCGCCGCCTTCGAGCTGCTCGGCGGGCAGCCGCGCGGCCTGGAAATCGTCTGCGCCAACCGCATCCCGCACGGCCGCGGCCTGGGGTCTTCCTCGGCCGCGATCTGCGCGGGCATCGTCGCCGCCCGCGCCGTGACGATAGGCGGTGAACAGAAGCTCGACGACGCCGCGCTGCTGGAGCTCGCCACCGAGATCGAGGGCCACCCCGACAATGTCGCCGCCTGTCTGCTGGGCGGATTCACGCTCGCCTGGATGGACACCGGAACCGCGCACGCGATCCGGATGGATCCCGCTGATTCCATCGTTCCGGTGGTCTTCGTCCCCGGGAAGCCGGTGCTGACCGAGACCGCCCGTGGACTGCTGCCGCGTACCGTCCCTCATGTGGACGCCGCGGCCAACGCCGGCCGCGCCGCACTGCTCGTCGAGGCCCTGACCAGGCGCCCCGAGCTGCTGCTCGCCGCGACCGAGGACCGACTCCACCAGGAGTACCGCGCCCCCGCGATGCCGGAGAGCGTGGCCCTGGTGAACCGACTGCGTGCGGACGGCGTCCCCGCAGTCGTGTCCGGTGCGGGCCCCACGGTCCTCGCACTGGTCGAGGACGCGGCGGCCGACAAGGTCGCGGCACTGGCGGGAGAGGGGTGGGCGGCCAACCGGCTGACCCTCGATGCGGCGGGCGCCTGCGTCCTGCCGCTCGCCGGGTGATCACGCGGGTGATCAACGATTGCCGGTCTTGGAGAGGGGGAATGTTTGTTGGACCCGGTAGTGTTAACCTCAAGTCAGTACTCGTCGCCTGAGTGGCGCGGTGCTTCGTGTCCCCCATAGGGACCACTTTCTTCCGGGAGCCTCCCAAACTGCTCGGAGCAATGGCCTGAGCAGGAGTGAGCACGCTCCGGAATCGGCGTGACGACATGGCCCACTCTGCATCTCTTCACGCCGGCGCCATGAACTGATCTCTCCGCCACTTCCGGCGGGACCACCGCCCCGGCACCGGTCCACAAGACCAAGGACCCAGCCGGACAGCACAACCGGTCGCCGAGCCAGACAGGCCGACGCCCGCTCCAGGGAAGGACCCTTCGTGAGCGACACCACCGATCTGATGGGCGCGCGCACCGATGGCAGTGCCACCGCGCCCGCCACGGACGCTCCCGCCGCGCCTGCTACCACGCGGCGCCGCCGTTCCGGCACCGGCCTTGACGGCATGGTCCTGGCGGAGCTTCAGCAGGTCGCCTCCGGCCTCGGTATCAAGGGCACCGCGCGGATGCGCAAGAGCCAGCTGATCGAGGTCATCAAGGAGAAGCAGGCCGGAGGCTCGGGCTCCGCAGCCAAGGCCGACGCGCCTGCCGACACCGAGACCAAGCCCAAGCGCCGGACGACCTCCAAGGCCCGCACCGGCGACGACGGCGCGGAGCAGGCCGCCGGCAAGGCCGCCAAGTCCGCCAAGGGCGACAAGGCCGCGGACCAGGCCCAGCAGCAGATCGACATCCCCGGTCAGCCCGTCAGCGACGAGCAGCCGGCCGGCGAGCGCCGCCGGCGTCGCGCCACCTCCGCCGCGGGCAGCCCCGAGGCCGCCTCGGGCGACCTCAAGACCGACACCAAGGTCGAGGCGAAGACCGAGGTCAAGGCGGATGCCAAGACCGACACCGCGGTGTCCCCGCAGGAGACCGGCGAGGGCCGGCCCGGCAAGGGCGAGCGCCAGGACCGTGGCGACCGTCAGGACCGCGGCCAGAAGGGTGACCGTGGCGACCGCGGTGACCGTGGCCAGCGCCAGCGTGACCGCCGCAAGGGCGACGCCGGTGACGGCGGCGGCCAGGGCGGTCAGGGCGGTCAGCGCCAGCGGGACCGCGGCGACCGCCGTACCGATGACGACGACGACTTCGAGGGCGGCCGCCGGGGCCGTCGCGGCCGCTACCGCGACCGCCGGGGCCGTCGCGGCGGCCGTGAGGACTTCGGCAACGAGCCGCAGGTCTCCGAGGACGACGTGCTGATCCCGGTCGCGGGCATCCTCGACATCCTCGACAACTACGCGTTCATCCGGACCTCCGGCTACCTGCCCGGCCCGAACGACGTCTACGTCTCGCTCGCCCAGGTCCGTAAGAACGGTCTGCGCAAGGGTGACCACGTCACCGGCGCGGTCCGCCAGCCCAAGGACGGCGAGCGGCGCGAGAAGTTCAACGCGCTGGTCCGCCTCGACACGGTCAACAGCGTGGCGCCCGAACAGGGCCGCGGACGGCCGGAGTTCGGGAAGCTGACGCCCCTTTACCCGCAGGAGCGACTGCGCCTGGAGGGTGAGTCGGGCGGCCTGACGACCCGGATCATCGACCTGGTCACGCCGATCGGCAAGGGCCAGCGTGGTCTGATCGTGGCCCCGCCGAAGACCGGCAAGACCATGATCATGCAGGCGATCGCCAACTCGATCACCCGCAACAACCCCGAGTGCCACCTGATGGTCGTCCTCGTCGACGAGCGTCCGGAAGAGGTCACCGACATGCAGCGGTCGGTGAAGGGCGAGGTCATCTCCTCGACCTTCGACCGCCCGGCCGAGGACCACACCACCGTCGCCGAGCTGGCCATCGAGCGCGCCAAGCGCCTCGTCGAGCTGGGTCACGACGTGGTCGTCCTGCTGGACTCGATCACCCGTCTGGGCCGTGCGTACAACCTCGCCGCCCCGGCCTCGGGCCGCATCCTGTCCGGTGGTGTCGACTCGACCGCGCTCTACCCGCCGAAGCGCTTCTTCGGTGCGGCGCGCAACATCGAGGACGGCGGCTCGCTGACCATCCTGGCCACCGCGCTGGTCGAGACCGGCTCGCGGATGGACGAGGTGATCTTCGAGGAGTTCAAGGGCACCGGCAACCTGGAGCTCAAGCTCGACCGCAAGCTCTCGGACAAGCGCATCTTCCCGGCGGTGGACGTGGACGCGTCCAGCACCCGTAAGGAAGAGATCCTCATGGGCAGCGACGAGCTCGCCATCGTGTGGAAGCTGCGCCGGGTGCTGCACGCCCTGGACCAGCAGCAGGCCATCGAGCTGCTGCTGGACAAGATGAAGCAGACGAAGTCCAACGCGGAGTTCCTGCTCCAGATCCAGAAGACGACCCCGACCGCGGGCAACGGCAACGACTGACGCCCGCCGGGCGCGTCCTGGCGCCGTACACCGAGCCCTCCTCGCCCTCACGGGTGAGGGGGGCTCTGTGCTGGGCGGGGCCCGTACGGCACGGGCCGCGGCCGGTGCGCTGTGGCCCGAGCCGCGCCCCGGAGGCCGTGGCACGGGCGCGCTTGAGACCTTCCGCACAGATCCGTGCAAGCCGCACAGTTTCAGCCATGGCGGAAAAAGGGCCGAAAGCCCAGGTGGGGAAGGCGAAGGTCCCGGGGCCGTCCGCCCGGCCGCCGCGGATTTCTAAGAAATCGCTCATGACTCGCTGTGCAACCCTTCCCGTCGACCTCCCGTCTGACAAGGAGCAAAACGCCGTGGCAGTACTCCGCACGGCGGCGGCGAGGGGCAGCCGAGCGAACGAGGACTGAGGAGCAGATGGCGGACAGCAGCGGGACCGTGGAGACGGCCGAAAGCCGTGCCCGCGCCATACGTCCAACGGGACGTCGGCGCAAGGGGCCGACCCGGCGCCGCCGAGTAGTGACCATCACTGTGTGCGCGTTGACCAGTGTGGTGCTGCTCGGTGGTGCCGGACTCGGCTACGTCTACTTCAAGCTCAACGGCAATCTGAAGGGCGTCGACATCAACGCCGCCCTCGGACACGACCGGCCGAAGAATGTCGACGACGGCTCGATGGACATCCTCGTGATGGGCTCCGACTCCCGGGCCGGCAAGAACAACGAGTACGGCAGGGACGAGGGCGCCGCGCGTTCCGACACGGCGATGATCGTGCACGTCTACAAGGGCCGTAAGAAGGCCAGTGTGGTCAGCGTCCCCCGGGACACCATGATCAAGCGCCCCGACTGCTCCAAGGACGGCAAGGACGTCCCCGGCGCGAACCGGGCGATGTTCAACACCGCGTTCGAGGTCGGCGGCCCGGCCTGCGCCGTCAAGACCGTCGAATCGATCAGCGGCATCCGGATGGACCACTTCCTCGAAGTCGACTTCACCGGCTTCAAGAAGCTCATCGACGCGCTGGGCGGGGTGGAGATCACCACCAGCAAGGCGATCGACGACAACAGCAGCCATCTGCATCTCAAGCCCGGCACCCACACGCTGGACGGTGAGCACGCCCTGGGCCTCGTACGGACCCGGCACGGCGTCCCCGGCGGCGACGGCAGCGACCTCGGCCGCATCCAGCTCCAGCAGACCTTCATCAAGGCCCTGATGAAGCAGGTCAAGAACGTCGGGGTGCTCACCAACCCCACCAAGCTCTACGACATCGCCGACACGGCCACCAAGGCCATCACCACCGACACCGACCTCAACTCGGTGACTGAACTGACCGGCCTGGCCAAGAGCCTGGGCAACATCGGTACCGAGAACATCGACATGATGACGCTGCCGGTGGCCTACGACCCCCAGGACCCCGACCGGGTGCTGCCGCTGGCCAAGCAGAGCCGCCAGGTCTGGGACGCGCTCCGGCAGGACAAGGAGATCCCCAAGTCCGCGGTCAAGGGCTCGGCCGGTGACAAGGGCGGCACGGACAACTACGTGAAGTAGCCGGCGCCCCGCCGGTTCCGGGCTCCGACGGCCCCGGAACCGGCAGGGGAATAGTTGCGGCCGCACCCCGGTTTTGGGAGATACGGCTAGTCCTGGCAGACTGGACCGTCGGCCCCGGTTCACGTGACGCAACCCGCGACACGACCCGGTGCACTCCCGAACCTAGGAGAATCCCTTGAAGCGCGACATCCACCCGGAGTACGTCGAGACCCAGGTCAGCTGCACCTGTGGCGCGTCCTTCACCACCCGTAGCACGGTCGCCAGCGGCACGGTCCGCGCCGACATCTGCTCCGAGTGCCACCCGTTCTACACCGGCAAGCAGAAGATCATGGACACGGGCGGCCGCGTGGCCCGCTTCGAGGCCCGCTTCGGCAAGGCCGCCGCTGCCAAGAAGTAGCGACCCTCAAGGCGCCGGTCTCCGGTCGCCCCTGCTCAGGGGTGACCGGACCGGCGTTTTGTCGTCCTGGCCCTTGGCTCCCGTACGGGGGTCCCGGGGCCCGCGGCGCAGCACCCCCGACGGGCCGGCGCCCCGGTACTCCGGTCATCACAGCAGCCAGTAGAGGAACTCCACGATGTTCGAGGCGGTCGAAGAACTGGTCGGCGAGCACGCCGATCTCGAAAAGCGGCTGGCCGACCCCGCGGTCCACGCCGACCAGCGCGAGGCCATGCGGCTCAACAAGCGCTATGCCGAGCTGACCCCGATCATCGCGACGTACCGCGACTGGAAGCAGACCGGCGAGGACATGGAGACCGCGCGCGAACTCAGCCAGGACGACCCGGACTTCGCCGACGAGGTCAAGGAGCTCGACGTCCGGCGCGAGGAGCTGACCGAGAAGCTGCGGCTGCTGCTCGTCCCGCGCGACCCCAGCGACGACAAGGACGTCATCCTCGAGGTCAAGGCCGGTGAGGGCGGCGAGGAGTCCGCGCTGTTCGCCGGCGACCTGCTGCGGATGTATCTGCGCTACGCCGAGCGGGCCGGCTGGAAGACCGAGATCCTGGAGGCCAACGAGTCCGACCTCGGCGGCTACAAGGACGTCCAGGTCGCCGTGAAGACCAAGGGCGGGAACGGTGCCACCGAGCCCGGTCAGGGCGTCTGGGCGCGGCTGAAGTACGAGGGCGGGGTGCACCGCGTCCAGCGGGTGCCCGCCACCGAGTCGCAGGGCCGCATCCACACCTCCGCCGCCGGCGTGCTGGTCACGCCCGAGGCCGAGGAGGTCGAGGTCGAGATCGGCCCCAACGACCTGCGGATCGACGTCTACCGCTCCTCCGGCCCCGGCGGCCAGTCGGTCAACACCACCGACTCCGCGGTGCGCATCACGCACCTGCCCACCGGCATCGTCGTCTCCTGCCAGAACGAGAAGAGCCAGCTCCAGAACAAGGAGCAGGCCCTGCGCATCCTGCGCTCCCGGCTGCTGGCCGCCGCCCAGGAAGAGGCCGAGCGGGAGGCGTCGGACGCCCGGCGCAGCCAGGTCCGCACGGTCGACCGCTCCGAGCGCATCCGGACGTACAACTTCCCGGAAAACCGCATCTCGGACCACCGGGTCGGCTTCAAGGCGTACAACTTGGACCAGGTCCTCGACGGCGAGCTCGACCCGGTCATCCAGGCGTGTGTCGACGCCGACTCGGCCGCCAAGCTCGCCGCCGCCCAGTAAGCCCGTACAACCCGGCCCCCGCCGGCCCCGGCCGCTCGACGGCGAACCCGCACCATGAAGACGCAGCGCACTAGGAGGAAGGCCCCGTGAACCTTCTGCTCGCCGAGGTGGCCCAGGCCACCCAGCGGCTGGCCGACGCCGGTGTGCCCTCGCCGCGCTTCGACGCCGAGGAACTCGCCGCGTTCGTGCACGGCGTCAAACGGGGGGAGCTGCACCACGTCAAGGACGCGGACTTCGACGCCCGCTACTGGGAGGCCGTCGCCCGCCGCGAGGCCCGTGAGCCGCTCCAGCACATCACCGGACGGGCGTTCTTCCGCTACCTCGAACTCGCCGTCGGGCCGGGGGTGTTCGTGCCCCGCCCGGAGACCGAATCGGTGGTCGGCTGGGCGATAGACGCGGTCCGGGCCATGGACGTCGTCGAACCGCTGATCGTCGACCTGTGCACCGGCTCGGGGGCGATCGCCCTCGCCCTGGCGCAGGAGGTGCCCCGCTCGCGGGTGCACGCCGTCGAGCTGTCCGAGGAAGCCCTTGACTACGCCCGTAAGAACGTCGAGGGGTCCCGCGTCGTTCTCCATCACGGCGACGCGCTGACCGCGCTTCCCGAACTGGACGGGCAGGTCGACCTGGTCGTCTCCAACCCGCCGTACATCCCGCTGACCGAGTGGGAGTACGTCGCACCCGAGGCCCGCGACCATGACCCCGAGCTCGCGCTGTTCTCGGGCCAGGACGGCCTGGACACCATCCGGGGCATCGAGCGGACCGCACACCGCCTGCTGCGCCCCGGCGGCGTGGTCGTCATCGAGCATGCCGACACCCAGGGCGGACAGGTGCCGTGGATCTTCACCGAGGAGCGGGGCTGGGCCGACGCGGCCGATCACCCGGACCTCAACAACAGGCCCCGTTTCGCCACCGCCCGCCGGGCGACGCCATGACGTGGCCCGCTTCGGCGCCTGATGCAGCCGATGCATCCGAAGTATTCGTTTCGCACGAGGAGGTCCCGTAATGGCACGGCGATACGACTGTAGCGACGCGACCGACCGCACCACCGGTCTGCGCGAGGCCGCCTCGGCCGTCCGCCGCGGTGAGCTGGTCGTGCTGCCGACCGACACCGTCTACGGCATCGGCGCGGACGCCTTCAGCGCCGAGGCCGTCGGCGACCTGCTGGAGGCCAAGGGCCGCGGCCGCGGTATGCCCTCCCCGGTCCTCGTCGGGTCCCCCAACACCCTGCACGGCCTGGTCACCGACTTCTCCGAGCAGGCATGGGAGCTGGTCGACGCCTTCTGGCCCGGTGCGCTCACCCTCGTCGCCAAGCACCAGCCGTCGCTGACCTGGGACCTGGGCGAGACCCGCGGCACGGTCGCCGTACGGATGCCGCTGCACCCCGTCGCGATCGAGCTGCTCACCGACTTCGGCCCGATGGCCGTCTCCAGCGCCAACCTCACCGGCCACCCGTCCCCGCAGGACTGCGACGCCGCACAGGAAATGCTGGGCGACTCGGTCTCCGTCTACCTGGACGGCGGCCCGACGCCCGCCGCCGTACCGTCCTCGATCGTCGATGTCACCGGCAAGACCCCGGTGCTGCTGCGCGAGGGCGCGATCAGCGCGGAAGAGCTGCGCAAGGTGGTACCCGAGCTCGAGGTGGCCAATTGATGGCGCCCCTGGGGCGTGGCATAGCGGGACCGGGCGGCGACACCCCTGTACCCCCTTCCCCTTTTCGGATTCTCCACGTCAGCACCGGCAACGTCTGCCGCTCGCCGATCACCGAGCGGCTGCACCGCCATGCCCTGGAACTGCGGCTCGGTGCGGACCGCAGTGGTGGGCTGCTCGTGGAGAGCGCCGGCACCTGGGGCCACGAAGGCGCCCCGATGGAGACGCACGCCGCCACGGTGCTCACCGACTACGGCGCCGACCCGGCCGGCTTCCTCGGCCGTGAACTGCTCGACGAGCACGTCATCCGCGCCGACCTCGTGCTCACCGCCACCCGCGACCACCGCGCCCAGGTCATCTCGATGGGCCATTCGGCGGGGCTGCGCACCTTCACCCTGAAGGAGTTCAACCGGCTGGTGCGGGCCATAGACCCGGCCACGCTGCCCGAGCCCGATCCGGACCTGCCGGACGGCGGGCTGGTCGAGCGCGCCCGTGCGCTGGTCGGCGCCGCCGCGGCGCTGCGCGGCTGGCTGCTGGCGCCCAACCCGGAGTCCGACGAGGTCTACGACCCCTACGGCGCCCCCATCACCTTCTTCCGCTCCATCGGCGACGAGATCAACCAGGCGCTCGACCCGGTCGTCACCGCCCTCACGGGGCTCCCGGCGCGCGCCTAGCCCCCGCGGGCCCCGGCGCGCGCTGTCCCGCCGGACAGGCCCCCGGAGCCCGTGCCGAGCGGTCCGGGCCCCGTGGTGGCGTCCGGGCCCCCGAGCGGCCCGCACACCGCGCCCGATCGCCCTGCCGCGCCTACATTGGGACTACGTCCCCGTACGAGGCCCGGAGCAAGCGATGCCTGCCACCACCGCGTCACCCCGTAGCGAGACCCCGGACACCCGTTCCCAGGCCACCGCGCCCGCTGCCGGCGCCGGTCCGGCCGAGACCGTCGAGGACCGGGCGCGGGCCGCCCGTGAGGCCGGGACCCGGCCGGCCGGCTCCCCGGACTTCGCCGCCCTGCTGCGCCAGGACCCGGAGATCGCCGGTGTACTGCTCGGGGAGAGCGCCCGGCAGAGCGAGGGACTTCAGCTGATCGCCGCGGAGAACTTCACCTCGCCGGCCGTCCTCGCCGCCCTCGGGTCCCCACTGGGCAACAAATACGCCGAGGGCTATCCAGGGGCCCGGCACCACGGCGGCTGCGAGATCGTCGACCTCGCGGAGCGGATCGCGGTGGAGCGCGCCAAGGCCCTGTTCGGCGCCGAACACGCCAACGTCCAGGCCCACTCCGGGTCTTCGGCCGTTCTGGCCGCCTACGCCGCCCTGCTGCGCCCCGGAGACACCGTCCTTGCCATGTCCCTCCCGCACGGCGGACACCTCACCCACGGATCACCGGCCAACTTCTCCGGCCGCTGGTTCGACTTCGTCGGTTACGGCGTCGACGAGGAGACCGGCCTGCTCGACTACGACGCGATCCGCGAGCTGGCCCGCGCCCACCGGCCCAAGGCCATCGTCTGTGGCTCGATCTCCTATCCCCGGCACCTCGACTACGCCGCCTTCCGTGACATCGCCGACGAGACCGGCGCCTACCTGATCGCGGATGTCGCGCACCCCCTGGGGCTGATCGCCGGGGGAGTGGCACCCAGCCCCGTCCCGTACGCCCATGTGGTGTGCGGAACCACACACAAGGTGCTGCGCGGGCCGCGCGGCGGGCTGATCCTGTGCGGCACGAAGCTGGCCGAACGGATCGACCGCGCGGTGTTCCCCTTCACCCAAGGGGGCGCGCAGATGAACGCCGTCGCCGCCAAGGCCGTGGCCTTCGCGGAGGCCGCCACGCCCGCCTTCGGCGCGTACGCCCGTCAGGTCACGGCCAATGCCCGCGCGCTCGCCGAGGCGCTCGCCGGACACGGCCTGACGATCACCACCGGCGGTACCGACACCCATCTGATCACCGCCGACACCGCCCCGCTGGGCCTGGACGCGCGCACCGCCCGGGGCCGGCTGGCGGCCGCGGGTATCGTGCTGGACACCTGCGCGCTGCCGTGCGCCGAGTCCCCCGACGTTCTCGCGGCGCGCCGGACCGGCATCCGGCTGGGCACCGCCGCGGTGACGACCCAGGGCATGGGCGAGGCCGAGATGAAGGCGGTCGCCGAGCTGATCGTGGCGGCGCTGGAGGAGGACGGCGCGGTCCGCTCCCGCACCGTCGCTTTGGTCCGCGGCTTTCCGCCTTATCCCGATCGCGGATGACGGCGGGAACCAGCCGCTGACGCCCGGCGTCTATTCCTGTATTCACGGCCAGGGGGCGGACACGCATAGGGTGTGTGGCTGTGATGGCCAGCTATACCAATGGGGCAGCCCGTGCGTGAATACCTGCTGACGCTGTGCGTCACGGCCGCGGTGACCTACCTGCTGACCGGCCCGGTGCGGAAATTCGCCATCGCGGCCGGTGCGATGCCGGAGATCCGCGCGCGTGATGTGCACCGCGAGCCGACGCCACGACTCGGCGGCATCGCGATGTTCGGCGGGCTCTGCGCCGGTCTGCTGGTCGCCTCGCACCTGACCAACCTCAAGACCGTCTTCGAGAACTCCAACGAGCCCCGGGCGCTGCTCTCCGGTGCCGCGCTGATCTGGATCCTCGGCGTCCTGGACGACAAGTGGGGCGTGGACGCGCTGGTCAAGCTCGGCGGCCAGATGATCGCCGCGGGCGTGATGGTCCTCCAGGGCCTGACGATCCTCTGGATCCCGATCCCCGGTGTCGGCACGGTCTCCCTCACCCCGATGCAGGGCACGCTGCTGACCGTCGCCCTCGTGGTGATCACCATCAACGCGGTGAACTTCGTGGACGGCCTGGACGGTCTCGCCTCCGGCATGGTGTGCATCGCCGCCGCGGCGTTCTTCATGTACGCGTACCGGATGTGGTTCGGCTACGGCATCGAGGCGGCCGCGCCCGCAACGCTGTTCTCGGTCGTTCTCATGGGCATGTGCCTGGGCTTCCTGCCGCACAACATGCATCCGGCGCGGATCTTCATGGGCGACTCGGGATCGATGCTGATCGGCCTGGTCATGGCCGCGGGCGCGGTCTCGGTGACCGGCCAGGTCGACCCGGACCTGCTCAACGTCAAGGCGGGCGGTCTGCGTGAGGCGACCCACGCGATGGTGCCGGTCTACATCCCGCTGCTGCTGCCGCTGACGATCATCGCGGTGCCGGTCGCCGACCTGATCCTGGCGATCGTGCGGCGTACGTGGAAGGGCCAGTCGCCGTTCGCCGCCGACCGCGGCCATCTGCACCACCGGCTGCTGGAGATCGGGCACTCGCACAGCCGGGCCGTGCTGATCATGTACTTCTGGTCGGCGCTGATCGCCTTCGGCGCGGTCGCCTACTCCGCGAACAACGCCAGCATGTGGATCGTGCTGGGCATCGTGCTGCTGAGCGCGGTGGGTCTGGTGCTGCTTCTGCTGCCGCGCTTCACGCCGCGGGCGCCGCTCTGGGCGGAGTGGATGGTGCCGCCGCGCTACCGCCGGCTCGCCCCCGCCACGGCGCCGGCCGCTTCGATGGACGCGACCGGCGTGGCCATGGACGAGGACAGCGCCGCCGGGCCGGAGGAGGAGCGGGAGCCGGTCCCGGCGGGCCTCCACGGTGCCACCGCGATCGGGGACCGCTCACGCTTCGTGGGCCGCCGGAAGGCGGACAGTCACCGCTGATCCAGAGGTTCGATCGCCCGAACGTGCCTCAAGAATCGGGACGGTTGACTCCATACCAGACAAAAGTCGGCCCGTCAGTGCACCAACGCGCACGTTCACGCTCAGGTGTGACAGGGTCCACACGAACCAGGTAAAGACCTCATCAAATAGTTTGTGATACCGTTCACGAAACCCGGCGACAGAGCCGAAGGGCCGTAGTGCGACTGCCCTTGGGCCGCAGGTTCCGCCTCAGGCCGGGTCTACGCTCGTCCATGACGACACACCCCACATCTTTTGCCGGAGCGCCGCCATGCAGTCGAATGACGCCCGACTACTCCTTCACGCCGTTGTGCCCACCCTCGCCATCGGCGCTGTCGCCGTTGCCGTGAGCGGCGCGGTCGCAGGCGTGACGGGAGCGCTCGGCGCCGTCATCGGCACCGTGCTGGTGCTGCTCGTGATGGGGGCCGGCCTCGTCGTCCTGCAAAAGACCGCGAAGAATCACCCGCAGCTGTTCCAGATGATGGGCCTGCTGCTGTACACCGTGCAGATCCTGTTCGTGGCGGTCTTCCTGATCGCGTTCAAGGACACCACGCTCTTCGACACCAAGGCTTTTGCGTTCACCTTGCTCGGCGCCACCCTCGTGTGGATCGCGGCACAGACCCGCGGTCATATGAAGGCGAAGATTCTGTACGTGGAACCCGACTCCGCCGGGACGAAGAAGGCGGAGACGGCGGGGTCGCCGACGTGACACGTAGGGCCGAGATAAATGCCCTCTTGCGGGCCTGCTATCGTCCGGTTCCAACTGCGGCACAGTTGGCGCAGGCGGCTGAGCTCCCGGGTTCCACTCGATGGAACGGGCAGTTCTCGCGGCCGATGCCTGTGATGTGGCCGGGCCCAGCGCCCGCCAGCCGCCCCCAAATCCGTAAGACCAGTCCAGTGCCGCTCCGTGGCTCAACGCCGCGCCGACACAACGAGGTTGCCGTACCCATGCGCCACGCTGAAGGAGCTCGCGGTGAGTGCTGAAACGATGCTCGCCTTCGAGACCGACTGCCACATCTTTTCCGGGTGCGGCTTCCCTGCTCCCGGGCTTCATTCGTTCGTCTTCCAGCCGCTGTTCACCATCAACGGCTTCGAGTTCAACAAGGTCATGCTGCTGGCACTGCTCAGCACCGTCGTGGTCGTGTGGTTCTTCTGGGCGGCGTTCGGCAAAGCCAAGGTGGTCCCGGGCAAGCTGCAGATGATCGGCGAAGCGGGCTATGACTTCGTCCGCCGCGGGATCGTCTATGACGCCCTCGGGAAGAAGGAGGGCGAGAAGTACGTCCCCTTCATGGTCTCGCTGTTCTTCTTCGTCTGGATCATGAACCTCTGGTCGATCATCCCGATCGCCCAGTTCCCGGTGACGTCGATCATCGCCTTCCCGGCCGGTCTCGCCGCGATCGTCTACATCACGTGGGTCACCCTGACCTTCAAGAGGCACGGGTTCGTCGGCGCGCTGAAGAACTTCAGCGGCTACGACAAGTCGCTCGGTGCGGTCCTGCCGATGCTGATCGTCATCGAGCTCCTCTCGAACCTGATCATCCGGCCGTTCACGCACGCGGTCCGGCTCTTCGCGAACATGTTCGCCGGTCACCTCCTGCTGCTGATGTTCACGATCGCCACCTGGTACCTGCTGAACGGCTTCGGTGTGGTCTACGCCGGCGCCTCGTTCATCATGACCATCCTGCTGACCGCGTTCGAGCTGTTCATCCAGGCCGTGCAGGCGTACGTCTTCGTGCTCCTGACCGCGAACTACCTCCAGGGCGCGCTCGCCGAGCACCACTGAGCCCCCGCTTTCCCAACCCCGATAGACGCCCGGTGGCCAACCCCCACCGGTCCGTGAAAGAGAAGGAAGTAACGGCATGTCCGCTGCTCTCGAGACTGTCAACCTCGCCGCCGGCGTCACCGGCAACCTCGGCTCGATCGGTTACGGCCTCGCCGCGATCGGCCCCGGCGTCGGCGTCGGCATCATCTTCGGTAACGGCACCCAGGCCCTGGCCCGCCAGCCCGAGGCTGCCGGCCTGATCCGCACCAACCAGATCATGGGTTTCGCCTTCTGTGAGGCGCTCGCCCTGATCGGCATCGTCATGGGCTTCCTCTTCAAGGCCTGACGGACTGCTGCAATCACCGACAGACGGAAGGCACTGATGTGAACGCCCTGGTGAACATGGCGGCGGAGGTTCCCGAGAACCCCCTGATCCCGCCGATTCCAGAGCTGGTCATCGGCCTGGTCGCTTTCTTCATCGTCTTCGGCTTCCTGGCCAAGAAGCTCCTCCCGAACATCAACAAGGTTCTGGACGAGCGTCGGTCGCTCATCGAAGGCCGCATGGACGACGCCGAGGCGGCTCAGGCCGAGGCCCAGCAGGTGCTCTCGGACTACCGCGCACAGCTGGCCGACGCCCGCCACGAGGCCGCGCGTCTGCGCCAGGAGGCGCAGGAGCAGGGCGCGACGCTCATCGCTGAGATGCGCGCCGAGGGCCAGCGGCAGCGTGAGGAGATCATCGCTGCCGGTCACGCCCAGATCGAGGCGGACCGGAAGCAGGCCGCGCAGGCGCTGCGCCAGGACGTGGGCAAGCTCGCCGTCGACCTGGCCGGCAAGCTCGTCGGGGAGTCCCTCGAGGACCACGCCCGGCAGAGCCGGACCATCGACCGCTTCCTCGACGACGTCGAGGCCAAGGCGGCGTCGGACGCGACGAAGGCTGAGGCCGGACGATGAACGGAGCGAGCCGCGAGGCACTCGCCTCCGCACGTGAGCAGTTCAACGCGCTGGCGGACAACACCTCCGTCGACGCCGCGAAGCTCGCCGAGGAGCTGGCTGCCGTCACCGCTCTGCTCGACCGCGAGGTGTCGCTGCGTCGGGTCCTGACCGACCCGGCGCAGGCCGCCGAGGCGCGCGCCGAACTGGCCGGACGACTGCTGGGCACCCAGGTGGGCGGCCCGACCGTCGACCTGGTGTCCGGTATGGTCCGCGCCCGCTGGTCGGGCTCGCGTGACCTGACCGACGCGCTCGAGGAGCTGTCCTACAGCGCCGACCTGGTCGCCGCGCAGCGGGCCGGCCAGCTCGACGACGTCGAGGACGAGCTCTTCCGGTTCGGCCGGATCGTCAGCTCCAACAGCGAGCTGCGCGGTGCGCTGACCGACCGGAACGCGACGGTCGCGGCCAAGACGGAGCTGCTGAATGCGCTGCTGGGCGGCCGGGCCAACCCGGTCACCGAGCGCATCGTGATCCGTCTTGTCGTACAGCCGCGGGGCCGTAGCCTGGAAGCGGGGCTCGACGCCCTCTCCAAGCTGGCGGCGAGCCGCCGGGACCGGATGGTCGCGGTGGTCACCTCCGCGGTGCCCCTCAGTGAAGGGCAGCGGCAGCGCCTGGGCGCCTCCCTGGCGCAGCTGTACGGACGGCAGGTCCACCTGAACCTCGACGTGGACCCCGAGGTCCTCGGCGGAGTCCAGGTCCGGATCGGCGACGAGGTCATCAACGGGACCATCGCGGAGCGCCTCGACGAGGCGGGCCGGCGGATGGCCGGCTGACCCAGCCACCAACTCAAGAGCTGCACAACCGGCGGCCAGGCGCCGGACCAGCCGGCCGGACCACGAGGTCCGGTTGCGGTCCGGAAGAAGCCCCGGGGACCAGCACAAGCATGACGGCGGCCCGAGTTGGGCCGTAAGCGGAAACCCCCTGGGGGACAGCCCCCCAGACACCCGCAAGTAACTTCGGGCCCAACAAGGAGAGCAGGGAACCCAGATGGCGGAGCTCACGATCCGGCCGGAGGAGATCCGGGACGCGCTGGAGAACTTCGTCCAGGCGTACAAGCCGGACGCGGCCTCGCGCGAGGAGGTCGGCACGGTAAGCGAGGCCGGAGACGGCATCGCGAAGGTCGAGGGCCTTCCCTCGGCAATGGCGAACGAGCTGCTGAAGTTCGAGGACGGCACGCTCGGTCTTGCGCTGAACCTGGAAGAGCGCGAGATCGGTGCGGTGGTCCTCGGTGAGTTCAGCGGCATCGAGGAGGGCCAGCCGGTGCAGCGCACCGGTGAGGTGCTCTCGGTCGCCGTGGGCGAGGGCTACCTCGGCCGCGTCGTCGACCCGCTGGGCAACCCGATCGACGGCCTCGGCGAGATCGAGTCCGAGGGCCGCCGCGCCCTGGAGCTTCAGGCCCCGGGCGTCATGGTCCGTAAGTCGGTCCACGAGCCCATGGAGACCGGCTACAAGGCCGTCGACTCCATGGTGCCGATCGGCCGTGGCCAGCGTCAGCTGATCATTGGTGACCGCCAGACCGGCAAGACCGCCCTGGCCGTCGACACGATCATCAACCAGCGCGACAACTGGCGCTCGGGCGACCCGAAGAAGCAGGTCCGCTGCATCTACGTCGCCATCGGCCAGAAGGGCTCCACCATCGCGTCCGTGCGCGGTGCGCTGGAGGAGGCCGGCGCCCTGGAGTACACCACCATCGTCGCCGCCCCGGCGTCCGACCCGGCGGGCTTCAAGTACCTCGCGCCCTACACCGGCTCGGCCATCGGCCAGCACTGGATGTACCAGGGCAAGCACGTCCTGATCATCTTCGACGACCTCTCGAAGCAGGCCGACGCCTACCGCGCCGTGTCCCTGCTGCTGCGCCGTCCGCCGGGCCGTGAGGCTTACCCGGGCGACGTCTTCTACCTGCACTCGCGTCTGCTGGAGCGCTGCGCCAAGCTCTCCGACGAGATGGGCGCCGGCTCGATGACCGGCCTCCCGATCGTCGAGACCAAGGCGAACGACGTGTCGGCGTTCATTCCGACCAACGTCATCTCCATCACCGACGGCCAGTGCTTCCTGGAGTCGGACCTCTTCAACGCCAACCAGCGTCCGGCGCTGAACGTGGGTATCTCCGTCTCCCGAGTCGGTGGCTCCGCCCAGCACAAGGCCATGCGCCAGGTGTCCGGCCGGCTCCGCGTGGACCTGGCCCAGTACCGCGAGCTGGAGGCGTTCGCCGCCTTCGGTTCCGACCTGGACGCGGCCTCCAAGCAGCAGCTGGAGCGCGGTAAGCGGATGACCGAGCTGCTCAAGCAGTCTCAGTACAACCCGTACCCGACCGAGGACCAGGTCGTCTCCATCTGGGCCGGCACCAACGGCAAGATGGACGACGTGCCGGTGGCGGACATCCGCCGCTTCGAGCGGGAGCTCCTCGACCACCTGCACCGGGAGAAGAAGGACCTGCTGACCAGCATCCGCGAGGGCGCCAAGATGTCCGACGACACCATCGGCGCGATCGCCGAGGCCGTCGACGGCTTCAAGCGGCAGTTCGAGACCTCGGACGGCAAGCTGCTCGGCGAGGACGCCCCGGCCGGCACCAGCAAGTGACGACGGAAGGGACCTGATCCATGGGAGCCAAGCTCCGGGTCTACAAGCGTCGCATCCGCTCCGTCACCGCGACCAAGAAGATCACCAAGGCGATGGAGATGATCGCCGCCTCGCGCGTCGTCAAGGCGCAGCGCCAGGTGGCGGCGTCGACGCCGTACGCGAGTGAACTGACCCGCGCGGTGACAGCGGTTGCCACGGGCTCGAACACCCAGCACCCGCTGACGACGGAGGCGGAGCAGCCCTCGCGGGCCGCCCTGCTGCTCATCACGAGCGACCGCGGTCTGGCCGGCGGCTACTCCTCCAACGTCCTCAAGGCCGGCGAGCAGCTCACCGAGCGGCTCAAGGCCGAGGGCAAGGAGGTCGACGCCTACATCGTCGGGCGCAAGGGTGTGTCGTACTACAGCTTCCGCGAGCGCAAGGTCGTGGAGTCGTGGACCGGTTTCACCGACAGCCCGACGTACGCGGACGCCAAGGCGATCGCCGCGCCGCTGATCGAGGCCGTTCAGCGGGACACGGCCGAGGGCGGCGTGGACGAACTCCACATCGTCTTCACCGAGTTCATCTCGATGATGACGCAGACGGCGCTCGACGACCGGCTGCTGCCGCTGAGCCTCGACAAGGCGGTGGAGTCGGACGAGACGGCGAAGGCCGGCGAGATCCTTCCGCTGTTCGAGTTCGAGCCGTCGGCCGAGGACGTCCTCGACGCCCTGCTTCCGCGCTATGTCGAGTCGCGGATCTACAACGCCCTCCTGCAGGCCGCCGCCTCCAAGCACGCCGCCACGCGTCGTGCGATGAAGTCGGCGACCGACAACGCAGAAGAGCTCATCAAGTCGCTCTCGCGGCTTGCCAACGCGGCCCGACAGGCCGAAATCACCCAGGAAATCAGCGAGATCGTCGGTGGCGCCAGTGCTCTGGCCGACGCGACCGCGGGGAGTGACTGACCACTATGACCACCACTGTTGAAACGGCCACGGCTACGGGCCGCGTCGCGCGGGTCATCGGCCCGGTCGTCGACGTGGAGTTCCCCGTCGACGCGATGCCGGACATCTACAACGCGCTGACCGTCGAGGTCGCCGACCCGGCCGAGGAGGGCAAGCTCAAGACGCTGACCCTCGAGGTCGCCCAGCACCTGGGCGAGGGCCTGGTCCGTGCCATCTCCATGCAGCCCACCGACGGTCTGGTCCGCCAGGCCGCGGTGACCAACACCGGCACCGGGATCACCGTCCCCGTCGGTGACATCACCAAGGGCAAGGTGTTCAACACCCTCGGTGAGATCCTCAACAAGCCGGAGGCGGCCTCCGAGGTCACCGAGCGCTGGGCCATCCACCGCAAGGCTCCGTCCTTCGACCAGCTCGAGTCCAAGACCGAGATGTTCGAGACCGGCGTCAAGGTCATCGACCTGCTCACCCCGTACGTCAAGGGTGGAAAGATCGGTCTGTTCGGTGGTGCCGGTGTCGGCAAGACCGTGCTGATCCAGGAAATGATCTACCGCGTGGCCAACAACCACGACGGTGTGTCGGTGTTCGCCGGTGTCGGCGAGCGCACCCGTGAGGGCAACGACCTCATCGAGGAAATGACGGACTCCGGCGTCATCGACAAGACCGCGCTGGTCTTCGGTCAGATGGACGAGCCCCCGGGCACCCGTCTCCGCGTCGCCCTGGCCGGTCTGACCATGGCGGAGTACTTCCGCGATGTGCAGAAGCAGGACGTGCTGTTCTTCATCGACAACATCTTCCGGTACACCCAGGCGGGTTCCGAGGTGTCGACCCTGCTCGGCCGGATGCCCTCCGCGGTGGGTTACCAGCCGAACCTGGCCGACGAGATGGGTCTCCTCCAGGAGCGCATCACCTCGACCCGTGGTCACTCGATCACCTCGATGCAGGCGATCTACGTCCCCGCGGACGACCTGACCGACCCGGCGCCGGCCACCACCTTCGCCCACCTGGACGCGACGACCGTTCTGTCGCGTCCGATCTCGGAGAAGGGCATCTACCCGGCGGTCGACCCGCTGGACTCGACGTCCCGGATCCTGGACCCCCGCTACATCACGCAGGAGCACTACGACTGCGCCTCGCGGGTCAAGACGATCCTCCAGAAGTACAAGGATCTCCAGGACATCATCGCGATTCTGGGTATCGACGAGCTCGGCGAGGAGGACAAGCTCACCGTCCACCGTGCCCGTCGTATCGAGCGGTTCCTGTCGCAGAACACCCACGTGGCGAAGCAGTTCACCGGTGTCGACGGCTCGGACGTCTCGCTCGACGAGTCGATCACCGCGTTCAACGCGATCGCGGACGGCGACTACGACCACTTCCCCGAGCAGGCGTTCTTCATGTGCGGTGGCATCGAGGACCTGAAGGCCAATGCCAAGGAGCTGGGCGTCTCCTGACCCCGGCACCGGTCCCGGGGGCGGCCCTGGCCGCCCCCGGCCCGTACGACCACTAGTATTTGACCCAACATCTGCCGAGCCAGGCAGGTGGAGACCCGAGGAGCCATCGTGGCTGAGCTGCACGTCGAGTTGGTCGCCGCGGACCGTCAGGTCTGGTCCGGCGAGGCCAGCCTGGTCGTCGCGCGCACCTCGTCGGGCGACATCGGCGTCATGCCCGGACACCAGCCGCTGCTCGGCGTGCTGCAGTCGGGCCCGGTGACGATTCGTACGACCGGCGAGAGCGGGGACGGCACCGTCGTCGCCGCGGTGCACGGCGGCTTCATCTCCTTCGCCGACAACAAGCTGTCTCTGCTCGCGGAGATCGCGGAACTGTCGGACGAGATCGATGTCCAGCGCGCGGAGCGGGCCCTGGAGCGAGCGAAGTCGGACGCTGACGCGGCCGCCGAGCGTCGCGCCGATGTCCGGCTGCGTGCGGTGACGGGCGTTCACTGAGCCCCGCCACCGAAGAGATCGATCCTCAGCCGCGGGCTGCCCGGAAACCTCCGGAGCGGCCCGCGGCTGAGGCAATGCAGGTGCGTTTCCCTCCCTCGCGCCCTCACGGCGCGGGGGGACACCCTTCGAGGCGAGGAGGTCGGTCGAGATGTTCCTCGCTCTGCTTGTGAGCGGCATCGTCGTGGTGCTGGTGCTGCTGGGGCTGTTCGTCTTCGGACTGCGGCGCCGGCTCATCCAGCGCTCCGGTGGCACCTTCGATTGCAGCCTGCGCTGGAACGTCCCGGAGAACGAGGCCGGCGGCAAGGGCTGGATCTACGGTGTGGCGCGTTACAACGGAGACCGGATCGAGTGGTTCCGGGTGTTCTCGTACGCGCCCCGGCCCCGCCACCTCCTGGAGCGCTCCGCCATCGAGGTCCTGGAGCGCCGTACGCCCCAGGGTGAGGAGGAGCTGGCGCTGCTCTCCGACTCCCTCGTGCTGGCCTGCCGGCACCGTGGCACCCGCCTGGAACTGGCGATGAGCGAGGACGCGCTCACCGGCTTCCTCGCCTGGCTGGAGGCGGCCCCGCCCGGCCAGAGGGTCAACGTGGCCTGATCCGACTGAACGTGGCTTGATCCGACGGGCCACGGGAATACCCGCGCCCCGTCGCGTTGTGGCCCCGAAGGGGGGCGTGTGCCCCCTACGGGAAGTGTTCGACCGCCCCTTACGGCCCGTGCGCCCGTCGGGGGTCTGTGCGCCCCTTGGGGTCCGCCCCCCGCTGGGGTCCGTGCGCCCGTTGGGGCCCGCCCGCCCGCTGGGTCCGCCCGCCCCCTAGGGCCCGTCCACTCCCAACTCCTGGGCCAGTACGGCCGCTTGGACCCGGCTGCGCAGATCCAGCTTCGCCAGCAGCCGGCTGACATGCGTCTTCACGGTGGCCTCCGCCATCGCCAGCCGTAGCGCGATATCGGCGTTCGACAGCCCCCGGCCCAGACAGCCCAGCACCTCCAGCTCGCGCGGGGTCAGTGCGTCCAGGACCGCCGGGTCCGGCGCCGTGCCCTCGCGCGGCGGCCGCCCCGCCGTCCGGGGGCTCGCGAACTCCGCGATCAGCCGTCGGGTCACCGCGGGTGCGATCAGCCCCTCGCCGGACGCCACGGTGCGCACCGCGGTCAGCAGCGCGGCCGCGTCGCTGTCCTTGAGCAGAAACCCCGCGGCCCCCGCCCGCAGCGCCCCGAAGACATATTCGTCCAGGTCGAAGGTGGTCAGCACGAGCACGTCCGCCAGCCGCTCGGAGACCACCTGCCGGGTGGCGGAGACCCCGTCGAGGCGGGGCATCTGGATGTCCATGAGGACGAGGTCGGGGCGCAGCTCGCGGGCGAGCCGTACCGCCTCGACGCCGTCCTCCGCCTCGCCGATGACATCGATGTCGGGGGCGGAACGCAGGATGAGGACCAGTCCGGCTCGTACGGAGGACTGGTCCTCGGCGACGAGAACCCGGATCGGCGGTGTGTCGGCGGTGCCTGTCATCGTCGTGCTTCCTCCCCCAGGTCGGGCCACGCCGCCCCCATGAGCCCGGTCGGACGGCGTCTTTCGGCCAGACCTTGCACGCTTTCTCCCGGGTCGCCGAGGGGGCGGTCACCCACCATCCAACACGGCGCCGGGGCCCGCTGCCGCCACGTCCGGGTCATCCCCGTACGGAGCGCGCTACATCGAAAGTTGCAGCCCCGGATCATCGCCGGCGACGAGGTGGCGGCCGGGGGCCGTTGGGAGGCTGGAGACGTTCGGTGGAGGTTCGGAAAGGAGACCGCCGTGATCGTCGTGCTGATCGTGGCCTGCGAGGTCGGCTTCTGGGTACTGCTGGCGCTCGGTCTGGCGCTGCGCTACCTGGCGCGGATGCCGCGTACCGGAGCGGCGGTGCTGCTGATGGAGCCGCTGCTGGAGCTGGTCCTGCTGATCGTCACGGCGATCGACCTGAAGAACGGGGCGACGGCGGACGGGAAACACGGGCTGGCCGCGGTCTACATCGGCTTCACGGTCGCCTACGGCCACTACACGATCAAGTGGGTCGACGGACACTTCGCGCACCGCTTCGCGGGCGGTCCGCCGCCGGTGAAGCCGCCGCGCTACGGACTCGCCCGCGCCCGGCACGAGGGGAAGCTGTGGGTGCGCACGGTGGTGATGGCCGTGGTCGCCGCGGCGCTGCTCCAGCTCGCGGCCTGGTACGTCGGCGACGGCGGTGACACCCGGTCGCTGCACGAGTGGCAGCTCACCGCCCTGCGGATCGTCGCCGTCCACGGTGTGATCGCGCTGACCTACCTCATCTGGCGGAAGAAGGACCCGGGCCCGGCCGCCGCCACCCACGAGGAAGCGGCACGGCCCCCGCAGAAGACCCTCCGCTAGGCGGCTTCCCCGGCGGACCGGGGCCTTCGGCGGTCCGGACCGGGGCCGTCGGCGGACCGAGGGCTCCGGCGGATCGGGCACGAGCCCGGTCAGCGCTCCCCGCCCGGTACCCACAGCACGTCCCCGACCTCCTTGTTGGCCGTACGGGCCAGGATGAACAGGAGGTCGGAGAGGCGGTTGAGGTAGGTGGCGGTGAGCGGGTTCATCGTCTCGCCGTGCTCCTCGAAGGCCGCCCAGGTGGCGCGCTCGGCGCGGCGGACGACCGTGCACGCCTGGTGCAGCAGCGCGGCGCCGGCCGTGCCGCCCGGGAGGATGAAGCTGCGCAGCTTCTCCAGCTCCGCCAGGAAGCGGTCGCAGTCGGCCTCCAGCTTGTCGATATAGCTCTGCTCGACGCGCAGCGGCGGGAATTCGGGGCTCTCCACCACCGGCGTCGAGAGGTCCGCGCCGACGTCGAACAGGTCGTTCTGCACCCGCAGCAGCACCGCGGCGACGTCCTCGGGGAGCGAGCCGAGCGCCAGGGCCACGCCGATCGCCGCATTGGCCTCATTGGCGTCCGCGTACGCCGCGATCCGCGAATCGGTCTTGGCGGTACGGCTCATGTCGCCGAGGGCGGTGGTGCCCTTGTCGCCGGTGCGGGTGTAGATGCGCGTCAGATTCACCATATGGGCGAGCCTACGCCGCGGACCTGCGGAAGGCCCGGGTGCCATAGGTCACGGACAGCGCGGCGAACGCGACCGCCACCAGTACGCCGTAGAGCACGGCCGAGGAGGCGTAGTCGCCGACGAAGGCGGCGCGCACCGCGTCCACGAGATAGCGGAACGGCATGAAGTGCGAGAGCACATCGAGCCACGTGGGCCCCAGGGCCATCGGCAGCATCAGCCCGGACAGCAGCATCGAGGGCATGGTGAGGGAGTTGATGACCGGCCCGAACTCCTGCGGGGTATTCACCTTCAGCGCCAGCGTGTACGACAGCGAGGCCAGCGCCACGGTCAGCACGGCGACGAAGGCGAAGCCGATGAGGATGCCGGGCAGCGGCGCGCGCAGCCCCATGGCCAGCGCGGCCAGCACCAGCAGCACCGCCTGGAAGACGAACAGCAGGGCGTCCCGCAGCACCCGCCCCAGCAGCAGCGCCAGCCGGCTCACCGGGGTCACCCGCATCCGCTCCACGACCCCGTACTGCTTCTCGACGATGATGCCGAAACCGCAGAACGAGGCGCCGAACAGGGCGAGTTGGAGCAGCAGGCCGGGCACCAGCACCTGCCAGGAGCTGCCCGACGAGGACAGTGGCAGCTCGGTGAGCAGCGGCCCGAAGAAGAGCAGATACAGCAGCGGCATCAGCACCCCGAAGAGCATCTGGAGCCTGGAGCGCAGGGTCTGGCGGGCGTACCGCCCGAAGACCAGCGCGGTGTCGGAAAGCAGGGCGGACAAGGCGAGCTCCTAGAGGGCGACGGGGGTCTGGTCCCGGGGTGCGGGCGCGGTGCCGGTGATGGCGAGGAAGGTGTCCTGGAGGGAGGCGTCGGGGGAGCCGGCATGGGTGCGTTTGAGGGCCTCCGGGGTGCCCTCCGCGACCACCACGCCCTTGTCGACGATCACCAGTCGGTCGGCCAGTGCATCGGCCTCGTCGAGATAGTGCGTGGTCAGGAAGACGGTGGTGCCGTGCTCGGCGCGGATCCGGCGGACCAGATCCCACAGATCGGCGCGGCTGCCCGGATCGAGTCCGGTGGTGGGCTCGTCGAGGAACAGCACCTGGGGGCGGTGGGTGAGGCCCATCGCGATGTCCAGCCGGCGCCGCTGACCGCCGGAGAGCGTCGCGGTCTTGCGGTCGAGCAGCCCGTCCAGCCCCAGGTCGGCGGCCAACTCCTCGGTACGGGCCAGGGCTTCGGCCTTGCCGAGACGGTAGAGGCGGGCCTGGGTGACCAGCTCCTCCCGTACCGAGATGTTGGGGTCGACGCCGCCGGACTGGGCGACGTAGCCGGCGGCGCGGCGGACGCCCGCCGGGTCGCGGACGAGGTCGCAGCCGGCGACGGTCGCGGTGCCGCCGGTCGGCGCGAGCAGGGTGGTGAGCATCCGCAGGGTGGTGGTCTTGCCGGCGCCGTTGGGGCCGAGGAAGCCGAGGATCTCGCCGCGCTCGGCGGTGAGATCGATACCGCGTACGGCCTCGACGGCGCCGCGTTTGGTGGTGAAGGTCCGGGCGAGTCCGGACGCGCTGAGGACTGGCATGCCCTTAGAAAAACAGAGGGACTGAAAAATTGCAACGTCCCCAAAAATGCAGTCCGCCCAGTGAGGGGTAGGGTGAGGGCATGGCAGAGGGGCTCAGGGAGCGGAAGAAGCGGCAGACCCGCCAGTACATCTCGGACGTGGCCACCGGCCTCTTCCTGGCGCGCGGCTTCGACGCGGTGACCATCGCGGAGATCGCCGAGGCCGCCGAGGTCTCCGTCAACACGGTCTACAACTACTTCCCGGCCAAGGAGGACCTCTTCCTCGACCGGAGCAAGGGCATCGTGGACCGGCTCTGCCGCTTCGTACGGGGCCGGGCGGCGGGGGAGTCCGCGGCCGCCGCCGTACTGCGCGAACTGCGCGAAGAGGTCGAGGCGGTCTCGCCGCGGGTCGGACTGATCGAGGGGTACGACCAGTTCATGCGGGTGGTGCACGAGGCGCCCACCCTCAAGGCGCGGCTCTGGTACCTCCAGCAGGAGGTCCACACCAACCTGGAGGAAACCCTCCGGGAGGAGACCGGGGCCCCGGCCGGCGATCCGCTGCCGGGCCTGATGGCGGGCCAGATCGGCTGGGTGCACCAGAGTCTGATGGGGTGGATCGCGCAGGAGATGCTGGCCGGCCGCAAGCCCGCCGAGGTCTCCCGGGAGGCCCTGGTCCTGCTCGACGAGATGGAGGATCTCTTGGGCGAAAAGGTCCTCAACTATGCCGTACGGACGGTCGGCTGACGGCGGACTGTCCGGTTCGTGCCCCGCGGAAGCGACCCGGGGGTGTGATGTCCGTCATCTGAGACGTGACGCGCATCTCTTACCCTCCAAAGGATCGCTCACGACCGCTAACGTCACCCAGGACCGTCAAATGCACAGGGTGTGAGGGGACAGCAGTGGCAAAGAAGCTCGCCGTCATCGGCGCCGGACTCATGGGGTCCGGTATCGCGCAGGTCTCCGCCCAGGCGGGCTGGGACGTGGTTCTTCGCGATGTGACGGACGAGGCGCTGGCCCGGGGCAAGGGTGGCATCGAAGCCTCGTACGAGAAGTTCGTCGCCAAGGGCAAGCTGGCGGCGTCCGACGCCGAGCAGGCGCTGGCCCGCATCACCACCTCGACCGACCTGGAGGCCGCCGCCGACGCGGACATCGTCGTCGAGGCCGTCTTCGAGCGGATCGAGATCAAGCGGGAGATCTTCCAGACGCTGGACAAGCTGGTCAAGGACGAGGCGGTGCTGGCCTCCAACACCTCCGCCATCCCGATCACCAAGATCGCCGCGGCCACCACCCGCCCCGAGCGGGTCGTCGGCACGCACTTCTTCTCGCCGGTGCCGCTGATGCAGCTGTGCGAGCTGGTCCGCGGTTACAAGACCAGCGACGAAACCCTCGCCACCGCCCGGCAGTTCGCCGAGTCGGTCGGCAAGACCTGTGTCGTCGTCAACCGCGATGTGGCCGGCTTCGTCACCACCCGCCTGATCTCGGCGCTGGTCGTCGAGGCCGCCAAGCTCTACGAATCCGGCGTGGCCAGCGCCGAGGACATCGACACCGCCTGCAAGTTGGGCTTCGGCCATGCGATGGGACCGCTGGCCACCGCCGACCTGACGGGCATCGACATCCTGCTGCACGCCACCGACAACATCTACACCGAGTCCCAGGACGAGAAGTTCGCCCCGCCGGAGATCATGCGTCGGATGGTCGATGCGGGCGATATCGGACGCAAGAGTGGGCAGGGCTTCTACGAGCACTGATGCCGCATCAGGCCCATCGGCCTGATGGCGTCACCCCGTGGGGTGAATTCGGTATCGGTTCGCTTACAGGCGGCAACTTCGCCGCACGAGAGGCAGTCAGATCTGTAGACGTCCAGGCTTCATCACCCATGACATCGGGGAGCGCATATGCACATCAGGGGCGACCACGCCGAGCTGGTCGTCGGGGGCCGCCTTGACGTCCGCAGCGCGGCGGACGCCCGTACGGCCCTGCACGCCGCCGTCGACTCCGGTCGGGGCGATCTCGTGCTGGACCTGACCGAGCTGGATTCCTGGGACGCCACCGGCCTCGGCGTGATCATGGGCGCGCACCGTCGCGCCGGCCGGGTCAACCGCAGGCTGGTGCTGCGCGGCGTGCCGCCCCAGATGCAGCGCCTGCTGATCGCCACCAGGCTGCACCGCATCCTCGCGATCGAGGGCGGCATCGAAGCGGAATCGGTTCCCCGGGTGTGAGGCAAGGGCGGTGCGCCGCCCGACGGCTTCACGGGCACCCGGGGAGCGATCGGACTCGCAGGGCAAAGAGTCCGAAGAATGCAGAACTGTGCGACGGAAATGTCGTAAACAGCGCCATACCGCGCAATCGCGGAAGTTCCGGTCAGGACCCGCCCCCGGCGGTGCACCGGGCCGCCGTCCAGGTCTAAGGTTCGGTTCCCGCCCGTATGTCATCATCCGCGGCGGGTACCGGACCGGCCGCGACGCCTGAGGACGAGCTGCCGGCGCCGGGGGAGTGCGGACAGCCGGAAGCGCGGTCGGCACGCCGCTCCGCCTCCTGGACCGAGGACGCTGGGCGGAGGCGGAGGCGGAGCGGAACGAAGCATCTGGGAGCTTGCAGCATGGACCCGAACACTCACCGGGGACCTGAGGAGTACGGCGAGCAGGGCAGCCCTGCCGTGCCGCCGGCCCCCGCGTTCGGCGGCGCGCAGAACGGCTCCACCGGGCTCGCCCGCGTCGTCCGGCTCGTCTCGGGCCGCTACCTCGTCACCGTCAACCCCGTCGACGGCAGCGAGATAGAGCCCTGCCCGCCCGGGGAGCGCCCCGAGGCCCCCGGCAGACTCGACGCGGAGGAACGCGCCGCGGCCGCCCTCGCCGCCGCGCCCCCGCTGCCGCCGGGCCCGCCCGGAACCGCCGGGCCCGAGACCGCACTGGAAGAGCGCACCGAGGACATCGAACGCCTGGTCCGGCTGCTCTCCCGCGGCCGTTCCGTCCGCGTCACCGGCCCCTCGGGCTCCGGCCGCACCCGGCTGCTGGACGCCGTCGCCACCGCCTGCGGCGACCTCGCCCCCGATGGCGTCATCCGGCTCTCCGGCTACCACCGCACCTCCACCGACCTGCTGTACGCGCTGTTCGCCGCCGTCTACCGGGCCCCGCAGCACCGCCCCGACCGGCCCGAGATGCTGCGCATGGTCGCCGAGATCGGCGCGATCGTCGTCCTGGACGACCTGGAATTCGGCGGCGCCGCGCTCGACGAGCTGCTCGACGCCACCCCCGAGTGCGCCTTCCTGATCGCCGCCACGCCCGACGTCGCCGCCCCCAGCGCCGGCTCGCACCTCGAAGAGGTCTTCCTCGGCGGCATCGGCCGCGGCGGCTGCGGCCGGCTGCTGGAGCGCGCCGTGGACCGGCCGCTCACCGACGACGAGGAAGCCTGGGCCGCCGACCTCTGGTTCGAGTCCGAGGGCCTGCCCCTGCGGTTCGTCCAGGCCGCCGCCCTGCTGCGGCAGCACGACCGGACGCAGGCCGGGCCGGGCGCCCTCGACGACGGCTACGGCCTCTTCCCCGAGGGCGGCACCGACGAGCCGGCCGCCGAGCCCGAGGAGAGCCCGGAGACGGCGCTGCCGTCGCTCGGCGAGGCCGCCGCACCCGCCCCGCTGCTCGCCTCGCGGCTGACCGAAGCCGCCCGGGAGACCCTGCGCCTCGCCGTCGCGCTCGGCGGCGAGCTGCCGCACCAGGCGCATCTGCCGGCCCTCACCCAGGACACCCACGCCGACGCCGCCCTCGGCGAGCTGCTGGCCTGCGGTCTGATCACCCCGGCCGGCGGCCACTACCGGCTCGCCGCCACCGTCCAGGACCAGCTGACGGCGGCCGGCTACGCGGACGGCGCCGCCGCCCGGGCGCACACCGTCGCCCAGCACTACGCCTGGTGGGCCGGCCACCCCTCGGTGAGCCCCGAGCGGGCCGCCGCCGAGTCCGATGTGGCGCTGGCCGCGATGGGCGTCCTGACCGGCAGCCGGGAGAGCGGACACGCCAGCGCGGCCGTGCTGCTGGCCCGTACGGCCGCCCCGGCCTTCGCCGCGGCACTGCACTGGAGCGCCTGGGAGCGCACCCTGCGGCACGGCCAGGAGGCCGCCCGGCTCGCCGGTGAGGTCGCCGAGGAGGCGTACTTCCACCACGAGCTGGGTGTGCTGGCCCTGTGCACCGGCAGCCTCGACCGGGCGCGCGCCGAGCTGGAGGCGTCCATCGGGCTGCGCGGGGTGCTCTCCGACCGCAATGGCGCGGTGGCCGGCCGGCGCGCCCTGGCGCTGGTCACCGACCGTACGCGGGCCGACTCCGCGGCGGCGGCCACCACGGCCCTGCCGACGGCCGCGGCCTCCGCGGCGCGGAAGGGCACCTCGAAGGCCCCCGCCACGCCGTTCGACACCGCCTCGACCGCGAAGCTGCACAAGCCGCGTGCCGAGCGGGCCGCGGCCACGCTCGCGGCCCGGGGCGCCGCGACGACCGGGACCACCACCGGCGTCCCGGCGGCCGGGACCGGCAGCGCCGACGGCACCGCCAAGGGCGTCCGGCGGATCTTCGGCGGGGCGCGGCGCAACGTGGTCGCCGCGGGCGCCGGTGCCCTGCTGGCGGCCGTCCTCGGCACCGTCGTCACCATCGGGGCGACGGGCGGCGACGACCCGCACCACGACAAGGTCAACACGGAACAGACCACGGACGACGGGGAGAGCAGCGACCTGCCGGCCGAGCAGACCGCCACGGACACCGGCCGGCCGCCCACCGGCCCGGGCACGTCCCGGCCCGGCACGGCCGGCCAGTCGGGCAGCCCGTCCCTCTCCTCCGGCAGCCCCTCCGCCAGCGGCTCGCCCAGCGACCCCGCCACCGGGTCGTCGGACCCGACGGCCGACCCGACGCGGCCGACCGAGCGGCCCACCACGCCCACCGGCCGGCCGACCCGCCCCACGCACCCGCCGACGGACGAGCCGAGCGGCCCGACACCGTCGGACGAGCCGACCGACCCCTCGCCGTCGGATACGACGCCCACCGAGCCGACCGGGAAGCCGACCTCCGGGAGCCCCTCGCAGTCCGCCTCCGGCCCCTCCGCGAGCGGCACCTCCGGCACCGCCCCCTCCGGCGGCACCCCGTCGGACGGCACGGCCACCTCCTCCGGCACGGCGAGCGCCCCGACCGCCTGACGGCCCGCAGGAATCCACCCGGCACACAACAGCGCAACGGCCCGGTCAACCGCCGGGCCGTTGCGCTGTGCCGCCCTCCTGGAGGACGGGCGGGGTCAGAACAGGCGGAGCTTGTCGTCCTCGATGCCGCGCAGGGCGTCGTAGTCCAGCACCACGCAGCCGATACCGCGGTCGGTGGCCAACACCCGCGCCTGCGGCTTGATCTCCTGAGCTGCGAAGATGCCCTTCACCGGCGCCAAGTGCGGGTCGCGGTTGAGGAGTTCGAGGTAGCGGGTCAGCTGCTCGACACCGTCGATCTCGCCACGTCGCTTGATCTCGACGGCGACGGTCTGGTTATCGGCGTCCCGGCACAAGATATCCACCGGACCGATGGCAGTGGGGTATTCACGCCGAATCAGGGAGTATCCCTCACCAAGGGTTTCGATCCGGTCCGCGAGGAGCTCCTGGAGGTGGGCCTCCACACCGTCCTTGATGAGGCCCGGGTCGACGCCGAGCTCGTGCGAGGAGTCGTGCATGACCTCCTCAAGGGTGATGATGAGCTTCTCGCCGCCCTTGTTCTCCACCGTCCACACCTCACCGTCGCCCTCCTTGAGAGTGCAGGGCGGCGACATCCAGTTGAGGGGTTTGTAGGCCCGGTCGTCCGCGTGAATGGAGACGGAGCCGTCCGCCTTCACCAGGATGAGGCGAGGGGCGGAAGGAAGATGGGCGGTGAGCCGGCCCGCGTAGTCCACGGAGCAGCGGGCGATGACGAGACGCATGGGGCGTCACGCTACTCGACCAGGGGCCACCTACGCGATTCGCCCTGGATCACGGTGTCTTTACGGGGGAAATCCCCGCACCCCCGGCGTCCGCCGATGGCCGGTTGTATGTGCAATCTCCTGGTGCGGGCCTCTTGCGCGGCATACCGTTGAAGCGGGGGGTTGTGAGGCGAACACGCTCCGTCGCAAAGCCCCTTGTCCCGTCCCTAGGCCCCGTCCGTCCCGGCGGGGCCGCGAGAGGAGAACCTCATGTCGCTCGACGTCTCACCGGCCCTCCTCGAACAGGCCGAGCGAGGCGAGGTCGACGAAGCCGCATTTGTCGACTGCGTCCGGACCTCCCTGCCCTTCGCATGGGGGATGATCAGCTCTCTGGTGGCCCAGCTGAAGGTGGACGGCGGAGAGTTCGCCGACAATCAGACGCCGCCGCCGGACGAGCAGGCGCGCGGCCAACTGCTGCGCGCGCTGGCGAGTGACGCCATCCGTGGTTCGCTGGAGCGGCACTTCGGTGTGCGGCTCGCTTTTCAGAACTGCCACCGGGTCGCGGTCTTCCCGCTCGACCCGGCGGTGGACGACCGTCTGACCCGCTTCACGTCCATCCGCGGTCAGCTGCTGAACCAGTCGCCCGAACTCCGCGACTGCTGAACGGAGTTGCTGCCGCTGCGCACACGGTTGTGACACGCACCGTGCCGTGCGCCAGCGGCAGCACCACCCACAGCACGCCGGCCTTCGAGTACGGCGCCACCGCACCACCGCACGACATTGGTCACCCGCACACCGGCCGCGCACCCGGACCGGTCACCCCAGCTGGGGCAGGACCTCCGCGCCCAGCCGGCGCACGTTCTCCTCCGTCGCCGCGAGGTCGCCGGAGCCCTCGACGAGCAGCGCGAACCGCGTGATGCCCGTACGCTCCGAGGTCGCCGCCAGCCGGTCGGCGCACAGCTGCGGCGGGCCGACGGGATGCAGCCCGCACAGCAGCTCCGTATAGGCCAGCGGATCACGCATCGCGCGATAGCGGCCGTCGACCGTCACATGCGCGCCCAGGCCCTGCTGGAGCCAGCCGGGCATCGCCTTCGTGAGGGTCTCCGCCGCCGCCTTGCGGACGTCGGCGATCTGCACCACGCCCGCCGAGACATGCCCGGCCGCGGCGACCTCGTCGCCGTCCCGCCCGGCCTCCAGGGCGGCCGACCGCCACAGCGCGACCATCTCCGCCTTCTCCTCGTCACCGCAGTGCATGCCCAGCAGCATCGGCAGCCCGCGCTCCGCGGCCGTACGGACCGACGAGGCGGAGGTGCAGGCCACCACCACCGGCGGGCCCGGGGGACCCGACCCGTCCGGATCGGTCAGTGCCTCGGCCGGCCGGGGCACCACCGCCACCTCCCGGAACGCATAACGCTCGCCCTGCGCGCCGACCCGGGGCTCCCGCAGCCAGCGCATCAGCAGATCGAGTGACTCCGGGAAGCCGTGGTCGTACGCGGCGAGCCCGGAGCCGAACACCTCCAGATCGACCCACGGCCCGCCTCGGCCGACACCGAGCGTGAACCGGCCGTCGGAGGTGAGATGCAGCAGCGCCGCCTGCTCACCGAGCGCCACCGGATGCTGGGTCGGCAGCACGCTCACCGCCGTCCCGACGCCGATCCGGCGGGTCCGCCCCAGCAGCAGCGCGGCCAGCGTCACCGCATTCGGGCAGACGCCGTACGGTACGAAGTGGTGTTCCGCGAGCCAGACATCGTCGAGTCCGGCCTCCTCCGCGACCTCCGCGGAGCGCACCGCGCGGTGCAGTGCTTCCCCCTGTCCCTGACCGGGGAATTGAGCGGCCAGGATGAAAGCCCCAACGCGCATCGCTCTCTGCCTCCTCGCAGCCGACGCGACTCCCCCATACAGGCAACAACGTGTGACACGTGCCAAGGGCACGGCCTGACGACAAATTTCCCGATGATCGCAGAATCCAGCCGAGGGGGGTTCGCCCGTGACCGCGCCGCGTACGCTGGTGACATCCCGTGACCCCGTGACTCTCCGAGGTGCTCTGTGTCCCCGCGTCGAAACCGCCAGCACGGCGGCGCGAAGCCCGTCGACCGCACGGGCGGTGACCGCTACGGCCTGGAACGTACCGAGGAATGGCGCGGCGAGGACTGGGTCGTCCGGCTGGTCGGGGGCGGCGGCGCGGCCAAGCACTACCGCTGCCCCGGCTGCGACCAGGAGATCCCGCCCGGGGTGCCGCATGTCGTCGCCTGGCCGCAGCACGGCGATGTCGACGACCGCCGGCACTGGCACAAGGCGTGCTGGAACGCACGGGACCGCCGGAGCGCGCGGCTCCAGCGGTCCCGGAATGCGCCCCGCTACTGAGGGCGGGCGGCGTCAGACGTCGCGCTGAAGGAGGGCGGCGTAGGCGCCGCCCAGCGTCACCGCGGTCACCCCGGCGAGGATCCACACGGGAGTCCAGCCGGTCGGACCGGTGCTGAGGAACGGGATGTCGTACAGCGTCGCGAGCGCGCTGGGCACCGAGTACTCGATCAGCGCCTGCTGGACGTCCTTGAGGCTCTCGCCCTGAAGGAACAGCGCCAGCAGCATCGGCAGCAGCACCACGCCCATCATCGTGCTGATGGCGCCCGCCGAGTGCCGCAGCAGCGTGCCGACGGACAGCGCCAGCAGACCGAGCAGCGCGACATAGAGACCGGCGCCGACGGTGGCGCGCAGCCACTGGTCGGCGGTGGGCGCGGGGCCGTTGAGCATCGCGCTGTCGAGCAGCGCGACCAGGCCGGTCGCGACCGTCGTGATCACCAGGGCGAGCGTGAAGAAGACGATCGCCTTCGCGGTCAGCATCCGTACCCGGCTGGGGCAGGCGGTCAGCGTCGTACGGACCATGCCGGTGCCGTACTCGGACGAGATCGACAGCACCCCCAGGGTGATCACGCACAGGCTGCCGAGCAGGACACCGACGAAGCCGAGGCCGAGCACCGGGTCCAGCTCGCGGTCCGAGCCCGCCGCGAGGGCGGCCAGCAGGCCGATGCCGACGCACAGCAGCAGCATCACGCCCAGTGTCCAGATCGTCGAGCGCAGCGACCGGATCTTCGTCCACTCGGAGAGCAGCGCATGACCGAGGTGGGTGGGGCGCACCGGGATGGGCGAGACATAGCCGCCCGCGCCGGCGTAGGCCGGCTGGGGGTGCTGCGGGGCCGGCGGCTGCTGGGCCTGGGGCTGCTGGGGCTGGCCGTGGGCCTGGGCGGGCGCGGGGGCCTGGACCGGCGCCTGGAGCATCATCGTGCCCGCGTCCTTGCCCGGCCCGTGCGCCGCGAGCGGCCGCGGCTCGGGGTACTGCTGCGCCTGGAGCATCATCGTCCCGGCCTCCTTGGCCGGGGCGGGCTGCGCGGGTGCCGGACCCTGGGCGGGCGCCTGCCCGTGCTGCGGCGGCGCCGGAGCCTGGGCCTGCGCGGGTGCCGGGTCCTGAGCGGGTGCCGGGCTCTGGGCCTGGAGCATCATCGTGCCCGCTTCCTTGGCGGGCGCGGGCTGCCCGGGCGCGGGCTGGGCCTGGAGCATCATCGTGCCGGCCTCTTTGGCGGGCGCGGGCTGCTCCGCCGGCTGTTGGGCAGGCGGCTGCTGCTGGCCGGGCGGCGTCTGCGGCGGCCCGCCCTGCGGCTGGTGCGGTGCGGCCGGCGGCGCCGCGGGCGGCATCGGCGGCGCGGCCGGCACCGGCTGCTCGTGTGCGCCGGTGTCGTGGGGTCCGCGCTCAGGCTGCGGCTGGGGCTGCGGCTGCTGAGGGCTGGTCATCGGGCGTCCTCGTGGTGGGGCGTGGGCAGGTCGGCGGGGGCGGCGGGAGCCGCGGGCGGCATCGGCGCGGCGGGCTGTTGCCCGTACGGGTGAGGCGCACCGTATTGCTCGGGACCCCCGTACGGGTGACCTTGAGCGGGCGGCGGACAGCCCGGCCCGGGAGCCGGTGCCTGCTGGGCGTACGGATTCGGCTGCCCCTGACCGGGAACACCGGCCGGAACCTGACCGGGAACCGGCTGACCCGGCGGGAACCCCGGACCGCCCGCGTATCCCTGCGGGGCGTACCCGGCGGGGGCCTCCTGAAGACCGGCCCGCGCGTCCGCCGTCGAGCGGTAGTCCACGACGCCCTGCGTCATCTGCATATACGCCTCTTCCAGGGACGCCTGGTGCGGCGACAGCTCCCACAGCCGGACGTCGGCCTGATGCGCGAGCTCGCTGATGCGGGGGAGCGGCAGCCCGGTCACCCGCAGCGCACCGTCCGGCTCGGGCACGCTCTGCCCGCCCGCCTCACCGATCGCGGCGGTCAGCTTCTCGCGCTGCTCCGGCTCGGTGTCCGGGGTACGGACCCGGGCGAAATCGGCGGAGTTGGCCGAGATGAAGTCCTTCACGGACATATCCGCCAGCAGCTGCCCCCGGCCGATCACGATCAAGTGCTCGGCGGTCAGCGCCATTTCGCTCATCAGATGCGAGGAGACGAAGACCGTACGGCCCTCGCTCGCCAGCTGCTTCATCAGATTGCGCACCCACAGGATGCCTTCGGGGTCGAGCCCGTTGACCGGCTCGTCGAAGAGCAGCACCTGGGGGTCACCGAGCAGCGCCGCGGCGATACCGAGCCGCTGGCCCATACCGAGGGAGAAGCCCTTGGAACGCCGCCCGGCGACCTCCTGGAGACCGACCACACCGAGCACCTCGTCGACCCGGCGGGCCGGGATGCCGGACACCTGGGCGAGCGACAGCAGATGCTGCCGCGCACTGCGCCCGCCGTGCACGGCCTTGGCATCGAGCAGCGCGCCCACCTGGCGCGGCGCGTTGGGGAGGCTGCGGAAGGGACGGCCGGCGATGGTGGCCCGCCCCGAGGTCGGTGCGTCCAGGCCCAGAATCATGCGCATCGTCGTGGACTTGCCGGAGCCGTTGGGCCCCAGGAAGCCGGTCACCGTACCCGGCCGCACCTGGAACGACAGGTTGTACACGGCCGTCTTGGCGCCATAGCGCTTCGTCAGGCCGACTGCCTCGATCATTCTCCGCCCCTCGCGAGATGGTCGGGGCAGAGGCGCTCTCGTACCCCCGTGAGCATTAGGAGGCTATCCGGCCATTGACGGTTCCCGTCAATCGAGGACATACAAGCACCCCCACCCCCCTTCTTTTCCCCACCCACAACGGGAGGGGACGGGCCGGAGGGGCAGGGGTGTGGGACGTAAAGCGAAGCAGTCCCACACCCCTGCCC
>NZ_JBHXFI010000029.1:0-101449 GCF_042724075.1 Streptomyces sp. NPDC127097 | reverse complement strand
CATCCGGGGGGGGTCCGGGCTCGCCCCCCCCGGCAAACCCCCGGTCGGCGTCTCGCGCAACGGGCTGCGGACCCCAACTCGCGTGTACGCAGGGTTACTTGACGGGCCTCGGCGGGCGGCGCGGCCCGATCACGCCGGTCGGCTCCGGTGCTCGGCCGCCGCGGCGGCCGCGATGTTGCGGGCCATCCCGCCGAACACCGCCGCGTGGAAGGGCGAGACGAACCACCAGTAGGCGTGGCCGGTCAGTCCGTGCGGGTGGAACAGAGCCCGCTGGCCGTAGAGCGTACGGCCGTGGGCGTCGCGGCCGACCGTCAGTTCCAGCCAGGCCAGTCCGGGGAGCCGCATCTCGGCGCGCAGCCGCAGCAGCCGGCCCGGCTCGACCTCCTCGACGCGCCAGAAGTCGAGGGAATCGCCGACCCGCAGCCGGCCGGCGTCCCGCCGTCCGCGGCGCAGCCCCACCCCGCCGGCCAGCCGGTCCAGCCAGCCGCGCACCGCCCAGGCGAGCGGAAGGGAGTACCAGCCGTTGTCGCCGCCGATGCCTTCGACCACCCGCCACAGCACCTCGGGCGGGGCGTCCACGGCCCGCTCCCGCCGGTCGGTGTAGAGGCTGCCGCCGGCCCAGTCGGGGTCGGTCGGCAGCGGGTCGCTCGGCGCTCCGGGCACCGCGGCGTTGGACCAGCGGGTGGCGACCTCGGCGTCCCGCACCCGGCGCAGCGCCAGTTCCAGCGCGTCGTCGAAGGCGATGGGGTGACCGGGCGGGTCCGGGTCGGGGACGTAGCGGGCGATGTCGTGCTCGTGGCAGACGACCTCGTGGCGCAGGGATTCGGCGAGTGGGCGGGCCAGGCCGGGCGGCACGGGGGTGACCAGGCCGATCCAGAGGCTGGAGAGGCGCGGGGTGAGCATCGGCACGGGGAGGATCAGCCGTTCCGGCAGCGCGGCGACCCGTGCGTAGCGCTGCATCATGTCGCGGTAGGTGAGGACGTCGGGTCCGCCGATGTCGAAGGCCCGGCTGACGTCGTCGGGGAGGCGGGCGCAGCCCACCAGATAGCGCAGCACGTCGCGGACGGCGATGGGCTGGATGCGGGTGCGCACCCAGCTGGGGGTGACCATGACCGGCAGCCGCTCGGTGAGGTAGCGCAGCATCTCGAACGAGGCCGAGCCGGAGCCGATGATGACGGCGGCGCGCAGCACGGCGGTGGGGACGCCGGACGCCAGCAGGATGTCCGCGACCTCGGCACGGGAGCGCAGGTGGGGCGACAGGTCCTGCGCGGGGATGCCCGCTGGGGTCAGGCCGCCGAGGTAGACGATCCGGCGGACGCCGGCGGCGCGGGCCTGCCGGGCGAAGATCTGCGCGGCCCGGCGGTCGGTGTCCTCGAACCGGCCGCCGCTGCCCAGGGCGTGCACCAGGTAGTACGCGACCTCGACACCGGCCATCGCGGTACGGACCGAGTCCTCGTCGGTGACGTCGCCGCGCAGCACCTCCGTCCGCCCGGCCCAGGGGTGATCGCGCAGCTTCTCCGGTGTCCTGGCCAGTGCCCGTACGTCGTATCCGGCGGCCAGCAGCTCGGGGATCAGACGGCCGCCGATGTAGCCGGTGGCGCCGGTGACCAGGGCGCGCGGGTGCGCCGCGGGGTGCCGCCTGCCGTCTGTGCCGGCCATCCGCGCGGCCTCCTCCGGACTCGGTAGCAGCATGATCAGCCTGCCCGCCAAGTCTGTCACCCGTTCCGCTGCCGGGCATCACGGCGCGGGTCAGGGGGTGTCCGGCCGGGCCTCCTGATCAGGTGCGCCTGGCGCGGCGGGCGGAGCCTGCCCACGCACCGGGCGGCGGCCCGTGTGGTCAGCGGGGCGAGGGCGCCGCGGTGCTCTCCCGCGCCTCCAGGTGCGGCAGTTCGCCCTGGACGGTGCGCAGCGGGCCGCCGTCGAGGACCGCGAGGAGTTCCTGGGCGGCGAGCCTGCCGAAGCCGGGGGTGTCGCGGACGAGCGCGGTGAGCCGGGGGTGGGTGACCCGGCACAGCGCCGAGTCGTCCCAGGCCACGATCGACAGCGCGTCCGGCACGGAGATGCCGCGCTCGGCGGCGACCGAGGCGCCGGCCACGGCCATCACATCGTTGTCGTAGACGATCGCCGTCGGCGGCCGTGCGGCGTCGAGGAGGCGGCGGGTCGCCTCGGCTCCCTCGGCGTCGGAGTAGTCGGTGGTCACCGAGCGGACCTGGCGGTGGTCGAGCCCTCGCCGGTCGGCTTCGGTGCGCAGCGAGCGGATCCGGCGTGCGGTGTGGGCGAGGCCGGGCAGCCCGGCGATATGCACGATCCGGCGGTGGCCGAGGCCGTAGAGGTGGTCCAGGACCCGTGCCATGGCCTTGGCGTCGTCGGCCCAGACGGTGGAGAGCAGCGGGTGGGCCGGGGCGGCGGATTCGGCGGCGGATTCGGCGGCGGATTTGGCGGTGGGTTCGGCGGCGGATTTGGCGGTGGGTTCGGCGGTGGCCGGCCCCGAGGGGTCCGGCCCGGGTGTGGCGGGGCCGCCGACGACCACGGCGGGCAGGCCGAGTGCGGCGAGCAGTTCCGGGCGGGGGTCCTCGGTGCGCGGGTCGACCACGAGGACGCCGTCCACCCGTCGTTCGGCCCACCAGCGGCGGTAGAGCGCGCACTCGGTGCCGAGGTCCTCGACGACCTGGAAGAGGAGCGCGATCTGCCGTGCGGAGAGCACTTCCTGGATACCGGAGACCAGTTGGAGGAAGAAGGACTCCACACCCAGGGTCTGGGCGGGCCGGGCGAGCACCAGGCCCAGGGCGCCGGCCCGTTCGCCGGACAGGGCGCGGGCGGCGCTGTTGGCCTGCCAGCCGAGTTCCTCCGCGACCCGGCGTACCCGGGCGCGGGTGTCCTGGGAGACGCCCGGCCGGTCGTTGAGCGCGAACGAGACGGCGCTCTCCGAGACCCCGGCCCGGCGGGCGATGTCCTTGATCGTCGGACGGCGGGCCGGTTTCCGCCGGGCCGCCTCACCGGGCGCTGTCATGGCGGGCTCTCCCTCGTACTGAACCGCATTAGTGCGCACAGTCTGATCAGCGTCGAGTGGCCTGTCAAACATCGTCGGGCTGTCCGGAATCAGGTCGGCCCGGCCCGCCGTCGGGGAAATTGACCGACGAGGTATTGACACCTACTAAAACGCATTAGTAGCGTCTGCCGCATCGTCGCCCGAGGACTCGCGCAATTACCTGCTCAATGGCCGGAAAGGCCGCCGCGTTATTTTCGGCTGCCGTAAAACAATGGGAATTCCCGGCCGCTCGTGACAATGCCCCTGATGCCCGGTCCGAGCAAAGGAGCCGCCAGCCATGCGTCTACCCCGTCGAGCCGCCACGACCGCGGCCCTGGTCACCTCGGTGCTCGCCCTGACCGCCTGCGGCTCCGCCGGAGCCGGCGGACCGGACAGCGCGTCGGGGAAGGTCGAGGGCCGGGTCACCTTCCAGACCTGGAACCTCAAGGCCAATTTCACGAAATACTTCGAGGGCGTGATCGCGGACTTCGAGGAAAAATACCCGGATGCCAAGGTCACCTGGGTGGACCAGCCGGCCGAGGGATATCCGGAAAAATTGAGCGCGGATGCCGCCGGCGGCACGCTGCCCGATGTCGTCAATGTCTCGCCGGATCTCGCCTATCCGCTGGCCAGGGCCGGGCTCGCACTCGATCTGGAAAAAACCGCCGGGAAATATCGGAAGGAGTATCTCGACGGCGCCTGGGAGAGCCATCGGATGCCGGGGATGACGGGCGTCTATGCCTTCCCCTGGTATCTGAACACCGGCCCGATGTTCTACAACAAGGAGCTCTTCAGCAAGGCCGGACTCGATCCGGAGCGGCCGCCGACGTCGTACGACCAGCTCTTCAGGGACGCGGTGACGATGGCGCGGAAGAGCGACCGGAAGATAGCGATGCTCGCCGGCACACCGTCGATCGAGGACTTCGGGCGCTATGGCGTGCGCCTGATGAACGCCCGTGGCACGGAGTTCACCTTCAACGAGCCGAAGGGCGTCGAGCTGCTGGAGCAGTACAAGAAGCTGTATGCGGCCGGGGCCCTGGACTCCCAGGCGCTCACCGCGCAGGCCGAGTCCGCGGGGCGGAAGTTCCAGCAGCAGTCGGTGGCGATGAATCCGGGCAGTGCGCACGACCTGGAGAACTTCAAGAAGGAGGCGCCGGGCCTCTACCGGCACATCGGCATCACCGACGCGGTCAACAACACCGGTAGGGCCAATATGTACGTCCAGGGCCTGATGGTGAACGCGCAGAGCAAGGTCAAGCCGGCGGCGGTCGCGTTCGCGCATTTCGTCACCGGCCGGAAGAACCAGATGGCCTTCGCCAAGGAGGTCACGATCTTTCCCAGCACCAAGGGCTCGCTGGACGATCCGTACTTCACCAAGGAGGACGGCACCGATGCGACCCGGGTACGGGTGGCCTCGGCCAAGTCGCTGAAGACCGCGGTGAATTACACCCCGGTGCTGCTCAGTGACCAGATGAAGACCGTGCTGCGCAATGCGGTCGCCAAGGCCGTACAGGGAAAGCAGTCCCCCGAGGCGGCGCTGGACGGAGCGGTGGCCGCGTGCAATCGCCTGCTCAAGACCGCCTGAGTCCGGGGCGGGTCGTGAAGACCGGAAGCACAGCGCGCGCCCGGGACACCGCGGCCGGGGCATCCACAGTCGCTCCCCCGCCGGGCTCGTCACGGCGGCGTGCCGGAGGCCCCCGTACACAACTGCCGGCCGGCCCTTGGCTCTTCCTGGCTCCCGGCCTGTTGGTCGTCGGCGCCTTCAGCCTGTATCCGTTCCTGAGCACGGTGGCCCATTCCTTCACCGATGCGCGCACGCTCACCGCGGGGCACTTTGTCGGCGGTGCCAATTACCAGGAGCTGGTCCATGACCCGATGTTCTGGACGGGGCTGCGCAACAGCCTGCTGTACGTTCTCGGGGTCGTACCGCTCCTGGTGCTGCTGCCGCTGCTGCTGGCGATGCTGGTGCAGCGCCACCTCCCCGGGATGACCTTCTTCCGCGCGGCTTTCTACACGCCGGTGGTCGCCTCCGTCGTGGTGGTCGGGCTGATCTGGGTGTGGCTGCTGGACGACCGGGGGCTGATCAATGCGCTGCTGGAGGGCCTGGGCTTCGGGAAGGCCGGCTTTCTCAGCGATCCCTGGTTGCTGCTGCTCAGCGCGATGGCGGTCACGGTCTGGAAGGGCCTCGGCTACTACATGATCATTTATCTGGCGGCGCTGGCCAATGTCCCCCGGGAGCTGCACGAGGCGTGCGCGGTGGACGGCGCGGGGGCGGTGCGCCGCTTTCTGACCGTCACCGTCCCCGCGGTGCGCTCCACGATGGTGCTGGTGGCGGCGCTCTCCTCGGTCGGGGCGTGCAAGGTGTTCTCCGAGGTCTATCTGATGGCCGGTCCGACCGGCGGCCCCGGCGGTGAGGACACCACCTTGGTGATGCTCGTCCAGCAGGTCGGCACCGGTCTCAGCGGCCGGGTCGGCTATGCCTCGGCGCTGTCCGTCGTGGTCTTCGTCCTCACGCTCGGGCTGATGCTGCTGGTGCTGCGGGCCCACCACAAGGAGGACGCATGAGCGCCACGGTGGAGCGGGAGCCGGAGCGCCGGGCCGGGTGGGCGCCCGCGAAGCGCCGGGCCGGGTGGACGCCCGCCGGGCGCCGGATGCCGCGGTGGCAGCTGCTGCTCCGCTATCTGCTGCTGCTCGCCGTGCTGGCGCTGACCGTCGGGCCGTTCCTGTGGCAGCTGTCCACCTCCCTCAAGGGGCCCGGCGAGGACATCTACCGCTATCCCCCGAGCCTGCTGCCGCAGCACCTCACCCTGGACAACTACGCCGGCGTCGCCGAGACCATCCCGGTCTGGGACTTCGCGCTGAACTCCCTCAAGGTGGCCGCCACCAATGTGCTCACCAACTGCGCGGGCGCGGCGCTCGCGGGTTATGCGCTGGCCCGGCTGCGCTTCCCGGGCCGTCGGAGCGCACTGGTCGTGTTCATCATGGCGATGCTGGTGCCGGTCGAGAGCATCCTGATCGCCCAGTTCGTGACGATGCGGGAGCTCCAGCTGAACAACACCCTGCTCGGGGTGGTGCTGCCCGGCTGCATCGGCGCGATGAATGTGCTGCTGATGCGCAATGCCTTCGCGGCGCTGCCGTACGAGGTGGAGGAGGCCGCGTATGTCGACGGCGCCAACGCCTGGCAGCGCTTCGTACGGATCGCGCTGCCGTCGGTCAAGGGCACCCTCGCGGTGGTGGCGATCTTCGCCTTCATGGGGGCCTGGGACGACTTCCTGTGGCCGCTGATCGTGCTGAGCGACCAGTCGAAGTTCACCCTGACCATCGGGCTGAACTTCCTCCACGGCACCTTCGCGGACGATCAGCGGCTGGTCGCGGCCGGCACCGTCATCGCCGTGCTCCCGCTGCTCGTGCTGTTCGCGGGTCTCCAGCGCTTCTTCTTCCGCGGCGTCGGCGAGGGCGCCGTCAAGGGCTGACCTGCCCGCCCCGCCCGTGAGTTTCCACCCCATACCCACAGGAGCCCCATGCGCTTCGGTGTCAACTACACGCCCACCCAGGGCTGGTTCCACCACTGGCTGGACTTCGACCTGGATTCCGTACGCGCCGACCTCGACTCCCTCGCCGGCCTGGGCCTGGACCACATCCGGGTCTTCCCGCTCTGGCCGCTGTTCCAGCCCAATCGGACCCTGATCCGGCCGCGCGCCGTGGAGCAGCTGGTGCAGCTCGTGGACGCCGCGGGCGAGCGCGGCCTGGACGTCAATGTCGACGGCTTGCAGGGCCATCTGTCGAGCTTCGACTTCCTGCCCGCCTGGACGCGGACCTGGCACCGCCGCAACCTCTTCACCGACCCCGAGGTGCTGTCCGGCCAGGAGGAGTACCTGCGGACGCTGGCGGCCGCGCTCGCCGACCGGCCCCACTTCCTCGGGATGACGCTCGGCAACGAGATCAACCAGTTCTCGGACCGGCCGCACCCGGACCCCGACCGCATCACCGACGAGCAGGCCGGGGCCTGGCTGACGCGGATGCTGGCCGCGTGCGAGCGGGGCGCGCCGGGCCGGATGCATCTGCACGCCGCCTACGACGCGGCCTGGTACCAGGACGGGCATCCCTTCACCCCGGCGCACGCCGCCCGGCTGGGCGCCGTCACGGCCGTGCACTCCTGGGTCTTCAACGGCACCGCACAGCGGCACGGTCCGACGGGTACCGCCACCGAACAGCACGCCGCCTACCTCATCGAGCTGTCCAAAGCCTGGGCGACGGACCCGCACCGGCCGGTGTGGCTCCAGGAGGTCGGCGCGCCGGCCCCGCACATCCCGGCGGCGGGCGCGGCGCGGTTCACCGAGGCCACCGTCACCGCCGCGCTGGACTGCCCAGATGTCTGGGGCGTCACCTGGTGGTGTTCGCACGATGTGCCGCGGTCCCTCGCGGACTTCCCCGAGCTGGAGTACGGGCTGGGGCTGCTCGGCAGCGACCGTACGCTCAAGCCGGCCGGGCGGGCCCTCGCGGCGCTGATCACGGAGCTGCGCGGGCGCACCCACCGGCCGCCGGTCCGCGGCACCGCGCTGACCGTCGATGCCGGCGGGGCGGAGGGAGCGCCCCGCCGCTCGGCGTGCGCACCGGGCGGCCCGGTCTTCGATGCCTGGGCCGAGCTCACCGCCCAGGGGGCCCGGCCCGCCCTCGTCCTGGCCGAACTCGCCGCCGACACCGCACATCTGACGTCCCGTGGCATCACCGAGGTCTGCACACCCGAGGACATCGCCCGGCCCCGGCGCCGCTCGTCACCGGCCGCCCCCCACCGGAGGAGCAGCTCATGAACCGGCCACCGTTCCCCGTCTCCCGCCGCCGGGTGCTGCTGGCCGGCGCGGGCACCGCGGCCACCCTGCTCGGTCCGGCCCCCGGGGACGGCACCGCGGTGGCCGCCGGACCGCCCCGGACCGGCGCCGTGGACTCCTTGCGGCCCTGTGCCTCGTACTGGTTCCCCGACTCGCTGCCGTCGGGCACCCCCGGCGAGGGCATCACCTGGCGGAGTCTGGCCGCCTGGACGCCCGGGACCGACCGGGATCTGCCGTTCAACACCGCGACGGTGCCGCTGGCCGAGCGGTTCACGCCGGTTCCGGCGAACACCACCGCCCGCGCCGGACAGGCCCGTATCAGTGCGCTCGCGGCCTTCGACCACACCGCCGGCAATCCGTCACAGGGCTCGGCGACCGCTGACTACTACACGCCGACCCACTGGGCGTACCTCGATGAGCTGGTCTTCTGGGGCGGCTCGTCCGGCGAGGGCCTGATCCTGGCGCCCAACGCACCGGTCGTCGACGCCGCCCACCGCAACGGCGTCCCCGTACTGGGCACGGTCTTCCTCCCGCCGGTCGCCTACGGCGGGCAGCTGCGCTGGACCCGCGATCTGGTGCGGCGGGACGCGGCCGGGCACTTCCCGCTCGCCGCGAAGCTGGTGCAGGTCGCGCGGGTGTACGGCTTCGACGGCTGGTTCCTCAACGCGGAGACCGGTGGCGGCGACGCCGCGCTGGCCGCCGAGATGCAGGCGTTCCTGCGGGCCCTGCGCACCGCGGGCGCCCGGCACGGGCTGCGGATCACCTGGTACGACGCGATGAACCGGACCGGGCAGGTCGGCTGGCAGGGCGCGCTCGACGAGCTGAACCGGCCGTTCTTCCAGGACGAGGCCGGGCCGGTCGCCGACTCGATGTTCCTGGACTTCCGGTGGACCGCCGGGCGGCTGGCGGACTCGGGACGGCTGGCGGAGGAACTGGGCCGCGGCCGCTATGAGTTGTGGGCCGGGGTCGATGTCGAATCGGCGGGCTGGGACAGCGCCACGGACTGGGAGGCGATCCTCCCCACCGGGCGCGACCATGTCGTGTCGTACGGCTTCTACCGCCCCGAGTGGACGCTCAGCCATCTGCCGGCGGGGCGTACGCCCGGCCAGTTCCATGCCGCGGACGACCGGTTCTGGTGCGGCGAGGGCCTCGATCCGGCCGGGCCGGGCGGCCCGGGCGACGGCTGGCGGGCACCGGCCTCCGCCGTCGCCGACCGTTCGACGCTCACCGCGCTGCCCTTCGCCACCACCTTCAACACGGGCCACGGCCTGCGCTGGTACGAGAGCGGCGCGGCCACCTCCGACACCCCCTGGAACCACCTCGGGCTCCAGGACCGGCTGCCGCCGAGACGCTGGGCGGTGCGCACCGGGGGCCGGCGCCCGGAGGTGTCCTTCGACTTCGCGGACGCCTGGCGCGGTGGCAGCAGTCTGCTGGTGCGGGGCGCCCTCGACCGGCCGGCGACCCTGGACCTGTTCCCCGCCCGGCTGCCGGCCGGCGCCGCCACCGTCCTCGACCTCACCCATCGCCTCGATCCGTCGTCGGGTCCGGTGACCGTCGAGGTGGCCGTCGCACCGCGGGACGCCCCGGCACCGGGCGAGCCCGCTCCGTACGTCCATCTGCCGGCCGGGACCCTGGAGCCGGGCGACGGCTGGCGCACCGTCTCCCTGCGCCTCGGTGCCGTCGGCACCGGGACCCTGTACGCCCTGGGGGTGCGGCTGACCGGCCGGGGTGGCGCCGCGGTGGCCTGGCGGCTGGGGGCGCTCGCGGTCCGCGACGGCACCGCGTCCCCCGCCGCGCCGAGCGGGCTGAAGATCACCGGGACCGCCGCCACGGACGGGGCGACCGCGGCGCGGCTGAGCTGGCGGCGCGCCACGGGCCCGGTGCGCCACTACGAGCTGCACCGCCAACTGCCGGACGGGCGGCGGGAGTTCCTCGGCGGCACCTGCGGCACGGCGTACTACGTCGCGGGCCTGCGGCGCGCGGGGCACGAGCCGGCCGCCCGGCTCGAAGTACGCGCGGTGCATGAACTGTTCACCGTCTCGAAGCCGTCGACGGTCCAGCTCCCCTGGTAAAGCGCTTTCAGCCGGCCGGCCCCTCCCCCCTCCCACCCGACGCTACGGAGCCTCTCCCATGCATGACGACCGTGCACTGACCGAAGCCCGCCTCAAGCGCGTCCTGGACGAGCGCATCCGGCCCGCCCTGTATCCGGCATCGGTTCCCCTGGAGGTCGCGGCCTGGGTCGCGCCGGACACGGGGGCCTCGCCCACCGGAGCGGAGCCGGGAGCGCGGGAGACCGTGCCGGTGGCGGAGGGCCTGGCCGCCGCCCATACGCCGGTGGCGGTGGGGGACGCCTGGGGCGCGCCCTGGGCCACGACCTGGTTCAAGGTCCGCGGTGAGGTGCCGCGGGAGTGGGCCGGCCGCACCGTGGAGGCGGTGCTGGACCTGGGCTTCGACGAGCGGATGCCGGGCTTCCAGTGCGAGGCGCTGGTGTATCTGCCGGACGGCAGCCCGGTCAAGGCGCTCAACCCGCGCAACCAGTGGGTGCGGGTGGGCGCCCCGGTGCGTGGCGGGGAGCGCGTCGAATGGCACCTGGAGGCCGCGTCCAACCCCGTCATCCTCGATGTCCACCCGTTCCGGCCGACGCCGCTCGGCGACCGGGAGACGGCGGGCAGCACACCGCAGTACCGGCTGGCGCGGATGGATCTGGCGGTGTTCGACACCGAGGTGTGGGAGCTGATCCAGGACCTCGAAGTGCTGGGCGAGCTGATGGCCGAGCTCGCGGTGGACAGCGCACGGCGCTGGGAGCTGCTGCGGGCAGCGGACCGGGCGCTGGACGCGGTCGATCTCCAGGACGTCAACGGGACGGCGACGGCGGCCCGTGCGGCACTGCGGGAGGTGCTGTCGGCGCCCGCCGGGGCCTCCGCGCACCGGATCAGCGCGGTGGGGCATGCGCATATCGATTCGGCGTGGCTGTGGCCGCTGCGCGAGACGGTGCGGAAGGTGGCGCGTACGACGTCGAACATGACCGCGCTGCTGGCGGACGAGCCGGAGTTCGTCTTCGCCATGTCGCAGGCGCAGCAGTACGCCTGGATCAAGGAGCACCGGCCCGAGGTCTACGCCAAGGTCAAGAAGGCGGTCGCGGAGGGCCGGTTCGTTCCGGCGGGCGGCATGTGGGTGGAGTCGGACACCAATATGCCCGGGTCGGAGGCGATGGCCCGGCAGTTCGTGCACGGGAAGCGGTTCTTCCTGGAGGAGTTCGGCGTGGAGAACGAGGAGGCATGGCTGCCGGACACCTTCGGTTTCGCCGCCGGGCTGCCGCAGATCATCCGGGCGGCGGGGTCGAAATGGCTGCTGACGCAGAAGATCTCCTGGAGTCAGACCAATGCCTTTCCGCATCACACCTTCCGCTGGGAGGGCATCGACGGCACCCGGATCTTCACCCACTTCCCGCCGGTGGACACCTACAACTGCCAGATGGCCGGCGGGGAAATCGCCCATGCGGCACGGAACTTCAAGGACAAGGGGGTGGCCCGGCACTCGCTCGCACCGACCGGCTGGGGCGACGGCGGCGGTGGCACCACCCGCGAGATGATCGCCAAGGCGCGCCGGCTGCGCGATCTGGACGGCTCGCCGACGGTCGAGTGGGAGCGGCCCGCGGACTTCTTCGCGAAGGCCGAGGCGGAGTACCCGCAGGCGCCGGTCTGGGTGGGCGAGCTGTATCTGGAGCTGCATCGCGGGACGCTCACCAGCCAGGCGAGGACCAAGCGCGGCAACCGGCGCAGCGAACAGCTGCTCCGGGAGGCCGAACTCTGGTCGGCCACCGCAGCCGTGCTGGCGCAACACCCGTACCCCTACGCGGAGTTGGACCGCATCTGGAAGACCGTGCTGCTCCACCAGTTCCATGACATCCTGCCCGGTTCCTCCATCGCCTGGGTGCATCGCGAGGCGGCCGCGACCTATGCGGCGGTCGCCGCCGAGCTGGAGGGCCTCATCGCCGCCGCACTGACCGCGCTGACCGGCACCGGCGGGACGGAGCTGGTGGTGAACTCCGCCCCGCACGCCCGCGGCGGCGTCGCTGCGGGAGCCGTGGGGCCCGCGGTGTACGAGGGGCCCGAGGTCTCCGCCGTACCCCGCGACGACGGCGGGTTCACCCTCACCAACGGGCTGCTGCGGATCGGGATCGACGGCCGCGGCCTGGTGGTCTCCGTACACGACCTGGTGGCCGACCGCGAGACGGTGGCGCCCGGCGCGGCGGCGAACCTGCTACAGATCCACCCGGACTTCCCCAACATGTGGGACGCCTGGGACGTGGATGCCTTCTACCGCAATGTCGTCACCGATCTGACCGGCGCGGACGAGGTCGTGCTCGGCGCGGTGTCCGGGGAGGCGGCGACGGTGCGCGTCACCCGCACCTTCGGCGCCTCACGGGTGGTGCAGACCCTGACGCTGGCGCGCGGACAGCGGCGGCTGGATCTCGGCACCGAGGTCGACTGGCACGAGACCGAGAAGTTCCTCAAGGCCGCCTTCCCGCTGGACCTGCACGCCGAGCGCTATGCGGCCGAGACCCAGTTCGGCCATGTCCACCGGCCCACCCACACCAACACCAGCTGGGAGGCCGCCAAGTTCGAGACCTGCGCCCACCGGTTCGTGCACCTCGACGAGCCGGGCTGGGGCGTCGCACTGGTCAACGACGCCACCTACGGTCATGACGTCACCCGTACGGTCCGGGAGGACGGCTACCGGGGCACCACCACGACCGTCCGGGTCTCCCTGCTGCGCGCCCCGAGGTTCCCCGACCCGGAGACCGACCAGGGCGTCCACCGCTTCCGCCATGCCCTCGTACCGGGCGCCGCTCTCGGGGACGCGGTGCGCGAGGGCCATCGCATCAATCTGCCCGAGCGCCGGATCACCGGTGCCGCGGCGGTGGCGCCGCTGGTCACGGCCGGCAATGACGCCACCGTGATCACCGCGGTCAAGCTCGCCGACGACGCGAGCGGCGATGTGATCGTCCGCCTCCACGAGGCACACGGCGGGCGGGCGCTCACCACCCTCACCACCGCCTTCGAGCCGGCCGGCGCGGTCACCACGGATCTGCTCGAACGCCCCACGGAGGACGGCCCGGCGATCGAGCGGCAGGGCAGCACCCTGCGGATGCGGCTGCGCCCGTTCCAGATCGTGACCGTGCGGCTGACCCGGGCGGGCGGCCGGTAGCGGCCGGAGGGGGAGCGCCCGGACGGGGGCGGAGCGCCCGGGGCGTGGGTCACGCCCGGGGCCCGCCCCATCGTGACCGGACGTCCCGGCGCGGCTCCGCCCGCCGCTCCCGTCCGGAGCCGCGCCCGCTGCCCGGGCCGCCGTCACAGTCCTGCCCGCTCCCCCTCTCATGGCCGTACGCCGCCTCATGGTCCGGATCACGGCTCGGATCCAGGCCCAGCATGTCCATCAACAACGACAGGTCGTCCGCGTTCCGCGCATGACCGGCCAGCGCCTTCCTGGCGAGCCGTCGTTCCTCGTCACACGGCACGGCGCGCGGCGCGGGGTCCTCGGCACTGCGGTGTTCATCGCTCACCGCTGCATTCTCGGCCGGACCACGGGACCGTGCCCGTCGAGCGGGCCGGGGACCGCCCCGTGGAAACCGCCCGGGAGACGCTGCTCCATACGGGTGGGACGAGCCCCGCGGCCCGGCTCGCGGCAAGGGAACCCGCGGGACCCCTTTTCCCTCTTTATGAGCACTTGAACGTGATCACCCAGCCGCGGAGTCCTCTGTGAAACGCCCCTACGCCGTTGTGCTCGCCGCGACGCTCGCCGCCTCCTCCGTGCTGCTCGCCGGCTGCTCGGACACCGGTCAGCCGGTCGACTTCAACCCCGGCGGGAAGGGCGACGGCGCCGCGCGGGCCAAGCCCGTCGACGACGACACCCTGATGCCGACCGGCCCGAAGAGCGACTTCCGGATCACCCGGACACTGGACGACGGCACCCATATAGCGCGGGCGACGCTGCACGGCCAGAAATCCGGTGTCACCGGAAGCGTCTGGGTATGGGCTCCCAAGGAATACGGGGACCCGAAATACGCCAAGAGCGGATTTCCGGTGCTGATAGCCCTGCCGGGCGGCCTGGGCAGCCCCAAGGAGCCCGGCGGGGTCACGAATTACTGGGTCGGCGGCGACATCGAGCTACCGGAGAACATCACCCGGTGGACCGCGGAGGGCAAGAGCCTGCCGTTCCTCGTGGTGATGCCGATGCTCAATCCGGACACCCGGTACCACGACGCCAGTGACATTCCCGGCAGCCAGAAGATGGGGACCTGGCTGACGGAGGACGTCGTCCAGCTGGCCCGGGCCAACTTCCGTACCTTCAAGTCCCGCGACGGCTGGGCCTTCATGGGGTCGTCCTCGGGCGGCTTCGCCGGGCTCAAGTCGGTGCTGAAGCACCCGGACAAGTTCAAGGCGGCGATAGCCAGCGGCCCGGATCTGGCGCCCGACTCGCCGTTGTGGGCGGGCCACCAGACGGAGAAGGACGCGAACGATCCGGCGAAGCTCGCCCAGCGCCTGCTGCGCAACGGCGGTCCGGACGTCTATCTCGCCTTCCAGGCCGGCTCCCGGGAGTCCACCAAGGTCACCGACCCCATCCGCCGCTTCCGGCAGACCTACGGCAAGGGCCCGATCCACACGCCCTACAGATCATCCCCGGCGGCCGGCACAACGCCTGGGACTACCAGAAGGGCATGGCGGCCGGTTCCATCAAGTTCATCAGCGACCGGATGAAGGCCCCGGTCCCGAGCGGTTCCTGAACGGGGCGGCCCGGCTGCCGGGGCCCTGGCAGTGCCCCTGGCGCGCGGATGCAGATCGCCGGGGAGGGGGTGATGCTGGAGTCGTGGGGGACCTTCGTGAGGAGGACGCATCATGTCCATGATGGACAAGATCAAGAGCATGCTGAAGGGCCACGAAAGCCAGACGGAAAAGGGCATCGACAAGGCCGGCGACATGGCCGACGACAAGAGCCAGGGCAAGTTCAAGGGCCAGGTGGACACCGGCCAGGAGAAGCTCAGGGACGAGTTCGGCGGCGGGCAGGGCCCGGATCAGCCGCCGCGGCCCTGAAGCACGGCCCTGAACCGGTGGCGGTCACCGCCGCCCCACCGCTTACGCCGTACGGATGAGCACCGCGTGGTCCGTCCGGGCCGCGCGCCACACGACGGTGCCCGCCCCGGGGGTCGGGAGCGGGCACCGAGGGGCGAGTCGGCCGGACCTACGCCAGCCGGATCTTCTCCGCCTGCGGGCCCTTGTGGCCCTGGGTGACCTCGAAGGTCACCTTCTGGCCCTCCTGAAGCTCGCGGAAGCCCGTGGCGTCGATGTTCGAGTAGTGCGCGAAGACGTCGGCGCCGCCGCCGTCCTGGGCGATGAAACCGAAGCCCTTCTCCGAGTTGAACCACTTCACTGTGCCGGAAGCCATATTCCGTCTCCTTCGTTCAATGGGCTCGAATCGGCTTCCGCGTGCTGCGGAACCCGGAGGTGATCGCCCTGGCCCGGAGACGCGCTACACAGCAAGGACGCCCGTGAAGGCGACACGGGCGTCCGGCACTTCGGAACCACGACAGCTGATCAGGACGCTACACCGAGCAACGCCCGGCAGGCCGCACAACCGTGGCTGACGCGTCGCCCTTCACCGGGCAAGGCCATCGGCTGTCCTCCGTATCCCTGACCGATCGGATGGATGTACGACGGCCGGCGCCGCGGGGACGGCCTCAGGCGGACCCGGACTCGGACCCGCCCCCGGACCCGGACTCGCCGCCCGCGTTCGCGCGCGCGGTGCGCCGGCGCCGCCACAGCGCGGTACCGAGCCCGGCGGCGCCGATGACCCCGACCGCGCCGGCCGCGGACAGGAACCACCAGTACCGCGTGAACGGCGCGCCGTCCGGCTGTCCGATCCCCGCCTTGTGCAGCGGCACCGGCCGGTGGGCGACGGGCCGCGGTTCACCGGTGACCTCATCGGGCTCCATGGCGGGGAGCACCCCCACGGCCGCGGCCCGGGGGGCCGCCTCGAACCCCCAGTCCAGCAGGGCGCGGGTCTCCTCGTAGACGGCGTTCCGGCCGCCGGACCGCGGATTCATGAGGGTGACCAGCAGCGTCCGGCCGTCGCGCCGGGCGGCGGCGATCAGGGTGTTGCCGGCATGGGTCGTGTAGCCGTTCTTCACCCCGATCAGGCCCTCGTACGGTCTGACGCCGTGTGAGCCGACCAGCAGCCGGTTGGTGTTCTGGATGGTGAACGCGTCCGGGCCGCCGTCCTCCGGGAGCTGGGCCCGCTTCGTCGAGGCGAAGTGGGCGAAGTCCGGATTGGTCAGCCCGGCCTGCCCGAAGAGCGTCAGATCGTAGGCGGACGAGACCTGTCCCGGCGTGTCGAAGCCGTCCGCGGACGCCACCCGGGTGTCGCGGGCGCCGAGGCGGCGGGCGGTCTCCTGCATATCGTCGATGGTCTTGCGCCAGCCGCCGTTCATGCTGGCCAGGGTGTGCACCGCATCGCTGCCCGAGCTGAGGAACACACCGCGCCACAGGTCGGCGACCTGGTAGGGCATGTCCTCCCTGAGGCCGGCGAGGGAGCTGCCCGACTCGATCCCGGCCAGGTCCTCCAAGGAGACGGTGTGCACCTCCCCCTGGGAGAACTTCGGCAGCACCGTCAGGGCGAAGAGGGTCTTGAGGGTGCTGGCGGGTGGCAGCGGCCGGTGGGCGTCCTTGGCGGCGAGGACCTTGCCGCTCGTCAGGTCCGTCACCATCCACGACAGGGCGGTGACCTCGGGCAGCTCGGGCACGTCCGGCCGGGGCCGGAACCGCACTCCGCGCCCGTCCAGCCGGCTTTCGGCCTCGGCCGGTTCGGCCGTGTGCGCCGCGGGCCGCAGGTCGTCGATGCCGTGCGGGCCATCGGCGGCTGCCGGGCCGGGCACGGCCCACAGGCTCGCGGCACAAACAGTGGCGGCGGTAACGACTCTGACGGAGGCCCAACTCACGCTAGACATGTGGCCCACGCTAAAAACGACCGCGGCCGGGCGCTGGTTGGCCTACTCCATCCGGTGCGTGAGCGCCCCGACTGCCGTAGGCGGTGGGCCGGGCCCGGCGGAATGACCGCCGGGCCCGGCCGGAAGGGCTACCAGATCTCGCCGACCCATTCGGGGTGGTCGATGAACGGGTTCCTGTTGTGCTGGTACTTGTCGAATATCACCTGGTTGCGGTGCTTTTCGAAGGTGTCCGGCGGGTCCTGCTCGCTCCACTTCTTGAGGACGGAAAGCCGGCCGATATGCGGCTGGGTGCCGTTGTCGACCTTGTCATTGGGCTCCAGATCGGCGAATCCGTCGCCCCCGTCATAACGGACGGCCATGTACAGGATCATGCGGGCGACATCGCCCTTGACCGCGTCTCGGGGCTCGAAGGAGTCGTCGTCGGTGTTGTTTCCGGGCGCCTCGTCGACCTTCGTTCCACCGTTGTCGAAGTCCTTGTTGCCGCGGATGCTGTTGACCGACACATCCTCCGGGCGCAGATGGTGGATATCCGTACCGGGGCCGGTGTCGGTGCCGAAGTCGCCATGGGACTTCGCCCAGACGTGCTCACGATTCCAGTCGTCCGGGTTGCCGCCGTTGGCGTTCTTGCTCTGCGAGCGGCCGGTGTACAGCAGAATGACGTTGTCGCTGTTGTCCGGGTCCTGGTCGGTTTCCTTGAGGGCGTCCCAGACCTGGTCGTACGTCAGCTTTCCGGTCTGGGTGCTGCTGATGATCTGGTGCAGCGCGTCCTTGAGCGCCTGGCCGGTCTTGCCCTCGGCGTCTTTGTAGTACGTGTCGTCATACGACGTGCCGTCAGCCGTGCCGGCGGACCGGGACGCATGCTGTGCGGCGGATGCGGCAGCGGCCCGGTGCGGTGCGGCCTGACCGGCCGTCGCATTCGCCGGAATCTGTGCGACCACCGCCGTCAATGCCGTGCCGCCGGCGAGAGCCAGCGCGATACGGGCGCGACGGGTCACGCGTTTGTTGTCCACGAGGGGTGTCCTCTCCCCGAATTGTGGTGCCGAGTCGTGAAAATGTGGGGCACGACCGGCACCGGCCGTTGGGAGCGGCCATCAGCAGCTTTCCATCGCGGTAATCACCACAGTGTGAACACCAGGGGAGAGTTATGTGTCCACCCCGTGGCAATCACCGAATTCCCCCGAAAATGCCGCCGGTTCACCAACGGTCGTGCGCCGTCGGTACGTTGAATGCATTCGGCCCGCCGGCCCGGCCCCGCCCCCGAAGTACCGGCTCCCTGCGCGGTGTTCAATGACGCGGTTTGTCCCACACCAGCGAATAGCGCCACAGCAGATGGCGGCGGAAGCGGCTGCCCGGCAGACACTCCCGGGCGGCCAGCCGGACCTCGCCCCAGGCCATGGCCGGGTCCAGCATCGGCATCTCCGGCGGCCCGGTCTTGCCACCGTGGCGCCGGGCCAGGAAACGGGCCGCGGGAACACCGGCGCCGCTGATGGCCCAGTCCAGGGGCGTCCGGTTCCTGGCGAGCCCGACGAGGACGAGGCGGCCGCCCGGGGTGAGCAGTTCGGCCATCCGGTGGACCGCGCCGGCGAAGTCCAGGTGATGGACGACCGCCACGGCGGTGAGGAAGTCGAAACCGCCGGACGGGGGACCGTCCGGCGCCATGAAGTCGGCCTCGACGAACGCGGCGTTCGGGACCTGTGCACTGCGCCGGCGGGCCAACCGCACCATCGCGGCCGAACGGTCCACCCCGGTCACCTCGCGGATCCGCTCCGCCAGCTTGCGGACCAGCAGCCCGTCGCCGCAGCCGACGTCCAGCGCCCGGCCGCACCCGTCCGGCACCGCATCGAGCACCAGCCGGTGGTAGTGCACATTGTGGTTCCAGTACAGGTGCGGTGCTTCGTCACGTCGCGGCATCCGGCCACCGTAACGAGGACGGCGGCACCCCTTGGGCTCATCGGGTGAACCCACGCGCCCTGCGCAACCGAACAGGCGCCGCCCGGCTTCCGGAGAAGTGACAGCCGCATTCTCCGAATCCCCTGGATTCTTCGGACCGTGAGTTGTGGAGGCCCCATGGCGCACTTTCGCCCCACTCCCCCGCCGTACGGCGTGACGCCGGATTATGTGCTCGCTCCCCCGCGCCCCGAGGAACGCCTCGGCGCGCCCACGGATTCGCTGGGGGCGCCGCCCCCGTCCCGCGTGGACCCCGTGCTGCCGCCCCCGCGCCCGGAGGACCGGCTTCCGTTCGGCCCGCCGCAGCCGCAGGACCGGCCGTTCCTGCCGCCGCGCCCCCAGGAGCAGCGGCAGGGGCCGGTGGCCCTGCCCGATCGCCGGCGGCAGGACCTCCAGGCCGCGCTGACCGCGGCCGGTGTCGCCCCGACGGACGGGGACCTGGCCGCCCTGGCGCAGATCGCGGCCCTGGGCGACACCACGGCCGGTGCCGTCATCAACTGGCTGGGGACCGCCGCGCGCGCCTCATGGCCGCGGCCGCACGCGGTGTGAGCGGCCGGCCGGCCCGCCACCGGCCCGGGGCTCGCCCCGGGCCGTTCCCGGCCGACGGGGGGCCGCGGTGGGCAGCGGGCGGGCGCGGTCCGGATCGAGGAGCGGGGCGAGCAGATCGCCGTGGCGGGCGCAGCGGGGCTCGATCTCGTCGAAGAGAAAGGTGAGTTGCCGCGGGTCGGTGCAGTCGGCGATCTCGTCCCAGGTGACCGGGGCCGAGACGGTGGGGGTGGCACGGGCGCGCAGGGTGTAGGCCACCGCGGTGGTCTTGGCGGCGGCGTTCTGGGAGAAGTCGATGAAGACCTTGCCGGGGCGCAGCGCCTTGGTCATCTTGTGCACGACCAGGTCCGGGAGGGCCGCCGCGGCCTCGACGGCGAGGCTTCTGGCGTACGCGGTGGTCCGCTCGGACGGGGTGGGCTCGACGGGCACGATGAGGTGCAGGCCCTTGGAGCCGCTGGTCTTGGCGTAGACATCGAGGCCGTCGGCGGCCAGCCGGTCGTGCAGCCACTGCGCCGCGGTGCAGCACTCCACGATGGTGGCCGGGGCGCCGGGGTCGAGGTCGAAGACGAGCCGGTCGGCCACGCCCGGTGCCTGCCGCGTCCACTGCGGGGTGTGCAGCTCGACGACCAGGTTCGCGGCCCAGACGAGCGCGGGCAGGTCCTGGAGCAGGACCTGCCGGGTGGGCCCGGACCTCGAATGGGGGACCTCGCACGTCGTCACCCAGGAGGGCGTGCCGGGCGGCACGTTCTTGGCGAAGAAGCGCTGGCCGTCCGGCCCGTCGGGGTAGCGCAGGAAGGACAGCGGCCGGTCGTGGAGGTGGGCGAGCAGCGGGCCTGCCGTGGTGGTGCAGTAGTGCAGCACCTCGCCCTTGGTGGTGCCGGTCTCGGGATAGAGGACCTTGTCCAGGTTGGTCAGCGAGAGGCGCCGCCCCTCCACGACGGTGATCGGCGACATACGATGAGAATCCCACACAAGGGATGAAATATGCGTTCTATATGGAATGGGTCCATATCGTTCGGTCTGGTCACCATCCCCGTGAAGACCTACAGCGCCACCGACCGCACCTCGTCGGTGTCCTTCGTGCGCATCCACGAGAAGGACGGCGCGCAGATCCAGTACCGGAAGATCTGTGAGCTGGACGGCGAGGAAGTCCCGAACGAGGAGGTCGGCAAGGGCTATCAGGCGCCGGGCGACGACACCATCGTGCCGATCACCGACGACGATCTGTCCCGGCTGCCGATGCCCACCGCCAAGACTCTGTCGATCCTCTCGTTCGCCGACCCCGACGAGATCGACCCGCTCCAGATGGACAAGGCTTACTACCTGGGGCCCAACGGGGCGGCCGCCACCAAGCCGTATGCGCTGCTGCGGGAGGCGCTGGAGGACCATCGCAAGGTCGCGATCGGCAAGGTGGCGATGCGGGGGCGGGAGTCGCTGGCGATGCTGCGGGCGCACGACGGGGCGCTGGTGATGCATACGCTGCTGTGGCCCGATCAGATCCGGCCCGTCACCGGTGTGGCCCCCGACGATGTCGAGCTCCGCGAGAACGAGCTGACGCTGGCCGAGACCCTGATGGACTCCCTGGGCGAGCTGGACCCCGCCGAACTCCACGACGACTACCGCGAGGCCGTCGAGGAGCTGGTCGCCGCCAAGCTGGAGGGCGAACCGGTCGCCCCCGCCGCGTCGGCCGCCTCCGGCGCCCAGGTCATCGATCTCACGGCGGCGCTGGAGAAGAGCGTGCGGGCGGCACGGGGCGGCGGGGAGGCCGATACGGAGGCGGAGTCGGCGTCCGTGACGCCCATACGGGGGCGGAAGACGGCGAAGAAGGGCGAGGCGGAGCGGGGCGCCGCCAAGAAGAGCGGCGCGGCGGCCAAGAAGGCCACGGGCAAGAAGACCGCCCCGGCCGCCGCGAAGAAGACTCCGGCGAAGAAGACGGCGGCCGCCCCGAAGGCGGCCGGCGGCCGGGCGAGGGGCACGTCGACGGCCAAGAAGACCGCATCCGCCGGTACTTCCCGGAAGAGCACGTCGACGAAGACCCCATCGAAGAGCGCATCGAAAGGCACCGCGTCGAAGAGCACCGCCAAGAAGACCGCCGCCAAAAAGACCGCGGCCAAGAAGACGGGCAAGAGGTCGTCCGCGTAGGGCCGTCGGGCCGCCCCACCGGCGGGCGGCCGTTCTAGAGTCTTGGTATGGCTTCAGACGAGGGGACCACCCGCATCGACAGCTGGATCTGGTCCGTACGGCTCACCAAGACGCGCTCGCTGGCCGCGGCCGCCTGCCGCGCGGGGCACGTACGGGTCAACGGGGAGCGGGTGAAGCCGGCCCATGGCGTGCGCAACGGTGACGAGGTGCGGCTGCGGCACGCGGGCCGGGAGCGGATCGTGGTCGTCTCGCGGCTGGTGCGCAAGCGGGTGGGCGCGGCCATCGCCGCGGAGTGCTTCATCGACAACAGCCCGCCGCCCCCGCCGCGCGAGGAGATTCCGGTGGCCGGGCACCGCGACCGCGGCACCGGCCGTCCCACCAAGCGCGACCGCCGCGAGATCGACCAGCTGCGCGGCGGACGGTGACCGGGGCCGGCCGTTGCGAGCACGGGGACGGGCCCGCCCCGACGGGTGAGGGCTACGCCGACGGCAGCGCGTCGAGATAGACCCACTGGCCGCCCTCGCGGACGAAGCGGCTGTGTTCGTACTGGCTGTCGGCCTGGCCGTGCAGGCTGTAGTGGGCGCGGAATTCCACGGTGCCTTCGGTGTGGAAGGCGCTGCCGCCCGTCGTGGCGAGGATGTCCAGGCCGGTCCAGCGCTGCGCCGCTTCGAGATCGAGGCCGGCCGGGCGGGTCGTGGGGTGCCAGGTGCGCAGCAGATACGCGGTGTCACCGACGGCGAAGGCGCTGTAGCGCGAGCGCATCAGGCGCTCCGCGGTCGGGGCCGTGGCATGGCCCTGATGGAACGGGGCGCAGCAGTCGCGGTAGGTCTCGTCGCGTCCGCAGGGGCACGGCGAGGCGGGGGTGACGGCGGCGGGGCGGCGGGGCTTGTTCTTCTGCTTCGACACCCCACGATTGTGCCGGGTGGGCGGGGCCGGTCCGCGACACGCCGAGCACACCGGGACCCGGCACGCCCTGGAGCTGCGCCCATTTAGGGAATTTCCCTGATAAATCACCCATTTGCAGCTTTTCGTGGCTTGATACGTGCTGTGAGGCTGGAAGAACTCATGGTGACCGTCCCCACCACCCAGGAGAGAACCCCCCATGATTCTGTCCATTTCCGGCGTCGTCCTGCTCGGTGTCATCGTCTTCCTCTTCTTCCGGAAAGACGGCCTGAAGTTGTCCCACGCTCTGGTCTCCGCGCTCTTCGGGTTCTACCTCGCCAGCTCCGCCATCGCGCCCAGCATCAAGGCCGGCGGGGCGAGCCTGGCGAGCCTCCTCGGGGGGATCAAGATCTAGGGGGTCCCGCAGTCCGCTTCCGGCGCACCGCCACGGGTCCCGCCCGAACGGGCCGGCTCCCGTCCGGGCGGCTCCGTGTGCGTCCCCTGCCCGCAGCCCCGCCGATCCCCCACGACCACCGCACGAGCAACAGGAGAAGATGTGGCCCGGCGCCCCCTGCCCCGCATCCTGACCAACAGCGCACCGCTCGCCCGTATGGCACACAGCGCCTCGCTCGCCCGCAGCCGCGAATTCGCGCGTACCGCGGCCGACAGCGCCTCCGATGTGTTCCATCCACTGATCACCATCGGCCGGGGGCTGCGCCGGCTGGGCGCGGCCGGCCGGGGACGCTGGGCCCAGACGCCCAAGGATCAGCGCGGTCCGCTGGCGTTCTTCGTGGGCGCGTGTGTGCTGGTGGTGTGGCTGGTGCCGTACGGGCCGCTGCTCGCCCTGATCGGGGTGATGGGCGCGGGGGCCTGGGCGGGGCGGGAGCGTACGCCCGTGGTGACCGGCCCCAGCGAGGCCGAGACCGAGCGGCTGCGGGCGTTGTACGAGGCGCTGGTGCCCTACCTCTCCGCCGAGGGTGACCCCAGCCCGCTGTATGCGCACGGCGGTGACTGGGAGCGGGCCTTCGCCGAGTACGCCTTCGACGACAGCGGGCGGCTGGAACGACTCCAGCTGAAGTACCCGGCGTACTTCACCGACGGTGAGGACCGGTCCCGGGTCCGCATCGAGCAGGTGCTGTACGCCAAGGCCGGCCGGGGCCGGGAGTACCGCTTCACCTGGGACGAGCTGGCCAATCAGCTCACGCTGACCGTGCTGGAGGCGCTGCCCACGGATATCGCCGCCCAGCGCTTCGTCACCTCGCCGGGCGAGACGGTGCTCGGGTTCACCGACCCGGACTCCGTACAGCGGACCCTGCCGGTCACCGGCGGGGAGGAGACCCGGGATGCCCCGCCGGTGGTCTGGCGGACCGGGCAGCGCTCCACCGAACCGCATCTGCTCGTCCTGGGGCAGCCGGGGACCGGCGCCACGACACTGCTGCGTTCGATCGCCCTCCAGGCGCTCCAGCACGGCGATGTACTGGTCATCGACGGCAGCGGCACCGGGGAGTACGGGTGTCTGGTCGGCCGCCGGGGCGTGCTCGGGGTGGAGAGCGGGCTGGCGGGGGCGCTGGCGACGCTGGAGTGGGCGTCGCACGAGACCGAGCGGCGGCTGATCGCGGGGAACCGGGCACGGCAGGCCGGCGGGGCGGCGCCGGACGACACCCGGCGGCCGCTGTGGATCATCGCGGACCGTCCGACGGCGCTGTCCCATGTCGCGGTCGCGGAGGAGCGGGACGATCCGCAGCAATGGCTTCAGGTGCCGCTGCGGCACGGCCGGGCCGCCCAGGTCACGGTGGTCGTGGCCGACCAGTTCGAGACCGCCGAGCTGCTGAGCGATCCGGTGCGGGCGCACACCAAGGCGCGGGTGGTGCTCGGTCCCGCCACGGCGGAGGAGGTCCGGGCGGTGCTGGGGGCCCCGCCGCACACCACACCGCCGGCACAGGTGCCGCCGGGCCGCGGCTATGCGCGGCTGGGGAACGCACCCGTCCTGCGGCTCCAGGTGCCGGCCACGCCGGATCCGCTCGACGAAGCCACCGGCCAGGCACACCGGGAGGCGGTCACGGCGCTGCTGCCGGAGCACACCGTCCCGGCCGACGGGGCGGGGACCGGCGAGCCGGTGACCGGCGGCAAGCGGGTGGACGTCGGCAAGGCGGGGGCGGCCGGCCCGTCCGCATGCGCCGACGGGGCGGGAGCGGACGACGGGACCGCGGCGGCCGAGGCGGCGCCGGAGGCCACGGAGGACGGATCCGTGGCCGAACCGGTGGGCGCGAGCGCGCGGGTGCGCACCGACAAGGGCGGCGAGCCCCGGGTCCTCAAGGAGTCGGGCGAGCCCCGGGGGCTCAAGGGGTCGGTGGAGGCCGTGCGAGCGGAGGGGTGAGCTCCTCCGTCCGGTGGGGCGGACCGGCTCCTCAAGACGGACCGGCTCCGCAACCGGGCTGCCGCCCGGAAAGACGGGGGCCGGGGCGCGCCGTCAGGCCACGAACGTGTGCCGCAGCTCCGCCTCCACCGGCGCACCCGTCGCCACCAGTCGCGCGGCGCCGGCCAGCCGGACCGCGGCCTCGTCGGCGACCGCCCCGCTGACCGTGAACGGCAGCCGTACGAAGCCCTCGAAGGCGCCGTCGACGCCGAATCGCGGGCCGGAGGGCACCCGGACGCCGAGCCGCTCCCCCGCCTCCGCGATCCGGGAGCCGGAGAGTCCGCCGGTCCGTGCCCAGAGGGTGAGGCCGCCGCGGGGCACGCTGAATTCCCAGTCGGGCAGATGCCGGTGCAGCGCCTCGACGATCGCATCGCGGTTCTCCCGGGCCTGCTCGCGGCGGATGCCGATGGCCTGCTCCCAGCCGCCGGTCTCCAGGAGCGAGGCGATGGCGAGCTGTTCGAGGACCGGTGAGCCCAGGTCGGAGTAGGCGCGGGCGGCGACCAGGCTGCGGATGATGTCGGGGGCGGCGCGCACCCAGCCGATCCGCATCCCGGCCCAGAACGCCTTGCTCGCCGAGCCGACGGTGATCACCGCACTGCCGGCCGGGTCGAACGCGCAGACCGGCCGGGGTGGTTCGGTGTCCTCGTCCAGCCGGAGCTCGGTCATGGTCTCGTCGACGACGAGCAGGGTGCCGGCCGACCGGGCGGCGTCGACGAGGCGACGGCGCTGGTCCTCGGTGGCGAGGGTGCCGGTGGGGTTGTGGAAGTCGGCGACGACATAGGCCATACGGGGGGCCGCGTCGCGCATCACCTGGCGCCAGACGGGGATGTCCCAGCCGGCGAGCTTGTCCCCGAGGGCGACCGGGACGAGCCGGGCGCCGGCGTCCCGCATCAGCTGGAGGATGTTGGCGTACGACGGCGAATCGACGGCCACCCGCTCGCCGGGGCCGGTACAGAGCCGGCAGATCGCGGCGACGGCGCCCATCGCGCCGGTGGTCACCATGATCTGTTCCGGCATGGTGGGGATACCGCGGGCGGTGTAGCGGTCCGCGAGGGCCTGCCGCAGGACGGGCAGCCCGGCCGGGTAGTCACCATGCGTGTGGGAGTAGAGCGGGAGGTCGGCCATGGCGCCCTGGACGGCGCGGGTGAGCCAGGGTTCGGGGGCCGGGAGGGCGGCGCAGCCGAGGTCGATCATGGAGCCGGCGGCTTCCGGGGGCAGTGGTTCCAGACCGCGGGTGGGCAGTGGATTGCCGGCCGGGACGGCGGTCCAACTCCCCGAGCCGCGCCGGGACTCCAGGAACCCCTCGGCGCGCAGCGCTTCATAGGCGGCGGCGACGGTGGTGCGGCTGACGCCGAAGGCCGCGGCCAGTTCGCGCTCGGCCGGCAGCCGGGCGGCGACCGGTATCCGGCCTTCCAGTACGAGCAGGCGCACGCCGTCGGCGAGGCTGCGATAAGCCGGCAACCGGCGGCCGCCGACCGCGAGTTGGGCATCGCGCGGGTCCTGCGACCGGAGCAGCCGGGCGAGTTGGGGCGCACCAACCGCTGAAGTCCACTGAGCCATGAAGATCAGTCCACCTTCCCCGAATTGGCTCTACTTCCCGAGCCCGGACACGCCACATGGTGTCATGCGTCGGTCCAATCCTGCCAGGAGGGGGAAAAGTCGTGTCCATGATCAGTGAGTCCGGCCCGGGGAGGGGCCTGCTGGTGCGCCGCCTGGTGCAGCTCTATACGGGGCTGACGTTGTACGGCGTGAGCATGGGTCTGATGCTGCGGGCCGAGCTGGGGCTGGAGCCATGGAGCGTGCTGAACCAGGGCATATCCCGCCATACGGGGCTGACGATCGGCACGGTCACCATCGTCTCCGGCGCGCTGATCCTGCTGCTGTGGATCCCGCTGCGCCAGCGCCCCGGCCTGGGCACGGTGTCCAATGTGGTGGTCCTCGGCCTGGTGATGGACGCGACGCTGGCCTGGGTGCCGGAGCTGGATTCGCTGGGCGCCCGTATCCCGCTGCTGGCGGGCGCCGTCCTCCTGAACGGCGCCGCGACCGGGCTGTACATCTCCGCCGACTACGGCCCGGGGCCGCGCGACGGCCTGATGACCGGCCTGCACCGGCGGACCGGCCGTCCGGTGCGGCTGGTGCGGACCTGCATCGAGGTGACGGTGCTGGCGGCCGGCTTCGCGCTCGGCGGGTCCGTCGGCGTCGGCACGGTCGTCTACGCGCTGGCCATCGGCCCCCTGGCGCAGTTCTTCCTCCGCCGCTTCGCGGTCCGGGGCACAGCCGTGCAGCCGTCCCCGGTGGTGGCCCGCGGAGAGGCTTCACCTGAGCGCGCCATACTGCCGGAGTGACCTCAGCGATACGCATCCGCCACGCCTATCTCGACCACCCCGGACCGCTCCCCTTCGCCCATCGGGGCGGGCACGCGGAGGGCCTGGAGAACACCGCCGCCGCCTTCCGGCACGCGGTCGGCCTCGGTTACCGCTATCTGGAGACCGATGTGCACGCCACTTCGGACGGCCGGCTCGTCGCCTTCCATGACGCGACACTCGACCGCGTCACGGACACCCGCGGCGCGATCGGAGAGCTCCCCTGGCGGGCGGTGCGCCGGGCCCGGGTCGGCGGCCGGGAGCCGCTGCCGCTGTTCGAGGAGCTGCTGGAGGAGTTCCCCGGGGCGCGCTGGAACGTCGACCTCAAGGCCGAGGCCGCGCTGCCGCCACTGCTGGGCCTGCTCCGCCGCACCCGCGCCTGGGACCGGGTGTGCGTCGGCTCGTTCTCGGAGGCCCGGGTGGCACGGGCCCAGCGCCTGGCCGGCCGGCGGATGGCGAGCTCGCTCGGCACCCGTGGGGTGGCCGGGCTGCGGCTGCGCTCGTACGGCCGCGGGGTGCTGCCGCTCGACCGGCTGCTGGGCGCGGCGGTGCGGCGCAGCGCGGTATGCGTACAGGTCCCCGAGCGGCAGTCCGGCCTCCCGGTCGTCGATCCGCTGTTCCTGCGCGCCGCGCGTGCGCTGGGCATGCAGGTGCACGTCTGGACGGTCAATGACGCGGACCGGATGAACGCCCTCCTGGATCTCGGCGTGGACGGCATCATGACCGATCACCTCGAGACGCTGCGGACGGTGCTGACCGAGCGGGGCCTCTGGGTCTGAGCCGCCCGTGGGGCCGTCCGCCGTCCACCGCGGCAAACGGGGGCGGGATGACGGGACGGGCGTGCCCGGCGCACCTCGCCCGGCGTCGGCGGGGCCGTGTGGGGCCGGACCATCGCGGCGGCCGGAAATCCAGTACCTGACCGGATTTAGCCTCCGGGCGTGCGGGGCGGTAGTGTACGCCTTTGGCTCACCAGGCGGACCGTTACTGCGCGCTCAAGCATGGAAGGCGCTGGGTGACATCTGCTGCCAGATGTGACAAACCGGGCGCCGGTGGGTACAACAAGGGGCGGCACGAAGGTAGGCAGCGGCGCACAGCGCCTCCGTCAAGGGCGGTGGTGGGCGACGGGTGGGCTCATATCCCGAATTCGGGAATCTTCACCGCCGACCGGACGTTGACCGGATGACGACGACAGCGACACCTGTCCTGTGGGCGACAAGCCCGGGAGGCACGATTCATGAGTGAGCGAGCTCTCCGCGGCACGCGACTCGTGGTGACCAGCTACGAGACCGACCGCGGCATCGACCTGGCCCCGCGCCAGGCGGTGGAGTACGCATGCCAGAACGGACATCGATTCGAGATGCCGTTCTCGGTTGAGGCCGAGATTCCGCCGGAGTGGGAGTGCAAGGTATGCGGTGCACCCTCTCTTCTGGTGGATGGCGACGGCCCCGAGGAGAAGAAGGGTAAGCCCGCGCGTACGCACTGGGACATGCTCATGGAGCGGCGCACCCGCGAGGAGCTCGAGGAGGTGCTGGCCGAGAGGCTGGCCGTCCTGCGCTCCGGCACCATGAACATCGCCGTGCATCCGCGCGACAGCAACCGCAAGTCCGCCTGACAACGGACCTGCGCCAAGCAAGCACACAAGGGCCGGGGCCACTGCATCACGCAGTGGCCCCGGCCTTTGTTCGTCTGCGCGGCCGGCCGACGTGCTCAGCCGGTCAGCCGCTCACCCCGTCAGCGGCGGATCCTGGCGGCGCGGGGCCGGCGGCTCGTCGTCGCGGATGACCTCGCCCTGTACGACCTTGCCGTCCGGCCGGTGCATCCGGGCCTGCTGGAACGCGTCACCGAACGAGCCCGGGGCGTAGCCCGCCCGCCGGGACAGCAGCTTCTCGGCGCGGCGCTGCATCAGCTTCCCGGCCGGCGGGAAGAGGCAGAGCAGCCCCAGGGCGTCGGACACCAGCCCCGGCAGCATCAGCAGCAGCCCGCCGACCATGGGGAGCGTATTGCCGCTGCCCGACTTGCCGCTGCCCGACTTGGCGTTGCCGGATCTCCCGTTGCCGGACGAGGAGTTGCCGGCCGGGGAGTCGCCGGCCGCGGCCGGATCGCCGGCGGTCTGGAAGCTCTCGGTGAGGTTCCGCCAGGCGCGACGGCCGGCCCGCTTGATCACATAACCGCCGACGATCACTCCGGCGACCAGCAGGAGCAGCACCGTCAGACCGTTGGTGGCACCGGCGACGACGGTCAGCAGCCAGATCTCCAGCACCATCCAGGCGGCGATGCCCAAGGGGACGAACCTACGGGCGCGCGAACGCTGGGGCGGGCGGGGACTCGGCGATGGCGTGGCTCCGAACGTCATGACTCAAGTGTGCCTGGCCCGTCCGGCCGCCTTTCCCAAGGGTCGCCGGAGAGATCAACTCCCGGCGGCCGGGCGGTGGCGGGCCGGGCGTCAGCGGCCGCGGATCTTGTCCACCCGTGAGCCGACGCCCCAGGCCGTGACGCGCCACAGCGCCTCCACGACGATGTCGCGGCTCATCTTGCTGTCCCCGTACTCGCGCTCGACGAAGGTGATCGGGACCTCGACGACGTGATAGCCGGCCTGCACGGCGCGGCGGGCGAGGTCGACCTGGAAGCAGTAGCCCTGGGAGGCGACATCGTCCAGGCCCAGGCCCTTGAGGGCCTCCGCGCGAAAGGCCCGGTAGCCGCCGGTGATGTCGCGCAGCGGCAGATCCAGCGCCAGCCGGGAGTAGGTGCTGCCGCCGCGGGAGATCAGCTGGCGGTACTTGGGCCAGTTGACGGTACGGCCGCCGGGCACCCAGCGCGAGCCGAGGACGAGATCGGCGCCCTTGAGGGCGGTGAGCAGCCGGGGCAGCTCCTCGGGCTGGTGCGAACCGTCGGCGTCCATCTCGACCAGCACGCCGTAGCCGTGGTCGATGCCCCACCGGAAGCCCGCGAGATAGGCGGCGCCGAGCCCTTCCTTGCCCTTGCGGTGCAGGACGTGGACCTGGTCGTCCTCGGCGGCCAGCTCGTCGGCCAGCTTGCCGGTGCCGTCGGGGCTGTTGTCGTCCGCGACCAGGACATGCGCCTCAGGGACGGCGGACCGCACCCGCGAGACGACCGGCTTGATGTTCTCCGCCTCGTTGTACGTCGGAATGATCACCAAGGTGGTGCCGAGCGGACCGTACTGCCGCTGACCGTCTGTCACTGCTGCCCCTTCTCATCCTTCGTACGCCCACGCCGGCCGATGACTGCCGCGGCGGCGCAGGACAGAAGGCCCACGATAGCGAGCGCCCACTCCGGAGCGGCTCCGACGCGGTCGGCGAGCGTCGTTTCGTCCCGCAGCGGAATCCGCGCCGAGACCACGCCCTGGGTGAACTCCGGGATCCGGTGGGTGATCGTGCCGTCCGGGGCGACCACCGCGCTGATTCCGCTGGTCGCGGCGGTGACCACGGCGCGGCCGTGTTCGACGGCGCGCAGCTTGGACATCGCCAGCTGCTGCTCGGGCTGGCCGGTGCGGCCGTAGGTGGCGTTGTTGGTCTGGACGACCAGGGCGCGGGCGCCGGCGTTGACGGTGTCGTGGACGATCTGGTCGTAGGCGACCTCGAAGCAGATGACGTCACCGAGCCGGGCGGGGCCGACCTTGAGCACCCCGGTGTGGTCGCCGGGGTAGAAGTTGCGGGTCACCCGCTGGAAGCGCGTGATGATCTTGCTGAGCTGCTCCTTGAACGGCACGTACTCGCCGAACGGCACCGGGTGCTGCTTGGTGTAGGAGGCGCCCGGCCCCTTCTTCGGGTCCCAGACGATGCCCTCGTTGAAGACATAGCCCTCCTTGGTGGGGTGATCCACCAGGGCGCCCACGAGGACGGGCACGTTGATGGCCTTCACGGCCTCGTCGATCCGGTCGTACGCCTGCGGGTACTTGAACGGATCGAGGTCGGAGGAGTTCTCCGGCCAGATGACCAGGTCCGGCTTCCTGACCCGGCCGGCCTTCACGTCCGCGGCGAGCTTCTCGGTGGCGGTGGCGTGGTTGTCGGTGATCATCATGGGGCGGCCCAGGAAGTCCATCCCGGGTGACTGGACGTTGCCCTGGACGACAGCGATGTCAACGGTGTCGTCGGCCTCGGTGGGCACGGGCACCAGCACACCGGCCGCGGCGACCGCGGCGGCGAGCCCGAACGCCTCGATGGCCGGCACGGCCCGGCGCAGCGACCCGTTCCCGCGCAGCCCCCAGAGGGTGGCGGCACAGGCGGCGAGCAGTGCCCCGGCCAGCGCGACGGCGAAGGTCACCAACGGGGCGCCGCCGAGCGCTGCGAGCGGGGTGAACGGCGAGCCGGTGTTGGCGAACGCCAGCCGGCCCCACGGGAAGCCACCGAGCGGCAGCCGGTCGCGGGCCCACTCCTCGGCGACCCACAGGCAGGCGGCCCACACCGGCCAGGCCGGCAGCCGGGAGGTGACGGCGAGCGCCGCGCCCAGCAGCGCCAGGAAGAACGCCTCGGCGATCGAGAGGCCCACCACCGCGTCCCAGCCGATGACATGCAGCCACTTCAGCAGGATCAGGAAGAACGGCAGCCCGAACGCGAAGCCCGTCCAGGCGCCCTGGCGGGCGGTCCGGCCGCGGGTCAGCAGCGACAGCGCGGCGACGGACACCAGGGACAGCGGCCACAGGTCGTACGGCGGGAAGGCGAGTCCGAGCAGGAGACCGGCGACGACCGCGAGGCCGGTGCGCGGCGCCTCACGGCGGGCCAGTGCGGCGAGCCGCCGGGCGCGGCCGGGGCGTACGGGCGCGGCGGCCGGGGAGCCCGTCCCGGCGGGGGGCACCGGGCCGTCGGGCGTGCTGCCGCTGACGGCTTCTTCGGTGGTGTCGGAGCCCGATGGCACGTCGCGAGCCTTCCTTGCAGGTCGTGGTGGTGAGCTGACCGTACATCGGGAGGCCGGGGTTACGGATGCGGGGTGCACAAAAGGTGAAGGGGCATCCGGGGAGGGCGAGGAGGCGGTGCGGTGCGGATAGGGGCCCGGCGCCCTTCGGGCCGACCTGGGACCCGCTGGCTGCGGGTCGACCGAGAGCCGTTGTCTACTGAGCGTCCGGGCCCCACCCGGGTCGCACCCGCCGGCCGGCCGAAACCTTCCGTCGCCCCGTGCCGCGGGTCCTGGACCTGGCTCCCAGTGGCGGTGTGCCCCAGTGGCGCACCGCCCCATGGCCCAGCTGCGTTCGACGACTGCGCGGAGGATCTACCGGTCGGACGTCCTGTGGTGGACTCGGCCGAACCTACCGGCCGCCGACCGCCTGCTGTCAACAGGTGCTCCGCCTGCGTCGTTTTCGCGTCGCCCCAGGTCAGCCGCGAGCGCCCGCATGGGGGCCAAGGAGCAGCAAGCACGGTCCGTGGTGGCACCTGCCTGCGCGATGTCACTCGTTCGGCGGCCCGAAGACCGTCCGCCCGCCGACGACCGTGCGCAGGCACACCGGGAGGTCGTTGCCGGGGGTGAGATCGGGCAGGCCGGGGGTGCCGGAGCGGGGGTCGGTGGACCAGCGCTCCACCCGCTCGTCGGGCGCCTGGACGAGCAGTTCGCCGGTGCGCCAGACCGCGTAGTCGGCGGGCGCGCCGGGCACCAGGACGCCCGCGTCGTCCCGGCCGATGGCGCGCCAGCCGCCGCGGGTGTGGGCGGTGAACGCGGCGCGGGCGGAGATGCCATGGGCGCGGGTGCGGTGGAAGACGGCGGCCCGCACGGTGCCCCAGGGGTCGAGCGGGGTGACCGGGCTGTCGGAGCCTAGGGCGAGCGGGACCCCGGCCTTGAGCAGCGCGGCGTACGGGTTGAGGGTGCGCGCCCGGTCGACGCCCAGCCGGGCGGCGTACATGCCGTCCGCACCGCCCCACGCCGCGTCGAAGGCGGGCTGGACGGAGGCGGTCAGGGCCAGGTCGGCGAAGCCGGCGATGGTCTGCTCGGTGAGCATCTCGGCGTGCTCGACGCGGTGCCGGGCGGCCCGGATCCGGTCGAGGCCGATGCGCTCGGCGGCGGCCCGTACACCGTCGACGACGCCGGTCAGGGCCGCGTCCCCGATGGCGTGGAAGCCGGCCTGGAGTCCGGCTTCGGTGCAGGCGGCGACATGGGCGGCGACGGCCTCGGCGTCGAGGTGCCCGACGCCGGTGTGGCCGGCATCCGTGTACGGGGCGTGCAGATGGGCGGTGTGCGAGCCGAGCGAGCCGTCGGCGAAGAGATCGCCCGCGGCGCCGAGGGCCCCGAGCTCCCGGATCCGCTCCGCGTCCTTTGCGGACGCGACCAGCTCGGCCCAGTAGCCGACGACGCGCGGGCCGTTCCCCTCCCGGGCCAGGGCGAGCAGCTCCGTGAAGTCGTCCGCACCGGAGATGTCCGGGCCGGCGCACTCGTGGAGGCTGCCGATGCCGAGCGAGGCGGCGCGGGCGAGTGCGGCGGACTGCGCCTCGGCGCGCTGGGCGGGAGTGACGGTGGCGTACGCGGCCTGCCGCACCGCGTGGTGGGCGTCGCCGGTCAGCGGGGCGTCGGCCCGGAATCCGGCCAGCTCACGCACGCCGGGGACCAGATCGAGCAGCGCCGTCGTGACGACCGCGGAGTGCACATCCACCCGGGTGAGGTAGAGCGGCCGGCCGCCGGTGGCCGCGTCCAGTTCCGTGCGGGACGGCGGGCGGCCCTCCGGCCAGGCGCTGGCGTCCCAGCCGTGGCCGAGCAGGATCCGGTCCGCCTGCCGCGCGGCCGCGTAGTCGCGGATACGGGCCAGCGCGTCGGTCAGCGTGCCGGCGCCGGACAGATCGAGGCCGGTGAGCGCGAGCCCGGTCGCGGTGGTGTGCACATGTGCGTCCGTGAACGCCGGGGTGACGAGCGCGCCGTCGAGCCGGACGACCTCGTCCACTCCTTCGGCGAAGGAGTCGGCCGCGCCCTCCTCGCCGACCCAGGCGATGCGGTCACCCTCGACGACCATGGCGGTGGCGAAGGGGTCCGCGGGGCTGTGCACCTCACCGCCGCGCAGCAGGACCGTACGGGGACGTGCCGGGCCAGTGGGGTGCGGTCGGGCCGGATCGGGGATGCGCTCGCTCATACCGGACAGTTTGGCCCCTGTGCACGGACGGGCCGCGCGCAGGGGGGCGATCACCGGTCAGATGCGCGGCGGGCGGGCCTCGTAGGGCGTGGAGAGCACGACCGTGGTGCGGGTCGAGACGCCGGCGAGGGTCCGTATGCGGGTGAGCAGATGCTCCAGCTCCAAGGGGGTGGCCACCCGCACCTTGAGGATGTAGTTCTCGTCGCCCGCGACGCTGTGGCATGCCTCCAGCTCGGGGACCTCGGCCAGGCGGTCGGCGATGTCGTCCGGCGCGCTGGGGTCGAAGGGTTTGACCGAGATGAAGGCGGTGAGCGGCAGGCCCACCGCTTCGGGGTCCACGATGGCGGCATAGCCCCGGATGACACCGCGCTGCTCCAGGCGGCGCACCCGCTGGTGCACCGCCGAGGTGGACAGGCCGGTGGCCTTGCCCAGGTCGGTGTAGCTCATCCGCCCGTCCTTGACGAGCAGATCCACGATTTGTCGGTCCAACTCCTCCACACACTCAACCTACTGCGCGCGGGCGCGTGTGCGCACCGCGCGCCGGATCGTGGACACCCTTGCGCCGGGCCATGTGACCAATGCCACACGTGTGATCCGGTGTCGGTGGGGTGCCCGCGATTATGCGTGCGGCATGAAGGGAATTGCTGCTGGTGGCCGGGACCGCCCGTCACAGGAAGTCAGCGGTACGGCCCACCCGAGGGGGATGGACATCATGCGACGCCTTAAGCAGGACTCAGCTGCCGCGAACATCGGCGCCCAGGAGGGCGACAGTTCCGGCCTCTCCGGCGACGACGGTGCGGACGACTCTTTCGACACCTATGAGATCTACCGAGTGACCTGCCCCGACTGCCTCCAGCCGATCGCGCTGCTGGCGGACGAGGACACGCTTCCGGAGCACGCCCTGTGCGCCTCGCCGTGGAACCCCTTCGGGCTGACGGTGTGCCAGGGCTCCGGCCGGGCGGCATCCGAGGCGCCGGAGTCCGAGGACACCCTGGACGCCCAGGAGCAGGACGCGGCGATGCTGCTGACGCTCCCGGAGAGCCTGGACTGGCGCCGTCAGCCGTTCTCGCACATCGGCGGGCCCGGCACCCGGCCGGTGCGGGTGCCGGGGATGCGTCCGGGCGCCTGAGAGCTTTCCGAGTCTTCCCGAGGGGCCGCGCTCACCAGTAGCGGCCCTCGATCATCGCCTCCAGCGTCTCCCGGTGGAGGATCAGCGCATCGGCGTCGGCCGGAACCGGCATCTCACCGAAGTGGACCTGGCGGTAGGCCACCCGCAGCATGACGATGGCGTGCCGCAGGGCCGCGTAGAGCGTGTGGAAGTCCATATCGCGGGGCGGGTGTCCGGTGAGTGCGGCATAGCGGCTCTCGACGCGGTCGCGGGTCAGGAGCCCGGGCAGACCCCGTTGGCCGCCGGCCTCGGCGAGATCCTGGAAGAAGCGGTGGAGATAGACCATCCACCCCAGGTCGAGTTCGCGGGGGCCGAGAGCGGCCATCTCCCAGTCGAGGACGGCGGCCGGCTCGAACCCGTCGTAGACGATATTGCCGATCCGGGCGTCGCCCCAGCTCAGCACGGTCTCGCCGGGGTCCGACGGCCAATGGTCGGCCAGCCGGGCGAAGGCCCGCTCGATGAGCGGGGAGCGCGGGCGGCCGTCAACGACCCAGGAGTAGTAGTCCCGTTGGGCCTCGACATGCCGGTGCAGCGCGCTCCCGGTGCCGGTTCCGGCGAGGAAGTCGGCCGCGGCGGGCGGGACTTGGTCGTGCAGCCGGGCGAGGACCGAGACACTGGCGGCTTCCAGGTGGTCGCGCTGGGCGTCGGTGGCGTCGTGCAGCCAATTCCCCTCGTACGTATAGGGCATGACGTCCGGAGGGACGCGGCCGTCGGCGCGGGCCATGACGAAGAACGGCGCGCCGAGGTGCGCCGGGTCCTCCTCCAGCCAGAGGGTGCGGGGCACCGGGAGGTCGGTGTGGGTGGCGACCAGACGCATGGTGCGGTACTGCCGGGCCATGTCGTAGCGCGGGAAGACGGTGTACGCGGCGGGGTCGGCGGCGAGCCGCAGTGCGCAGGAGACGGGGGCCGCTCCCTGCTCCGCTCCGGCCGAGGGCGCGGGGGACGGCGGCTCGGGGTGCTCGATGTCGAAGAGCAGGGTCTCGCTGGACATCCCGTTGGAGTCCGGGACGGTCGGGGCGACGGCGCGGGCGCCGGGCAGCCGGGTGCCGAGCCAGGCGGTGAGCCGGCGGGTGAGGGCTTCGGGGTCGCGGGTGCTGGTGCGGGGGCGCCGCCCGGCGGGCACTCCCCCGGGCTCCTTTCCGCCCGGGGTGGCGGCGGGCGGTGGCTGCGCCGTCATCGGCCGGCCTCCCCCGCGACGGAGTCATAGCCGGTGAAGCCGCTGGGATCGTGCCGGCCGAAGCTGCCGTGCTCGAAGATGCCGTGGCCGGTCCGGCCGTCGAGGGTGAAGCGGGCGGCGTGGTCGGTGACTCCGTAGGCGGCGAGCGGGTGTGCCGCCGGGTCGCTGAGGTCGTAACTGCGGCGGTCGGTCCAGCCGCGGCCCCGCCAGGTGCCGTGCTGCCAGTCGTCGGCATGGGGGTCCCCCCTGCTCGAACGGAGTTGAGAGCTTGGGGGAGGATAACCGGCGCCGAGGGCGAGGGGCGAGGAGGTGAGGATCTCGGCGGTGAGTTCCAGGGGCTTGCGGCCGGGGCCGGTGAGGTGGAGGACGGCGCGTTCGGGGTGGCGGGTGCCGGGGCGGTAGCCGATGTCCGTGTGCGGCCAGCCGAGTTGGACCTCGCGGCCGTCGTCGTGGACCACCAGGGCCTCGTTGAGGGTGCGGTGGCCGTCGGCGTCCTCCTGGACGATGACCATCACAAAGCGGTCGTCGAAGCGCACCGGGCACCAGACCCAGTGGAAGCCCTCGGGCCGCAGCTCCTCCGCGGCCCGTCCGCCGTCCTCGCCGGGTATCGGGCGGACGCCCCAGCTGCGGTCGCGGGTGCCGGTCCACTCCCCCGCCGTCACGTCGAGCTCCTGGCCGGCGACGCGGATGCGGCCGGTGCAGGTGCCCGCCTGGACGAACCGGCGGCCTTCCAGCATCAGCCGGTCGCCGCGGTACTGGGTGTGGTGCGGCTCCCAGGTGGCCGGAAACGCCGCGTTCCAGGTCAGGTCGTAGGCCAGGCCGTCCGGGTCACCGGGGTCCGCGGCGCAGGTCAGCCGCAGGCGGGCGAGTGGCTCCTCGACGGTGACGGTGAGCGGGCCGACGGTGAGCGCGAGACGGTCGTCGGTGAGCGCGTCGGAGGCCCGCACGGCATACAGCCGGTCGCCGAGGCGGAGGGTGGCATAGGCGTCGATGACACCGGTGTTGGGATAGACGCCGAGGCCGGTGATCAGCAGGGCGCGGCCGGAGTGGTCCATGACATGGAAGATGCACCGGTCGTAGGCGTTGCGGTCACTGGTGGCGACATGCCGCAGGGACAGCGGGACCTGATGGATCGGGTACTCGTCGAGCGCGATCGGGCGGTCGGGCACGGTCTCCTCCTGGGCGCGCGGGCGGCCGGGCGTCACCCCGGTTCGACGCCCACACAGGGGAATTGACGGTACGTCAGCTACGGACGGACGGCCAGACCCGGAAGGACAAGTAGGGGGCGTAGCGGCACTATGCCTGCGTCGGACCTGCGCCACGGAGGGCATCGGCGTCCATGCAGCGGCGCGGTCGCCCCCTCCGGCACCGGGTCCAGCAGCGAGAGCGCGGTGGCCCCGGCCGGCGGGAAGCCGCGGGGTGGGCGGGAGCGTGCCCGCCCACCCCGTCCCGCTCAGCGCTTCTCGGGGCCGGCGAGATGCCGGGCGATGACCATCCGCTGGATCTGGTTGGTGCCCTCGACGATCTGGAGGACCTTGGCCTCGCGCATATAGCGCTCGGCCGGGAAGTCGAGGGTGTAGCCGTAGCCGCCGAGGAGCTGGACGGCGTCGGTGGTCACCCGCATCGCGGTGTCGGTGCAGAACAGCTTGGCCATCGCCGCTTCCTTGGAGAACGGCAGACCGGCGTCGCGCAGCCGGGCGGCGGTGAGGTAGAGGGCGCGGCCCGCCTCGATCTGCGTCGCCATGTCGGCGAGCATGAAGCGCAGACCCTGGAAGTCGGCGATCGGGCGGCCGAATTGCTGTCGTTCGGCGGTGTAGGCGAGCGCCTCGTCCAGCGCCGCCTGGGCGACGCCGACGGCACAGGCCGCGATGCCCAGGCGCCCGGAGTCCAGGGCGGACAGGGCGATGGCGAAGCCCTGGCCCTCCTCCCCGATGCGGCGGGAGTCGGGGACCCGTACGGCATCGAAGTGCAGCTGGGCGGTCGGGGAGCCCTTCATGCCCATCTTGCGCTCGGGGGCCGCGGCGCTCAGGCCCTCGGCGTCGCCGGGCACGAGGAAGGCGGTGATGCCATGGGCGCCGCTGCCGCCGGTGCGGGCCAGCACGGTATAGAAATCGGCCACGCCACCATGGGTGGTCCAGGCTTTGGTGCCCTCCAGCGTCCAGGTTCCCCCACGCTCGGCTTCGCTCGCGCGGGAGGTGCCCCCATCCTCGCGGGTGGCCCGGGTGGTCAGCGAGGCGGCGTCGGAGCCCGAGGAGGGCTCGGAGAGGCAGTACGCGCCGAGGAGCCCGCCGCCGAGCATGTCCGGGAGGTGTTCGGCGCGCTGCTCCTTGCTGCCGTATCCGGCGAGCGCATGGCAGGCGAGGGTGTGCACGCTGACGCCGAGGCCGACGGTGAGCCGGGCCGCGGCGAGCTCCTCCAGCACCTGGAGATACACCTCGTACGGCTGGCCGCCACCGCCGAATTCCTCGTCGTAGGGCAGCGAGAGCAGGCCGGATTCCGACAGCAGGGTGAAGGTCGCGCGCGGGAAGTGGCCGGCGTCCTCCTCCTCGGCGGCCGTTGGCCGGATCTCGCGGTCGGCGAGCTCGCGTACGAGCGTCATCAGGTCACGGGCTTCTTCGGTGGGCAGCCTGCGGTCCACCGGCCGGGGGCCGTACTCGGTCATGGCGGCGCTCTCCTCCCTGTCGGGCGCTGCGGCGACACGCGCGGGGTGGGCGGCGGCGCCGGTTTCCGTAGTGCCAGGCCGATGATCGCGTTCCGGGTCTCGGAAGGCGATGACCTGCGACTGTGGCGCTAGGAGTATGCCCGATCGGAGGCTCCGCGTCACGGGTTGATCATCACTGGCCAAGGAGATCCGGCCCCGGTACCGGCTGGACGGGAAATTGGTCCGAACCATTGACTCACTGGTCTAGTCCTTCTACCTTCTCCTCCAACGTTCAACGCGTTCATGCCAATTCGGAACGCGGGTCAGGCTCCCTCCAGGGAGTGTCCGCAGAGCCCCGCCGTCCGTCTGGAGCGCGGGCCGTTGGGGAGCGCGGGCACCCCTACCCCCCTCCGAGGAGACGACATGCCCATACCGCACCGGCCGCGCGCCCCGCGCAGAGTGATCGCCGCCGTGACCGCGCTGTGTACGGCGGCACTGGCCGGCACCCTGCTCGCCGGACCGGCCTCCGCCAGCCCCGCGAACGCCCCCACCGCACCGCGCGACACCGCCCCCGCGGCACCCGCGGCGGCAGGTGGGAAGGTCGTCGGATACTTCACCAACTGGGGTGTCTACGACCGCAATTACCACGTCAAGAACATCGAGACCTCGGGCTCGGCGGCCAAGCTGACGCACATCAACTACGCCTTCGGCAACGTCCAGGGCGGCAGGTGCGCCATCGGCGACTCCTACGCCGACTACGACAAGGCGTACACCGCCGACCAGAGCGTCGACGGCAAGGCCGACACCTGGGACAACGGCGCGCTGCGCGGCAACTTCAACCAGCTCAGAAAGCTCAAGAAGCTGCACCCGAACCTCAAGGTGATCTGGTCGTTCGGCGGCTGGACCTGGTCGGGCGGCTTCGGCGAGGCCGCGAAGAACCCGGCCGCCTTCGCGCAGTCCTGCTACGACCTGGTCGAGGACAAGCGCTGGGCCGATGTCTTCGACGGCATCGACATCGACTGGGAGTACCCCAACGCCTGCGGTCTGACCTGCGACACCAGCGGCCGGGACGCCTTCACCAAGGTGCTGCGGGCGCTGCGGTCGAAGTTCGGCGGGAGCAATCTGGTGACCGCCGCGATCACCGCGGACGCCTCGGCCGGGGGCAAGATCGACGCCGCCGACTACGCGGGCGCGGCCCAGTACGTCGACTGGTACAACCCCATGACCTACGACTACTTCGGCGCCTGGGACGCCAAGGGCCCGACGGCCCCGCACTCCCCGCTGACGTCGTACAACGGCATCCCGAAGGCGGGCTTCAACAGCACCGACACCCTCGCCAAGCTCAAGGGCCTGGGCGTGCCGGCGAGCAAGCTGCTGCTGGGCATCGGCTTCTACGGCCGCGGCTGGTCCGGCGTCACCCAGGACGCGCCGGGCGGTACCGCGACCGGCGCGGCACCGGGCAAGTACGAGGCCGGCATCGACGACTACAAGGTCCTCAAGGGCCGCTGCCCGGCCACCGGCAAGGTGGCCGGCACCGCGTACGCCAAGTGCGGCGACCAGTGGTGGAGCTATGACACCCCGGAGACCATCGGCACGAAGATGGCCTTCAAGGACGCGCAGGGGCTGGGTGGCACGTTCTTCTGGGAGCTGAGCGGTGACACCGCCAACGGTGAGCTGATCAAGGCGATCAAGTAGCGGCAGCCGGCGCGGAGTCGGGCGGGAGGCAGCGGCCTTCCGCCCGTTCGTCGTCCGGCCCTCCGGCTGCCGGCACGGCGCACGACCGCTCGACGCGCGCCCCTCGATGGCACCCGGCGCGCCTCGCGGGGTTTACGGTCCCGCCCGCTACGAGCACCATCGGCCGTACGGGGGCAGGAGCCGCATCGAAGAGGTGACACGTGGTCAACCCTTGGCTGGCGATGGAGGCCGGAGCCGATCCGGTGGAGCGCACCCGCACGGTACGCAGGGCCCATGCGGCGTTCCTGGCCGACGGGACGGTCGCGCCGCCGGTCCGCCGGGTGGTCGCCGACTCCTGGCGCCGTTCCGCCGACGCGCACGCGGCGCCCGACGGCGCCGCCCCCATCGAGCTGGACGAGGCCGCGCTGAGCGCCTACCGGGAGGGGCATCCGCTGGCCCGCGCGATGCCGGTCTTCCGGGAGCTGCTGGGCAGCTTCGCGCAGGACGGCGCGCATCTGCTGGCCGTCTGTGATCCGCAGGGACGGCTGCTGTGGGTGGAGGGGCACCCCGGGGTGCGGCGCAGTGCCGAGCGGATGAACTTCGTCGTCGGCGCCCGCTGGGACGAGCGGCACGCCGGCACCAATGCCCCGGGCACCGCCCTCGCCGCCGGTCACGCCGTACAGATCTTCGCCGCCGAGCACTACAACCGGCAGGTCCAGCGCTGGAGCTGTGCCGCCGCCCCGCTGCACGACCCACGGACCGGCCGGCTGCTGGGCGCGGTGGACCTCACCGGCGGGGACCATGTGGCCAGTCCGCACTGCCTGGCGCTGGTGCAGGCCACCGCCCGCGCCGCGGAAGCCCATCTCGCGTCAGGCGTACCGGAGTTGGGCGTCTTCCTGTCCACCCTCGGCCGGGACGAGGCGCTGCTGGTCCTGGACGGGGAGCGGCTCCGGCTGGGCCGCCGGCACAGCGAGATCATCACGCTGCTGGCCCGGCACCCCGAGGGCCTGACGGGCGATCAGCTCTCGGTGCTGCTGTACGGCGAGCGCGAGCGGCGCCCGGTCACGCTGCGGGCCGAACTGTCCCGGCTGCGGCAGCTGGTCGGCACCCTGCTGCACTCCCGTCCGTACCGGCTGAGCAGGTCCGTCGAGACCGATCTGGACGCGGTCGAGGAGGCGCTGGCCGCCGGCGAGGTGCGCTCCGCGCTGAACGCCTATCGCGGCCCGCTGCTGCCGTCGTCGGAGGCGCCCGGTGTCCAGCGGCTGCGCGGCACGCTCGCGGACCGGCTGCGGTCCGCGCTGCTCGGCGCCCGCGATCCCGGCCTGCTGTGCGAGTGGTCGCGCACCCCCTGGGGCGAGGACGACCTGGAGATCTGGGAAGCCCTGGTCGACGCCCTGCCGGAGCGCTCCCCGGCCCGCAGCGCACCGCTGGCCACCGCGCACCGGCTGCGCGCGGCGTACGGCCTGACCCGCGGCGGTGCGGTGGGTCCACCGACCGCCACGCGCGTCGCAACGTCCACGCAACCTCCCCGGCTCTAGCCTGCGCGCAACGCCCGGCACACGGGAGTGCCGGGCACCGCGCCGAGAGCGATTGGGAGGCCGCACCATGGCCCGTTACGCCAGCCCGGGTTCCGCCGATGCCGTGATGAGCTATCTGCCCCGCTACGACCACTGGATCGGCGGCGAGTATGTGGCGCCCGCCCTGGGCCGGTACTTCGAGAACCCGACCCCGGTCAACGGAGCGCCGTTCACGGAGGTCGCCCGCGGCACCGCCGAGGACGTCGAGCGCGCCCTGGACGCGGCACACGCGGCCGCCCCCGGCTGGGCCCGCACGGCCGCCGCCGAACGCGCCGCCGTCCTGAACAAGATCGCCGACCGGATGGAACAGCATCAGGAGGCCCTGGCGGTCGCGGAGAGCTGGGAGAACGGCAAGCCCGTACGGGAGTCCCTCGCGGCCGACATCCCGCTCGCCATCGACCACTTCCGCTACTTCGCGGGCGCCATCCGCGCCCAGGAGGGCTCGCTGTCGGAGATCGACGAGGACACCGTCGCGTACCACTTCCACGAGCCGCTCGGGGTGGTCGCCCAGATCATCCCCTGGAACTTCCCCATCCTCATGGCGACCTGGAAGCTCGCCCCGGCCCTGGCCGCGGGCAACGCCGTGGTCCTCAAGCCGGCCGAACAGACCCCCGCCTCGGTGCACTTCTGGATGAGCCTGATCGCGGATCTGCTGCCGCCCGGCGTGGTCAACATCGTCAACGGATTCGGCGCCGAGGCCGGCAAACCACTGGCCTCCAGCCCCCGGGTCGCCAAGGTCGCCTTCACCGGTGAGACCACCACCGGCCGGCTGATCATGCAGTACGCGTCCGAGCACCTGCGCCCGGTGACCCTGGAACTGGGCGGCAAGAGCCCCAACATCTTCTTCGACGACGTCTCCTCCGCCGCGGACGACTTCCACGACAAGGCGCTGGAAGGCTTCACCATGTTCGCCCTCAACCAGGGCGAGGTGTGCACCTGCCCGTCCAGGGCCCTGATCCAGCGCGGCCACTACCAGGACTTCCTGGAGGCCGGCGTGGCGCGCACGGAAAAGATCGTCCAGGGACACCCGCTGGACACCGACACCATGATCGGCGCCCAGGCATCCAACGACCAGCTGGAGAAGATCCTCTCCTACCTGGACATCGGCCGGAAGGAAGGCGCCCGCATCCTGACCGGCGGCTCCCGCGCCGAACTCGGCGGCGAACTGGAAGGCGGCTACTACGTCCGCCCGACCATCTTCGAGGGCAACAACGACATGCGGGTCTTCCAGGAGGAGATCTTCGGCCCCGTCGTGGCCGTCGCCCCCTTCAGCGACTTCGACGACGCCATCGGCATCGCCAACGACACCCTCTACGGCCTGGGCGCCGGCGTCTGGACCCGGGACGGCTCCACCGCCTACCGCGCGGGCCGCGCCATCCAGGCCGGCCGCGTCTGGACCAACTGCTACCACGCCTACCCGGCCCACGCGGCCTTCGGCGGCTACAAGCAGTCCGGCATCGGCAGGGAGACCCACAAGATGATGCTGGATCATTACCAGCAGACGAAGAACCTGCTGGTGAGCTACTCGGCCAAGAAGCTGGGGTTCTTCTAGAGGCAAAGAACTCCAAGCACCTCCTGGGGGTGCGCCCCCAGGAGGTGCTCCCAATGGAGCCCGGCGGCCGGCGGGCCCGTGGGTGTCAGGCCACGGCGGGTGTGTAGTGGTCGGCGCCACCGCCTTCGAGGGCGCGGCTGGAGGTGCCGTCGATGCCTGCCGGAGCGTCCCCTGCGACGGTCACCCGGTGCAGCAGGCGCGGGAGGTCACCGTAGTCGTCGGGGGCGTAGTGCTGGGTGATGCGGTTGTCGAACAGGACGAGGTCACCTGGCGTCCAGGCCACCCGGACGATGTTCTCGGGGCGCGTCACGTACGACTGGAAGATGCGCAGCAGGTCCCGGGACTCGGAGGGGCCAAGGCCCTCGATGGTCTGCGCGAAGCCGCCGATGAACAGGCCGCGCTCCCCCGTCTCGGGGTGCACGCGTACTACGGGGTGGGCGGTGCGGTACGTGCGCGAGACGAACCGCTTGCGGTGCTCGGCCGCTTTGTCGTTCTTCGGGGCGGCGTAGTCGTAGTCGTTGGTGTGCACCGCCCACAGCTTGTCCGCCAGCTCGCGCAGCGGCGCGGGCAGATCCTGATAGGCCGCGGCCGAGTTGGCGATCAGCGTGTTGCCGCCGTAGGGCGGGACGACGATGCTGCGCAGGGTCGACGCCTTCGGGGGTGTGCGGACGAAGGTGACGTCGGTGTGCCAGTGATTGGCGCGGATGCCCTCGTCCCCGTCGACGGGAAGGATGTGGGGCTGCCCGTCGACGGACGGGACGGTGGGGTGGGCGGTGGTGAGTTCGCCGAAGAGGGAGGCGAAGCGCAGCTGCCCGGCGTCGTCCAGCTGCTGGTCTCGGAAGACCAGCGCCTTGTGTTCCAGCAGAGCCGCATTGATCTCAGTGACGATCGCCGGGTCGAGGTCGGCGGAGAGGTCGACGCCCTTGATCTCGGCGCCGATTCGTCCGCCGATCCGGCGGATGTCGAAGCCTGTGCTGGTGCTCATGTGCGGGTTCCTTTCAGGAGTTTCGGCCGTTCGGGATTTCGGGAGTTTGGGAGTCTCGGGTGTTCCGGCCGTTGTCGTCGGCCAGGCGGCTGCGGGGCCGAGGCAGCCCGTAGTGCTCGCGCAGGGTGTGTCCGGTGTACTCGGTGCGGAACAGGCCCCGGTCCTGGAGGATCGGCACGACGTGGTCGACGAAGTCCTCCAGGCCGCCCGGCAGATGCGGCGGCATGACGTTGAAGCCGTCGGCGGCGCCCTGCGTGAACCACTCTTCGAGCTGGTCGGCGATCTGCTCCGGTGTCCCGGCGAAGACCCGGTGGCCGCGCCCGCCGCCGAGGCGCGCGATGAGCTCGCGCAGGGTCAGGCCGTCGCGCCGGGCCAGTTCGGCGACCAGGGTGAAACGGCTCTTGTTGCCGTTGATGTCCCGCTCCTCCGGCAGCGCGGGCAGCGGACCGTCCAGCGGCAGCCCGGTCAGGTCCGTCCCGAGCATGCCCGACAACTGGGCGAGTCCGTACTCCGGCACCTGGAGGTCGGTCAGCTCCTGTTCAAGGGCGCGGGCCTCCGCCTCCGTCGAGCCGATGACCGGGCAGATCCCGGGCAGGATCTTCAGGTCGTCCTCGGAACGTCCGTAGTGGGCGAGGCGGTTCTTCACGTCCTTGTAGAAGCCCTGCCCGTCGGCGAGGGTCTGCTGTGCGGTGAACACGGCCTCGGCGTACTGGGCGGCGAACTCCTTGCCGTCCTCGGAGGACCCGGCCTGCACCAGCAGTGGATAACCCTGCGGGCTGCGCTGGACGTTCAGCGGGCCCCGTACGGCGAAGTGCTCCCCCCGGTGGTCGATGGGCCGCACCTTGCCGGTGTCCGCGTAGATCCCGCGCACGCGGTCGAGCAGGACCGCGTCATCCTCCCAGCTGTCCCACAGCTTGGTGGCGACCTCGACGAATTCCCGCGCCCTGTCGTAGCGCAGACGGTGTTCGAGGTGTTCGTCCTGCCCGAAGTTGCGGGCCTCGTCGACGGTGCCGGAGGTGACGATGTTCCAGCCGGCCCGCCCGCCGCTGAGGTGGTCGAGGGAGGCGAACTTCCGGGCGGTGTGGAAGGGCTCGTTGAAGGTGGTGGAGACGGTGGCGATCAGGCCGATGCGCTCGGTCACCGTCGCCAGGGCGGACAGCAGCGTGAGTGGTTCGAAGCCGCCGAGCGCGTTGTGCTTGACCTTGCCCCACAGGGCCAGGCCGTCGGCGAAGAAGATCGAGTCGAGCTTGCCGCGTTCGGCGGTCTGCGCGAGGTGTTGGAAGTAGCGCCGGTCGGTGACGCGTTCGGGCCGGGTACGCGGATGCCGCCAGGCGGCATCATGGTGGCCGGCGTTCATCAGGAAGGCGTTGAGGTGAAGGCGGCGGGGTCTGGCTGCGGGCATGGAAAATCCCTCCGGGTTCCTTGCACTGGGGCGGCTACGGGCGTCAGCTCGTCGCGGGGACGCGCCACGAGCTGAGCCGCTTCTCCACGGCCACCAGCAGCTGGTTGAAGGCCACGCCGATGACGGAGATCGTGACGATGCCCGCATACATCTGCGGAATGGCGAAGTTGTACTGGGACGCGTTGATGAGATAGCCGAGACCGGCCTTCGCGCCGATCATCTCGGCGGCGACCAGGACGACGATGGACACCGCCCCGGCCAGCCGGATTCCGGTGAAGATCGTCGGCACCGAGGCGGGCAGGATCACCTTCTGGAACAGCCGCGGGGCGGACAGGTCCATGGACTTCGCCAGCCTCAGCAGGGTGGGGTCGACGGTGCGTACCGCGCTGATGGTGTTGAACAGGATCGGCCAGGCGCACGCGTACACCACGATGGAGATCTTCGACGTCTCGCCGATGCCGAGGAGCAGCACGAATACCGGCAGCAGAGCCAGGGCGGCGGTGTTGAGGAAGACCTGGAGCAACGGGTTGAGGAGATCGGCGACGGGCCGGTACCAGCCGATGAGCAGGCCCAGCGGTACGGACACGGCGACGGCTATGCCGAATCCGCTGAACGAACGCACCAGGCTCGCCTGTGCGTTGTCGGCGAGCTGGCCGTTGGCCACGAGTCCCCACCAGGCATCGGCGACCTCGCTGAACGGCGGCAGGAAGGTCCGGTCCACCAGGCCGAAGCGCGGCGCCAGCTCCCACGCGAGCAGCAGGGCGACGATCGCCGCCGACTTGGTCGCGCCGGTCAGTACCGCGCGCAGGATGCGGGGAAGCACGGAAGGACGGTGAAGCCGCGGCCTGCCCGCCACGAGGGGCAGGCCGCGCTTCTCGGTGGACGCGGGCTTCGCGCTGGACGCGGGCTTATCGGTGGACGCGGACTTCTCGCTGGGTGCCGACGGCGTGCGGGTGGCCGCGGCGGAGAGTTCCTCCGCGGTGGGGAGCTCCTCCGGGTTGTTGAGTTCCTCCGGGCTGTCGCGTTCCTCCGTGATCTGGCGTCGAGTGCTCGAACCGCTTGCGAGGCTCATACGGAGACCTCCTCCTTCTCCAGCAGTTGGGTCCTGGTCACCTCGTCGTGCAGGAGCGTCCATATCTCGTGCCGGTACCGTGCGAACTCGGGGCTGGACCGGAGGTCGTCCGTCTCCGTGCGGGAGTCGAAGCCGATCGGCACGACCTGCTTGATGCGACCGGGCCTGGAGGTCATGACAGCTACCCGCTGCCCCAGGTAGACCGCCTCCTCGATGCCGTGGGTGATGAAGACGACGGTTTTTCCGGTGCGCTGCCAGATGCGCAGCAGTTCGTCCTGGAGTGACTCCCTGGTCTGGGCGTCCAGTGCGGCGAACGGCTCGTCCATCAGCAGGACGTCGGGGTCATAGGCGAGGGAGCGGGCGATCGCCACGCGCTGGCGCATGCCGCCGGAAAGCTCGTGCGGATGACGGTTCTCGAATCCGGAGAGCCCGACCAGGTCCAGGTACTCGCGGGCCCGCGCGGCGCGCTCACGCCGCGGCACGCCGGTCGCCTCCAGGCCGAATTCGACGTTGCCCAGGGCGGTGCGCCAGGGCAACAGGGCGTACTGCTGGAAGACGATGCCGCGGTCCAGGCCGGGCCCGGTCACCGGTTCCCCGTCCAGCAGGATCCGTCCGCCGGTCGGCCGGGCGAGCCCGCCCAGCAGGTCCAGCAGCGTGGACTTGCCGCATCCACTGGGGCCGACCACGACGACGAACTCCCCCGCCTCGATCCGCAGGTCGACACCGTCGAGAGCGGTGAACTCGCCGTCGCCGCCCCCGTCCCCGTGCGCCGGGCCGCGGCGCTGGGCTCGCCCCTTCTTGGCGGGAAAGGTCTTACGCACCTGCTCGAACTCGATCTTGGGTGTGGAGATTCCTGACACAGGATCAGCTCCCGCTCTTGGAGGTCGGCTTGGACCCGGACGGCTTGTCCTTCCGGCTGTCCTTCGGGCTGTACGCGTTGAACTCGTTGGTGTAGAGATCCTTCGCCTTGACCTGGCCCTTCTCGATGTCACCGCGTTGGGCGAGCCAGTCGATCCACAGCTGGAGGTCCTTGTCGGTGATGCGTCCGGCGGTCTCGGCGACGCCGAAGGACTTCCAGTACTTCAGCGGAGCGGTGTCCTCGTTGCGGCCACGCTTCTTGACGATCTCGATCTGGCGGGCGATGACCTCCTCGCGCGGGGTGGTGCGGGCCCACTCGATGGCGCGCGCGACGCCCGTGACGAAAACGCGCGCGGTGTCGGGGTTCTGCTTCAGGAAGCGGTCGTTCACCACATACGTGCCGGCGGAAAAGTTGCCGAGCAGCTGGTAGTCGGTGAACAGCGGCCTGATGCCGCCGGTCTCCAGGGCCCTGTCACGCAGGATGTCGCCCAGGACGCCCACCTGGATCTGCTTCTGCCGCAGCGACTGCTCGGTGTTGACCGGGGGCACCACCAACGGCTCGACCTTCTTGATGTCCGCCTGCGACAGGCCGTGGCGTTGCAGGTAGATGTCGAGCATCGCCTCGGAGTGCGCGCCGAGGGTGTTCATCCCGACCTTCTTGCCGATCAGGTCGCGGGCCGAGTGGACCGGGCTGTCCTTGAGGACGTAGAAGCCGTTGTAGGCGGCCTTGTCCACGCCGTAGTAGCTGATGACCGCCGTGATGGGAGCCTTTCTCGCGGCGAGTTTGACGACGGCTCCGTTGAACGCGCCGCCGAAGTCGACCTGCCCGGTGGCCGCCGACTGGATGTCCTGCGGCCCGCTGATCGTGTTGCCGACCCACTTCAGCTTCACGTCCTCCAGGAAGCCGAGGTCCTGGGCCAGTTCGGGCAGGATGACGGTCCCGGCCCAGCCCTGGTATCGCAGGGTCTTGGTCTGCTCCTTGGCCGAGCCGCCGCCCCCGGTGCCGCAGCTGACCGCGACCGTCGAGAGGCCCAGGAGGGTGAGGAACTGTCGTCGGTTCGATGGGGTGGTCAGCTTGCTCAGGGAACTCATGGAAGGGTCCTGTTCGAGTGGGTGGGTGGGTTGAGCAGCGGCGGGTACGCGTACGGCGTCTGTGACGGACCGGCTCGATCGAGGTGGGGAGGCCGAGCGGCCGGCAAGAGCCGCGGTTCCGTTTCCGGCGGGCGGGGGCGTAAAGGAACGCCCGAGGTACGAAGCCCAAAAAGGGAAAAGCGAATGGTGCGGCGAAACCGGCCGGCTCGGGTACCGATCCCGGCGGATTCCAGGTGGGTACGCGGCGAGAATCACCAGGCGAGAGAATCACCCGGCGACGGGGAAATCCCGGTCCGGAAGTGCGCCGGAATCAGGCGTCGCTCAGGGGCTGACGCCGGCAGGCCGCCTTAGCGGCCAGCGGCACAGATGGCACAGATGGCACTGGCCTGGCGTCGCAGATCGACGTGCAGGCGTGCGGTGAAGTGCTCCGAAAGGTTCACACTCAGGAGGCTGGCAGCGAAATTCAGCCACGTCAATGCGGCCATAGCCGTTGTCTCACTCTCTGGTTCTCCCGCCATGCGCGCGCAGCATTTCGTTCACAATCGCCGCCGCGGTTCCGCGCGCGGCGGCGGGTGCCCCCACCGCCGCGCGCGGCCCCCGCCTCATCTGCGCCGCCACTCCTCGGCCAGCAGTTCGTAGGAGCGCACCCGGTCGGCATGGCCGTGCGTGATGGTGGTGATGAGCAGTTCGTTGGCGCCGGTGGCCTCCTGGAGCTGCTCCAGTTGGTCGGCCACCCGGCCCGGTGAGCCGACGAACCGGGTCTCGACACGGTCGGCGACCAGTGCCCGGTCCGCGTCGGTCCACACCTGGGCGCGGGCCTGCTGGGGCGTGGGGTACTCGATCGCGCCCTCGGCGGTGCGGATGCTGCGGACCCACGGGCCGTAGCCGGTGGCGAGTTCGCGCGCGGTCTTGTCGTCCTCGGCAACCACGACATCGGCCGAGACGCTCACGTACGGCTTGTCGAGCACGTCGGAGGGCTCGAACGCGGCTCGGTAGCCGTCCGCCGCCTCCAGCACGGTGGCCGGGCTGACATGGTAGTTCGCCGCGAACCGCAGACCGTTGCGGCCGGCGGCCTCGGCGCTCTGCCCCCCACTGCTGCCCAGGATCCACACCTGTACGTCGGCGCCCTCCCCCGGGACGGCGTGTGCCTCGATGCCGTCCGCGGACCGGTACGTGCCGGCCAGCAGCGCGAGGATGTCGTCGATCTGCTCGCCGTAGTCCTGCGACTCGGCGCCCGGCAGCTGGAGCAGTCTGCGTTGGAGCGCGACCCTGGGCGAGCCCAGCAGGTGCGCGAAGGAGAAGCGCTCCGGGATCCGCAGCCCGTTGGGGGCGCGGCCGTCGACGACAGGGGTCGTGGTCGGCGGCGGGGTGGCAGGCGGTCCGGCCGGGCGGCCGCCGGAGCGTCCGAGCCCCAGGTCGAGCCGCCCGGGATGCAGCGCGTCGATCAGGCCGAACTCCTCGACCGTGGACAGCGCGGTGCGGTGCCCGAGCTGTACGGCGCCGGAGCCGAGCCGGATGGTCGACGTCGCGGAGGCCGTCAGGGCGAGGACGACGGCGGGCGAGGTGCCCGCCACGCCCGGATTGAGGTGGTGTTCGGCGAACCAGTAGCGGGCGTAGCCGAAGCGCTCAGCCTGCCGGGCCAGGTCGATGGAGTTGCGGAGCGCCTCGGTCGCCGTGGAGCCGGACGAGATCGGGACCAGGTCGAGGACCGCGAGGGGCGCGCTCATGAGGCCACCCGCCGGGCCCGCGCCTGGGCATCCGGGTGGTCCAGGCCGAGGTGGTCGCGCAGGGTGGTGCCCTCGTACTCCGTACGGAACACTCCGCGCTCCTGAAGCAGCGGTACCACGGTGTCGGCGAAGGCGTCGAGGCCGCCGGGGGTGAGGTGCGGGACGAGAATGAAGCCGTCGGAGGCGTCCGCCTGGACGAACTCGTTGATGGTCTCGGCGACGGTGGCCGGGGAGCCGATGAACGACTGGCGGGTGGTGGTCTCGATGACCAGCTCGCGGATGGAGAGGTGCTTCGCCTCGGCGCGCTCGCGCCACTCCTTGGCGACGGCGAGCGGGTCACGGAACTGCCGTACGCTGGCCCGGCCGAGGGCGATGGTGTTCTCGCCGGGGACCGGGTCGACGTCGGGCGGCGGGCCGTCCGGGTCGTACGCGGACAGGTCCCGGTTCCAGACGTGCTCCAGGTACTTGATCGCGGTGGCCCCGCTCACCTGCCGGCGCCGTACCTCGTGGGCGATTTCCCGCGCCTCGGCGTCCGTGTCGCCGAGGACGAAGGTCGCGGCCGGCAGGATCAGCAGCTGGTCGCGCCTGCGCCCGTAGCGGGCGAGGCGGCCCTTGACGTCCTGGTAGAACGCCTGCCCCTCCTCAAGCTTGCTGTACCGGCTGAAGATCGCGTCGGCACTGGAGGCCGCGAACTCGCGTCCCTCCTCGGAGGCGCCGGCCTGGAAGATCACCGGGCGTCCCTGGGGGCTGCGCGGGACGTTGAACCGTCCGCTGATGTCGAACTGCCGGCCCTGATGGACGAAGGCTCCGGCCTGGGCGTCGCGCAGGAAGGTGCCGGTCGCCTGGTCGGCGATGATCTCGTCGCCGCGCCAGGAGTCGAACAGTTCATGGGCCGTGGTCAGGAACTCCTTGGCCCGGGAGTAGCGCTCCTCCTGCGGCAGGAAGCCACCGCGGCGGAAGTTCTCGCCGGTGAAGGCGTCCCAGGAGGTGACCACGTTCCAGGCGGCGCGCCCACCCGACAGGTGGTCGAGGCCGGCGAACTGGCGGGCCACCTCGTAGGGCTCGTTGAAGGTGGAGTTGATGGTGCCGGTCAGGCCGAGGTGTTCGGTGACGGCGGCGAGGGCGCTGAGGACGGTGAAGGTGTCGGGCCGGCCCACGACGTCGAGGTCGTAGATCTTCCCGCCCTGCTCGCGCAGCCTGAGCCCCTCGGCGAGGAACAGGAAGTCGAACTTGGCCCGTTCGGCGGTCCGCGCCAGGTGCGCGAAGGAGCTGAACTCGATGTGGCTGCCTGCCTCGGGGTCGCTCCACACGGTGGTGTTGTTGACGCCCGGGAAGTGTGCCGCGAGGTGGATCTGCTTGAGCGGCTTGTCCGTTGACGATGTGCTCATGAAAGGGTTCCCTCCGGCTCAGGCGGTGGCAGGGGCGGCGTAGCGGTTGGCGGGGCGGGCGAGCCCGAGCAGCCCGCGCAGGGTGTCGGCCTCGTAGGAGCTGCGGAACGCGCGGCGGCGCTGGAGTTCGGGGACCAGGCCCCGGGTGATCGCGGGGAGGTCGTGTCCGAGGACGCCGGGGCGCAGCCGGAAGCCGGACAGCCCGGCCGCCCGCAACTCCAGCAGACATTCGGCGAGTTGGGCGGGCGTGCCGGTGAAGATCCGGGCGTCGCTGGTGTACGCGTATCCCGCGAGGGCGTCGAGACGCTCCCGGCGGGCTTCCGCTACGGCGGGGTCGTCGTCCAGGAAGACCACCAGCTCGCCGAAGAGGTGCAGCGGCTCGCCGGCACGCCCTGCCGCGTCCTGCTCGGCCCGCACCGCGGCGACGACGGCGCGCGCCTGCTCGGTGTCGTGCGGCGTGACGTACCCGACGTCGGCGGAGCGGGCGACCAATCGGAACGGGGCGCCGGTCGCGTTCTCGTGCGCGAGCGCGCTCACCAAGGGCTGGCCCTGCGGCGGCCGGGGCGTGATCGAGGGGCCCTTGACGCTGAAGTGCTTGCCCGCGAAGTCGATGTAGTGCAGCTTGTCGCGGTCGAGGAAGCGGCCGGTGGCGACGTCCCGGATCTCCGCGTCGTCCTCCCAGCTGTCCCACAGCCGGCGCACCACTTCCACATAGTCGGCGGCCTCGTCGAGGAGGCCGGTCGTCAGTTCCCGTACGGCCGGGCTGTCCAGGTCCCCGGGGTCGAGCCGGGGGAACGTGCGGCGTCCGAAGTGCGCGGCCTCGTTCGGGCGCGCCGTCACCTGTACGCGCAAGCCCGCACGACCGGTGCTCACGTAGTCGAGCGTGGCGATCGCCTTGGAGGTGTGGAACGGCTCGGTGTGGGTGGCCACCACGGTCGGCACGAGCCCTATGTGCCTGGTCAGCGGGGCGACACGGGCGGCGATGAGGACGGCGTCCAGCCGTCCGCGCACCTGGTCCGTGCGCCCGTCCGGTTCCAGGAAGTGCGAGGACTGGACTCCGAGCGAGTCCTCGATCGTCACGAAGTCGAGCAGGCCGCGTTCGGCCTCGGCGACGAGGTCGGCCCAGTAGCCGGCGGTGAACAGGTCCCGGGGGCGGGCCGCCGGCTCGCGCCAGGCGGCCGGGTGCCAGCCCGCGCCGTCGAGCGCGACGGCCAGGTGCAGCGGAGTGGAGGTAACGGCTGAAGAGGGCAGCGAAGAGGAGGAGGGTGAGGACACGGTGGGGCGCCTTCCTGAGGGGTCGTACGTACCGGGAGCGGGCTCATCTCGTCGTGATCGTGCGTGATCGCCGTGATGTCGTGATCGTCATGAAGCGCGACGGATCGGTTGTGGGAGCAGGGGGCGGGCCGCGGCGAACGCCCCGTCGTGATGCACCAGTGCCGTCGCTTCCTGATGCACCGCGCCGGATTCGACCTCGCCGACGACCAGCAAGTGGTCGCCGACAGGCTGACGCAGCGTCACCCGTGCGGTGAGCCAGGCGGGTACGTCGTCGAGCAGGGGCAAGCCGTCCTCGTGCGCGGTCCAGGCGACGCCCTGGAAACGGTCGGTGCCGCTGCGCGCGAACTGCCGGGCCACTTCGGCGTTCTGGGTGCCGAGGAGGTGGACGGCGAACCGGTCCGCCTCCCGTACGGCCGGCGCGGTCGATGCGCCGAGGCCCAGGCAGAAGGACACGAGGGCCGGCCGCAGCGATACGGAGGTGAAGGAGGTGGCCGTGAAGCCGGCCGGGCCCGGGACGGTGATCACCGTGACTCCGGCTGCGTGGCGCCGCAGGGTGCTGCGGAGTATGTCGCCGGCGGCAACGGCCGCGGAGGATCGGGCGGGGCGGTTCTCGGAGGTGATCATGTCGGTTCCCCTCGGCGTCTGGGCGTGGTCGGACATGGCGTGGTCGGATGGCGTGGTCTGGCAGGGCGCTGCCGGGGAGGGCGGCCGCCCGTTCAAGGCGTCGGTGCCGGATGGCGGCCCGGGGTGCGCACCAGCAGGAAGCTGGTGTGGCGGCGCAGGGTGAAGCCGATCGACTCGTAGAGGCGGATGGCGGTGGTGTTGCTCGCGTGGGTGTGGAGGAAGGGGGTCTCCCCGCGGTCCCTGATCCCGGCCGCCACCGCCCGGACCAGTCGCGTGGCCAGGCCCTGCCCACGGTGTGCCGGGTGGGTGCAGACGGCGCTGATCTCCGTCCAGCCCGGCGGATGCACGCGTTCCCCGGCCATGGCGATGAGCCGCCCGTGGCGCCGGAAGCCGAGGTAGGTGCCGAGTTCGACGGTGCGGGGCAGGAAGGGGCCCGGCTTGGTCAGGGCGATCAGGTCCAGGATCTCGGGGACGTCGTCGAGCCCGAGCCGTACCGCCTCGGGTGCGGGTTCGGCGCGCAGCCCGGTGTCGACCAGTTGGACGCCCTGCCCTTTCTCCACGATCTCCCACCCGTCGGGGACGGTCCGCGCTCCCGTGACGACGGTGACGCTGTCCGGGCCGGCCAGCGCGGTCAGGTCGTCCCAGGCCGCCGGGTCGGCCGGGTCGGCGAGGGCGCTGAAGGGGCACATGTCCGGGCGGTAGCGGGCGGCGCGGCCGACGCGCTCGGCGATCCGGGCGTGCGGGCCGGTCAGCGCGGCCCAGACGGCGTTGTCCAGGACGTGCGGTTCGGCCGGACGCTGCGCGGGGGAAGGAGAGACGCTGGTGGACATAGCGGTGAGAAGGCTCCGTGTCATCTGTGGCATCGGTGTCATCCGTGACATCCATGGCATCGGTGTCGTCCGTGGCGGACGGGGCGGGCCGGTGCGCCCGGGTCTCGACGTGACGCCGGAGTCCCGGGCGGCAGACGCCCGTGCGAGCGTTGATCAGGAGTTGTCGAGCGGCAGGCCGGGCGGGTTGACCTGGGAGGTCTTGACGGCCTCGTTGGAGAGGTTCCAGGCGGCCAGCCACTTGGCGTACTGGCCGTGCTTGATCAGGTAGTTGATCGCCTCGGAGACCGGCTCGGCCAGCCCGCTGTCCTTCTTGGAGGTCGCGGCGATCAGTCCCTGGAGCTTCGCTCCGGCGCCGGAGAACTTGCCGGCGTTACGGGTCGCGTTGGGGGTATTCGCCGTGTGGGTGGTGTGATAGGCGATGCTGGGGTTGGGACCGAAGTGGGCGTCAATCTTCCCGCTGTTCAGCGCCAGGTAGACGCTGTTGTTGTCCGGGTAGTACTTGACGGTGAGGTCCTTGCCCTCCTTCTTCAGCTTCGCCTTCCACTCCAGCAGAACCTTCTCCTGGTTGGTGCCCCGGCTCACCGAGACCGTCTTGCCGGCCAGGTTCTTGTAGTCGCCGCCGAAGGCCCAGGTGCTCTTCTTGGGCACCTCGAACCCCAGGTTGTCCTGCCGGTAGGTGGCGAACTCGTACTTCTTCTTGCGCTCCTCGGTGTCGGTGACGTTGGAGAAGGCCGCATCGACCTTGCCGCTGTCGATGCCGACGAACAGGTTCTCCCAGGTGACGTTCTTCAGCTCGGGCTTGAGGCCGAGGACCGCGGCCACCAGCCGGCCGAAGTCGGGCTCGGCTCCGGTGAGCGTCTTCTGGTCGTCGCCGACGAAGTTCAGCGGCACGGAGCCGGTGGGCAGGGCGCCGACGCCGATGACCAGCTTGCCCTTCTTGGCGATCGGCTTGGGCAGCTTGCCGCTGATGGACTTGACCTCGGAGACCTTGAGCTCGGTCTCCTTGGCGGCACCGTTGGAAAGGGCCCCCACGGTGACCGTCCCGGACGGCTTGCCGTCGGACGTGCCGGCCGCGTCGCTGTTACCCCCGCAGGCGGCGAGGCCGGTGGCGAGGGCGGCGACGGTGGTGCCCGCGGTGAGGCCGCGGAGGAGTCTGCTGCGGAGGCTGAGGGTGCGCATGGCTGTCCTTGATTGGGTGAGCGGTTGTGGTGGCGTGTTGCTTGTTCTTCGGGTGACGGGTGGGGGGTTCTTCGGTGCGTGTTGGGGGTTGTTCTTCGGCGGTGTGTGGGGGCGGTTCTTCGGTGGTGTGGGGGTACGCGAGCCCGGGCGGGCGGCGGGCAGTGGGCCGAACGGCGGGGTCAGAGCACCTTGCTCAGGAAGTCCCTGGTCCGCTCGTGTTCCGGGTGATCCAGCACCACGCTGGGCGGGCCCTGTTCGACGATCCGGCCCTCGTCGAGGAAGACGATCCGGTCGGCGACCTCACGCGCGAAGCCGATCTCGTGGGTGACGATGATGAGCGTGGTGCCGCTGGTGGCCAGGTCCTTGATGACGGCCAGCACCTCGCCGACCAGTTCGGGATCGAGCGCGGAGGTGGGTTCGTCGAAGAGGATGACCCCCGGCCGCAGGGCGAGGGCGCGGGCGATGGCCACCCTCTGCTGCTGGCCGCCGGACAGCTGGCGCGGATAGGCGCCGGCCTTCTCGGCCAGGCCCACCCGACCGAGCAGTTCGCGGGCCAGCTCCTGCGCCTCGGGCTTGGTCAGCTTCCCGGTGGCCACGGGAGCGGCGGCCACGTTGTCCAGCGCGGTCAGGTGCGGGAAGAGGTTGAAGTTCTGGAACACGAAGCCGATCCGGCTGCGCTGGCCCAGGATGACCCGTTCGCTCAACTCCTTGAGCCTCGCCCGGCCCGCGGCCGGCGCGGCCCCCGCCGCGCTGCGCCCGCCGTGCCGGCGTACGCCGATCAGCTCACCGTTCACGCTGACGTACCCGACCTCGGGCTTCTCCAGGTGGTTGATCACCCGCAGCAGGGTGGACTTGCCGGACCCGGACGGCCCGAGAATCACGGTGACCTCGCCCGGCCGCACGATCAACTCGACGCCGTCCAGCACCCGGTGAGCGCCGTACCACTTGTGCACACCGTGAACCTCGACCGCAGCAGGCCGCATCTCGGTGGTGTCAGTGGCGCCCGTCGCGTCCGTCGTGTCCGTGGTGTCCGTCATATCGGTGGTGTCGGTGGTGTCAGGGAACTCAGTCAAATCGGTGCTCTCAGCGGTCTCGATGGTCATATCGCCGCCTCCCTCCGGGCTCGGGCCCGCAGATCACGCAGACCCGTCCGCACCTTCTGCAACGGCGTCGGCGGAAGGGTGCGCGTCGCGCCCCGGGAGAAGTACCGCTCGACGTAGAACTGCACGACGGAGACCGCACTCGTGAGGATCAGGTACCAGACGGTGGCGACCAGCAACAGCGGGACGATGTCACCCGGGTAGGTGCTGCCCATGCTCTGCGCGGAGCCGAACAGATCGAGCAGCGACACATAGAAGACGAGCGAGGTGCTCTTGATCAGATTGATCAGCAGATTGACGTAGTTCGGGGTGATGGACCGCAGGGCCTGCGGGAAGACGATCTTCGTGAACTGATAGCTCTTCGGCAGACCGAGTGCCAATGCCGCCTCGTGCTGCCCCTGGTCGACCGCGAGGATGCCGCTCCGCACCACCTCGGACGCGTACGCCGCCTCGTTCAGGCTGAGTCCGACGACCGCGACGACGAGGTCGGTGGCGAGCCGGGACTCGTCGAAGGTGAAGAAGGCGGGACCGAACGGCACCCCGAGGCTCAGCGTCTTGTACAGCGCGCTGAAGTTGTAGAGGAACAGCAGCACCACGATCAGCGGAACCGAACGGAACAGCCAGGTGTAGGTCCAGCTGACCGCCCGCAGCACCGGGCTCCGGGAGAGCCTGCCCAGGGCGATCAGGATGCCGCCGAGCAGACCGAGCACGGCGCTGTATGCCGTCACTTCAAGGGTGATGAACAGACCGTCAAGGATCGTCGGGCGCAGGAACCAGTACTGGAACCGGTCCCACTGATAGAAGGGGTTGGTCACCAGCCCGTGGGCGATCTGGGCGACCAGCACCAGCACGATCGCCGTGGCGATCCACCGGCCCGGCCTGCGCAGCGGCAGCACCCGCTGTGCCGCCAGTGGCCGCGGTGCGGTGTCGTCGCCCGGCCGTTCGGCCTCGGCAAGAGGTGCGGCACGAGGCTCGGCGGAGGGTTCGGGGGCGTCGTCGGCAGGTGGCGCTGAGGCGAGGGATACCACAGCGCCGGGGGATTCACTCATGGAGGGCTCCAGCGAATTCGGACACCCCGGACCACGGATACGTCAACGGCACCACAGAGCCGTCAGGACTCTGCGTGACGATGCGCACGGGACACGCGGAACGGGGGCTGGGCAGGAAGACGCACACCGCGACTGCGGTGGCATCAGGGATTCAGAAAGCCGTCAGCCTCGGAAGAAGGCGCGGCAGGCGCAAGTGCCGGTACACAGTGCGCTGTTGACGCGGAGCAGATCGACGGACCGGTTCGCGCACAGCAGCAGGCAGCCGCAACGCCGCCATGCGGCTGTCACGAAGGCTGCGTACATTCCGTCACCGTCACTGTTCCAGCCCCATGGGGGCCTCGCGCTTACCGAAAGGCTTCCGGTCCGGTCCTCACCTGGGGCACCCCACCGCGGCGCGAGGGTTGCCGGTCAGCAAGCCAGGGCTTGTCGCTGACACTCATGACCGATCTGCGGCGTAAGTTAGACAGATCTCGGACATGGTTGTCAAAGCCTGCCCGACCTGTGGGACGACAAAACCGAGTCGGGGCGAACCTGGGGGATGCCGCCGAGGTCCGGACGTGACATCAGAATCGCTGGGCAAGATCCGTGCGAAGACGGGCCCTGGGGGGGCTGCCGCCGTCAGGTCGCGACGGCGGCAGCCTCCCGCAGGTTTCAGCCCTCGCGGGGGGAGAAACTGCCGCTGGCCTCGCCGTCGGCCGTGCAGTCCGTGTCGTGCCAGCGGTCGACGAAGGTGCCGGTGAGGCCGGTGAACGCGTCGTACGTCTGGTTCATGGGCAGGTCTTTGCTCACCCTGAACCGCAGCTGCATGTGGACGGACTCGCGGGGCTTCAGCGTCTTCGGGCCGGGGATGGTGCCGCCGGCGTTTCCATTGGCCTGGCGCAGCGTCTTCCAGGCGCGCTGCGAGGTGTCCCAGTACTGAAGATCGCCGTACTGGCTCAGGTCGCGCTCGCCCTCGTTGTAGACATAACTGCCCAGCTTGGCGCTGAGTTCGAACGACTTCAGCTCCTTCGCCGAGGCGTTGGTGAGCGTGGCGGTGTAGGCCGTCCAGTGGGTGCCGAGAGTGATCGACTTGGGTATGCCGAACGAGCGGCCCACGAAGGTGTTGTCGTGGTACTGCCCGTTGCTGACGTCGTAACACGTCGGGGTGTCCGGAGCAGGGGCCGCCTGGGAAGCGGGCGCGGCGGCCACCGCCACGGGGAGCAGGACGGCCGTCACGGCCGAGGCCGACAGGGCGCGGCGCAGTTTCATGAAGATCTCTTTCCTGGTTCTTCGGACCCTTGGAGCCTTTGTTTCCAGCGTCATTGAGTGCCAAGGCCGTGGATCCTGGGTTGTCAGGTTCTTAGAGAAGTGGTGGGGCCTACGCGGTGACGTCCGTGGCGCCCGGACCGGCCAGGCCCTTCCGGCGGCGTACGCCGATGACCACACCCGCGCCGGCCACCATCGCGGCACCGCCGACGAGAGCGATCGCCGGGAGCGCCGACGAGGAGCCGGTCGCGGCGAGCTGGGCGCCGCCCTGCGGGCTGAGGCCACCGGAGGAATCGGAACCACCCGTACCGCCGCCGGACGCGGCGCCCTGGCCCGGCTCGGCCGTGCCACCCGGCTTGCCCGGTTCATCCGGCTTGGCGGTCGGGGACTGCGTCGGCTTCGCGCCCGCGGGGAGGATGGTGAAGTCGTACCAGGCTTCCTTGGCCGAACCACAGGACCCGTCGCGGTTGCGGTAGTCGCCGGCGGCGAGCGCGTACCCGGCGCCGGGTTTGGCGTCCTTGACCACGCGGGTGCGCAGTTGGAGCGTGATGCTGCCGCGCGGACCGACGTCAAAGAAGCCGAACAGGTCCTCGGGCTCCGCGTCATGGAAGGTCTTCCATCGCCCCGTCTTGGCGTCGCGGTACTCGGTCTCCAGCTCCCAGTACGGCCGGTCGACATCTTCGGCGGAGGACACACGCAGGAAGGGCAGGACCTGCCCCAGGGGCTTGCCGGTGGTGTTGCTGAGCTTCATGGAGAAGGGGGTCCAGGCGCCGCCCGCAGTCAGCTGACGCGGCAGCCCGTGGACGGCCACCTGCAACTGGTCGGACTCGAACGCGCAGGACTGACCCTCACCATCGGAATCACCGGCGTCCTTGCCTCCACCGGTGGCACTACCAGCGCCGGTGGTCCCCTCAGTGGTCCCTTCGGCGGTCCCGGTGGCTTTCGGCGGCTTCCCTGAGGCGTGACGGGCGGCCCCGCCGTGGTCCTGGGATGCCGGGCCACCGGCATCGGCTAAGCCCGGGTGCCGCGGCTCGTCCGGCTTGCCCGTTCCGCCGCCGCTCGTTGCGGAATCCGCCGGCCGGGCCGCCGGTTTTGCGGCATCGGGGGAATCGGAAGAGGCAGTCGTGCGAGGACCGGCCTTGGACACCGGCTCCGTTGCGAACGCGACGGCGGGCGCGGCCAGTACGGCGGCGGGCGCTATCACGGCGGCCGCTGCGGCGGCCGTCAGGGTGCGGCGAATCTTCATCCAGCAGACCTTTCGTATCCCAAGTGCCGCCTGGACGGCACAGGTTGACGTCGTCATGTTCAGGACGCAGGTGTGCGTGAGCGCGCATGCAGACATGCCGTACATGTACACACCTGCGCCTCATGTAGGAGGACTCGCTCTGCGAGAAGGTTCCACACTCAAGTCACTGAAGTGGCGCATGGGAGCGCAACGGCGACGGCCATACGCGAGAGACGAGTCACGAGACGCGAGACGCGACGAAACACAGCAAACCCCTCGACATGGCGACTCGACCGTGCCGCGTTCTCCGAGTGGTAATGAGTGCGCCAGCCGGGTGATCGTCGCCGCGTGCCCCGGTCCGGAAGCGCTCCGGTTCGAGCGCGACAGAAACACTGGCGAGCGGTCTGACGACGGGAGCAGCCATGAACATCATCGGGACCCGGAGCCTGGAGAGCTCGGTGGTGCGCCGATCGCACCGCCGGTGTTGCTCACGTACTGCGTCGGCGCCGGTCCGCCCGCCCCGTCGGACCCAAAGGATCCACGCAAGCCGCTGGACATCCTCAAGCGGTAGCCGATCCCCAGGCCACTCTCACCCTCTGATCTCCCCCTCTGACTTGAAGGAGTGTCATGAAGAACAACAAGAAGAACGAGTTCAAGTTCGTCGTCACCGGCGTGGACCTCACTGAGGAGCAGCAGGAACAGGTCAGCCGGGCGATCGCCCAGGCCGGCGCCTTGGCGCTGGGCCACCTCGCGCCGCACGACGCCGTGGGGGTGCGGCTGAACCCGAAGCTCCGCTGGTACGGCAGACCGATCGCCGGCGTGGTCGAGGAGCTCCAGGAGTTCGCCTTCTCGGAGGCTGGGATCGACCGATGAGTCACGGTGGGGCGGACGGGGCGGAGCCTTGCGCCGGCTCGCTGAGAGCCTGTCCGAGTGCCTCGTGTACGCCTGGTGTCTCTCTGCTCGGTGTGATGACTGATGCCGGGCGACTGGCCTATCTCCCGCTGCCGGTGTCCGTCGATCAGAAGTTCGCCGACCAGCTGGAAGCATCCGGCAGACCGGAGAGCCGCTACCGGTTCACCGGGCCGTGTGCCGAGGGCGGCTGCCCTCAGTGGACAGGCAGCGCCTGCGACGTCATCGACCATCTTCTGGACGAACCGAACGAGGCCGAGCAAGCCCGCCTCCGGCCGGCGCCCGGGTCGGCGAACGAGGACCGATCGCTCCCGGCCTGCGGTATCCGCAGTGACTGCCGCTGGTTCTCACAGCGGGGTGCCGCAGCATGCGCGGTCTGTCCGGCGATCGTGGCGGATGTTGGTGGGACAGCGACGTATCAATCCATCCACAGGCCGTGATCCTCCGGTCGTCGCTGCCGATCGCTGCCGATCGCTGCCCGAGACGCGTTCCCCACCACACGACCATGATCGACGATCAGGAAAGCTCGTTGCCTTACTGCCAACCACCAGGCACGAGCTCGCTAGCCCACCGGTACGTCCTTGCCGGTCAGGTGCGCCCGAATGCCGTTCTTCGTCACGGATATGTCGCGCAGGCAAATGTCGCCCGGCAGGTTGTCCGGCAGCTGCGCGGAGAACTCCATCTGCTGCGCGACCTTCGGCTCCCGGAGCTTCTGTAGGCCCTGGATGAGCGAGGGATCGATGCCGGTGGGCTTGAGCAGCGACGGATGGTCCACCAGCGTGTCCAGCACGCCGCCCTTCATCATCTGCTGCGGAACGACGTGCTTCCCGGCCGCCTGTTGCAACGCGCCCTCGTCCATCTTTTCGGCGACGGGTGCAGTCAGCTGCAAGCCACCGCCCTTGCCCGGTGTGTACGTGAGCAGGCCGGGCACCACTACGCGCGTGTCCTGCACGGTCATGCGCAGGCCGCGGTCCCCGGTGCGCTGCAACTGCGCACGGCCCCGGACCTCGGCCTGCTTGTCGCCCACCGGCAGGTCGCCGCCGGCCAGCACCGTGTTCTTCCCGGGGCCGGGCCTCAAGTGGATCTGCGACGCGCCGACTTCGCGGTTCAGGTCCTTGAAGTCCAGCAGGATGTCGCCGCGTACCCGGCTCAGCACCGCGCCCTTGACCGAGGACGGCAGGCTGCCGACGATCCGGATGCCGTCCACCGCCCCCTCCCCCTCGGCGACGGAGACCGGCCCGGCGTCGACATCGGGGACGTTGACCTCGACGTGGTCGATGTTGCCCGCGAGCACCTGCCCGATGAACGGGAAGCTGTCGATGTGCACCTCGGGCTCGGCGTGCAGCTTCAGCGCCTTCTGCACCTGCTGCGCCGCCAGGTTCTCCGCGTAGAGCACGGCCCACCGGTCCCCGAGCGCGAGAAACGCAAGAACGATGGCCAGCGCGACGACCACCTTGGCGGTCCTCCGCACGATCCGCCGCGGCTTGCGAGCGGCCCGCGGGTGCTCCGTCTCATCGCCGGTGCTCGTGTTGCCGGTGCCTGCGTCGGCGGCGGTAGCGCTAGCGGTAGCGGCGGCGGCACTGCCGGTGCCGGTACCGGAGTCGGCGCCGGCGGTGTGGCCCTGGGTCGACGAGGCGTCCGGCCCTTCACCGCCCTGGGGCGACGGCTTGTCCGGGCACTGGTTGTCCGAGGCCGGGCCGTCCTGGGCAATACGGCTCGCCGGTACCAACGGCTCGGTGTCTGCGGAAGGTTCGTTGGAAGGCATCGCCACCATGCGACCACAGCCCGGGCACTCGAACCAAGTTGTGCACAGGCTTCGAGAGATTCATGCCGAGGGCGGCGAAGCCGGAGTCGGTGCGGTGCCCGCCGCTGCGTCCAGTTGAAGATGGTTTGTGATGGCCGCGGTCTTCTCGTAATGGGTGACAATGCGCGCCATTGCTTGAAGCGGTTGATGCACGGCTCGACGGTGTCGTAAGGGAAAAATTACCGTATGGTATACAGGCGTAATGCATTTACAGCGCCCGTTCCGCTTCGGTGTCAACATGTTCGTTCCCGGTTCGCGACGCGAGTGGAGCGCGAAGTGCCGGAGAGCCGAGGAACTCGGTTTCGATGTGGTCGGAGTGGCCGATCACCTGGAATTCTCCGCTCCGTTTCCAGCAATGGTGCTCGCAGCCGAAATGACCGAACGGGTACGGCTGAGTACGTTCGTGTTGAACACACCGTTCTACAACCCCGTCCTTCTCGCGCGTGACGTGGCGAGCACCGACCAATTCGTCGACGGGCGTATGGAACTCGGGCTCGGCGCAGGCTACGTGAAGGCCGAGTACGACACCGCGGGGCTACCGTTCCCCAGCGGTGGAAGGCGGATCGAGCAGCTGGAACGGGCGGTCACCACGTTGCGTTCTCTGTTTGAGGACACGGAATATCAGCCGCGTCCGGCCCAGCCCTCCGGGCCACCCCTGCTGATTGGGGGCTGGGGCGACCGGCTGCTGCGGCTGGCCGCCACGCACGCCGACATCATCGCCTTCACCGGCGGCTGGGCCAGCGCCACCGGTGAGGTACTTCATCTGGCCGGAATCGCGCAGACGGAAGAACGGGTCGCCTACGTGCGCGGCCTGCTCGGTGACCGCGCCGACGCCGTGGAGCTGAATATCCTGGTGCAGCAGGTGATTCCGCCCGCCGAACGCGCCTCGCTACCCGACAGGTTCGAGCCGCTGCTGCCCGACTCCACGGACAGCCCAGAAGAGCTGCCTTCTGTGTTGGTCGGAACCCCGGCGGAGATGGCGCAGCAACTCAAGGAACGCCGCGAACGCTACGGCTTCACCTACTTCACGGTCATGGAATACAACATGGAGAACTTCGCGCCGGTCATCGCCGCGCTGCGCTGAACTGCGCACACTTCGCCACCATGCCGCCGGCGCACGGGGGCTATGACCGAAAGGGGAGACCCGATTCGCATCGGCTCCGGAACCAATCGTGGAACGGCCGGCGTTGATTTCGCGCTCGCCGGCCAGGACACCGCCACGACCCTTCTGCTGCTACGCCACGGTGAGACGGCATTGACACCGGAGAAGCGGTTGTCCGGCAGCGGCGGCTCCGACCCGGCGTTGTCGGAGGCCGGGCGGCGGCAGGCCGAGGCCGCCGGGAGGAGGCTCGTGGCACGCGGCGCGGTGCAGGCGGTGGTGTCCTCACCGCTGCGCCGGGCCCAGCAGACGGCCGAGACGGCGGCACGACGGCTGGGCCTGGAAGTCCGAGTCGACGAAGGGCTCACCGAGGCGGATTTCGGTGTCTGGGAGGGACTGACGTTCGCCGAGGTGCGCGAGCGCTACCCGGACGAGATGGCAGCGTGGCTCGCCTCTCCGGAGGCGGTGCCGGGCGGAACCGGGGAGACCTTCACCGCGGTTGCGCGCCGGGCCGCGCTCGCGCGGGACCGCCTCCTGGCGCGGTACGAGGGGCAGACGGTGCTGGTCGTTTCGCATGTCGGGGTGTTGCGGACGCTGATTCGGCTGGCGCTGGGCGCGCCGCCCGAGTCGCTGTTCCGGATGGAGCTGTCGGCGGCCTCGCTGTCGGCCGTGGCCTATGACGGAAAGGGGAATGCGTCGGTGCGATTGCTGAACGACACATCGCACCTGGCGGACCACCACTGACCTCGGCAGCCGAGGAGGGCGCTGCCCGGCGCAGCGCCCTCCTCGGTCAGCATCGAATGGTCTTGGTGCGCATGAGGAATTCAGCGAGATAGCCGTCGTGCGGCAGTCCGTGCTCCATCCACGGTGTCGGATGGTCACCGACATAGACGTTGGCGATGGTCGGCTCGGCCATCAATGCGTCGATCAGGTCCGCGTCGGTGGTGACGGCGGTGAGCACGAGGGTGTCGCGCAGCGGCCGGATCCCGGCGTCGCGGTCCCACGGTGCGATCCACGCACAGGGGAAACCCAATTCCATCCCGAGCTGTTCGGCGAACGGGCTGTCGAGCTGGTGCACCGCCGGCCGGAGCACCGCGGAACCATCGCCGAGATCGTCGACGATTCCGTCACCGCCGAGCCACGCCTTGGTGCCCGCCGCCCGCTGCCGCAGATACGCGTCCCACCGGCGGGCGGGACCGACGGGCATCACGGGCAGGACGGCGCGTTCGTCCGTCGCGGGCAGGCTGGGCAGCGCGGCGAGGCGTTCGGCGATCGCCGCGGCCACGGGGGAAGGGTCGCCCTCGACCAGTACACCGGTGGCGTTGACGCAACCGACGCCCCCACCACTGCTGATCGACTCCACGAGGGTGTCGACGATCGGCTCCCACTCGGTTTCGGCGGTGATGAGTATCTTGGAGCGCCCGGGGCCCTGCGGCAGAATGCGCGGATCACCCGCGTATTTGCCCACGACATCCGCACCGCCGTACACCATGCCGAGATCGGCGTGCCGGAGGATGTCGCCGGCCACGTGGTGGTCGGTGGGCAGCAACGCGATTCCCTCGTCGCCGAAACCGGCCTCGCGCAGGGCAGTGACCAGCCGATGCGGGGTGAACGGCTCACGACGGGAGGGACGCACGGCAACGCGATAGCCGAGCGCGAGGGCATCGAACCAACCCTGGTGCACCGCAGGGTGATTGCCCGCCGCATGGACGGCGAACACCTCACCGCGCCGGGTCCACAACGCCGCACCGCCCCGAGCCCGCGGATCGCGCCACGAGCCGACCGCGGCGGCCGGCCGCGCGTTCTCCACGGTGTGGTGGATCCGCTCGGCGGCCCGCGCGATGTCGTCGCTGGCATCGCGCACCACCGTGATCGGTATCCCGGTGACCGCGCTGACCGTTTGCTGATATTCCTCCGGCGTCAGTCCCGCGATCGACTGCGTGGCGAAAGCCCGGCCCGCGCGTGCGAACGCCGCGATCCGGGTGTCGACGGGTAGCGCCGGCGCTCGGCGCAGGGCCTGCATCGCGCGGGTGATGTAGAGCGAGGGTGCGAGACTCAGTGTCGCGACGGGTTTTCCGGCAAGATCTCGAATGGTCTCCTGGCGCCGGGGCCGATAGGAGCCGCCGGGGCCGAGAACGTCCAGGGACCACATCAGTACACGCCCTCGATCACCGTCGTGTCACCGAAGGACGCCACGGGTGCGACGTCCGCGACCGCATCACCGAAGCCGCCGGCCACCGGTGCGATCCGGGTTGCGTAGTCCCGCTCGATGTTGTTGACCAGCAAGGCACTTCGGCTCATGTGATGCAGCACTATCTGCCCGCGCTCGCCGTACGGAACGACCCGGCCGGTGGCGGGGTCGGTCACCCGGAACGTGGTGTACGGAGCGAAGGAGTCGAACACGCACGGCTCGTCGTCACCGAGGCCGGGTCGCTCCACCGATGTCCCCAGCATCATCGTGCCGCCGTACCCGCCGACGAACTTGGCGCTTCCGAATACCTCGTCGCGCAGCAGATCTCGGGTGTCCGCGTCCAGATGTGTGCCGCCCCAGATGATGGCGCGGACCTTCCGGTTCACCAACTCGACCAGCTCGTCGTGCTGCGCGAGGCGCTCCAGCATCGGCGGGGTGGCGAAGAGGACGCCCACATCCTGGCCGGCCAGGATGTAGCCGACCTGTTCGATGAGGTGGTCGGTGTATGCCTCGGCCATGTCCGTCCGGCCCTGCGCGAGCATCTTCTTCACCCATCGCGGGTCCAGATCGATGCTGAAGTTCAGCCCACCCCGAGCCATCGCGGTGTCGACCGCCATTGCTCCGACATTGTGCGGTCCGGTGGGAACCGCACTGAGCCAGTCGACATTTCGAGGTACGCCGTGCGCATCCAGTCGCTCACTGAACCATTCGACGCTGCGCCGATGCCACTCCGCGGCGTACATCACTCGCTTGGGCTGCCCTGTGGTGCCGCCGCTTTCGTAGACGGCCGCCCCGTGCTCGTCACCGTAGCCACGGGGAATCAGGTCACGGACGCCGACATCGCGCAGCTCGTCCACCACATTGGGAAATAAGCCTAGGTCGTCGAAGTCCCGGACATCGGTCAGCGGATCGAAGTCGAGGTCCTTGGCGCGCTTCAGCCAGAACGGTGACCCGGTCTCCGGACTGAAGTGCCACCGCATCATCTCCCGGACGAACTCTCCGTCAGCGTGCTCGACCATGGATTTCCTCTCGAAAGAATTGAATGAATGCCCGGCGAGAACGCGGGATCGCCTCCTGTTGGACCGGTTCACGCCGCGCAGCGGGCGGTGGAGAGACCGGAAATATCGGTCCAGGACTCCTTGTCGAGCACGAGGTCTCGGATGATCTCTCCGGCGGCAGGCGCTTGGCACAGTCCCTGACCGGAGAATCCCGCCGCGTAGAGGAACGGGCGGGAACGGTCGCGGCCGATGAAAGCCATCCCGTCCGGACTGACGTCGAGGTCTCCGCTCCACCCGTTGTCGAGCCCGTGGCCGGCGAGGGCCGGGTAGGTCGTGCCGAGATGGTTCGACACCCGTTGCAGCCAGGTCTGGCGGGTTTCGTCCGGGGCGGGGCGGCCCATCCCGACGAGGATGCGGTCTCCCCAGCTTCGGATCCGCAGGCTGGACGGGTGCATGGTCATCGGCAGAGCGTTGCGCGGGGCGCTACCAGGGGTGTCGGTCAGGAGCATTTCGACGGGGTATGTGGTCACCGGAAGGTACACGTCGGCCATGGCGGCGACCGTTCCCGCCCAGGGGCCCGCGGCGCAGACGATGGTGTCGGCGCGGATGCTGCCCGCGGGCGTGTGGACCCGTCCATCCGGGTCGATGCCGGTGACGGGTGTTTCCGTGCGCAGGATGGCGCCGGCCTGCTGGGCGGCGATGGCGTAACCGCGCACGATCGCGGCGGGATCGCAGGCGTACGCCTCGGGCGACCAGGCTGCCGCCAGGATGGTTCGCTCGTCGACCAGCGGGTTGAGCCGCGCCGCTTCGGCAGCGGTCACGAGTTCCACGTCCACTCCGGCTGCCTGCTGGGCAGCTTGGGTGTGCCGGAAGTCCTGCACCTGGCCTTCGTCGGTGAACAGCACGAGTAAGCCGATACGCCGCAAACCGAGATCGATTCCGGTCCGTTCGGTGAAGGCGTGGTAGGCCGCCAGGCTCCGGGCGGCGAGGCTGCTGATGAGAGCGTTGCCGGGAAAGTAGGTACGCACGACGCCCGCAGTGGTCCCGGACGATCCCGATCCGAGCGCGCCACGCTCCAGCAGGACGGTACCGACGCCCGCCTCGGCGAGCTGGCACGCGATGGAGTTGCCGATGACGCCCCCGCCGATGACGACGGCGTCCGTGCGTTCGGGGAGTGGGCTCACGACTGGCCGACCGATTCCTTGAGGCGCAGTTGGCGCAGGTGGTCTCCGGCGTCCCACGGGTACAGGTGCAGATTCCAACCGCCCAAACAGTTGACGTAGAGGGCAAGTTGGCTCACCACGCTCAAGAAATCGTCGCGATCGAGCTGGTCGAGGCAGGCCAGGAAGCGCTGGGTGAAACTCCACAGCTGCTCCAGGCCGCAGTAGCCCAGGAACTCGGCCGGAAGACCGACCAGCAGGCGCGCCATGTGACGCAAGGAATCCATCGGCATGCCCTGGACCGTGGCCCGGACCAGACCACCGTAGGTGGCATACCCCAGCGGGCGGGTCTCGCCGTTGACGAACAGCAGAGTGGGTAGCACCGTCTCAAAACTCCCTGCCCCGGAAGGGATCACCCCCTCGTGGAGGTCAGCGAGCTCCTGTGGTGCGGACAGCCAAGCCCGGTCGGTCGCGGTGTACACGTCGTGGATGAGACGTTTCGCGTCGGGATCCGCGGCGGTCAGATGCGGAATACGGTGGCCGCCTTCGGTTCCCGCCTTCCGGACCTCCGCCAGGATCGGCTTCTTCGTCGAATAGACCGAATCCCAGACCGCCTGCCCGGCCTCCAGCAGTGCGGGAATGTCCTCCTGCCGGATCCGGCCCACCGGGGAGGCCGGCATCGGTTCGGTCAACGTGCCGTACTTGATGCCCAAATGCTGTAGCGCGGAGCAGAATACGGTCCCATCGGGCGCCTCGCGTCGATCTGCGATCCGAGTGGACGCGGATAAATGCAGCAGCGACGGGATCGGTGCCGCGTGATAGAGATGCTGCCCCGCCACCAGCGCGTGTCCTTGCAGACTCTGGTAGGGCAACGCCTCCCACAGCGCGTCGACGAGTTCAGGGTTGCGGCCGTCGAGTTCCGCGGTCACGGTGATACCCAGGTCGGGCCAGGCGATCTCGATATGCCGACCGGAAAGCGTTTCAGTCAAGATTTTCCCCTTCGTTCTGTGAGATGTGCCGTGGCTGTTTCTCTGCGAAAGAAGATCTCGTCTACGTCCTTGCGAGTGCGCGCTGTTGCTGGTTGAGCTGTTGCTGGCGGACGGCGCGGAGCGCATGCGGCAGGGCGGTACCCGTCCGGGGCTGATGCGGATCGTGTGCAGCACGCGTCAGCTGTTCAGCTGGGCGAAGGGCCGCTCTGCGAGGGCTCGTAGGCGTGCAGGGGCGGTGGCGGTCAGCGCCTGCACGTTCGTGCCGTGTTCGCGGTGATTGGCCTGGTAGGGCGCACCCGGGTGCCCTCGGTGGCCAGGCTTGAAGCCGGCGCGGCGAGGGCATCGATGCCCTCGTGGACGTAGCGGCGGGCGGTTTTGGTGCCGGTCCCGAAAGTGGGATCCGAGCGGTTCAAGGTGTCGCCGGGCACGGCGAGATGCGCTCAGTCACCTGCCGGGAATTCACCTGGCCGGCGGCATGCTTGATGAGCCATTCATATCGCTCGGGAATGGACGTGAATTTTTCGAGTCTCGCACAAATGGCGGACTCCACACAATTGTTAGCAAATCCTCAACAATATTTCGCGCATACCGGCACCACAAGTCAGGCCGAAATGCCCGTACTCCAGATTGCCTGGCATATCTTTACGTGATCGCCCCTCCGACACATCGAGGAAGAGGTATGCAATACAACAGCTTAACTGGATCGCCAACTTGCCACTGCCAACCGAACCGGTCTAACGAGGATTCCTCCCATCTGCCGAGGTCTTCCTAAACGATGCCGCCGCTCAATGAGAGAGTACATGCCAGAACCAACTGGTCAACCCTGGACATCGAATTCGCCCCAAAGCGCTCATGCAGCGCCGGTGGATGTCCGGAAACCGTCCGGCAGGCCGATGCCGGTGACCGGGCACGAGCACGGCCGTGGGCGCGGGGTGCGCGGTTCATGTCGGGAGCTCCGTTTTCCTGCGGGCCCGGGCCGAGGCCGAGACGAGACCCTGGTCGTAATGGCGTCTGCCGAGAGCGAAGGCCAGGCCCGCCGCGAGGGAGACGAGCGGGATCACGCCGAGTGCGGCATGCAGGCCCATGCGGTCGGCGAGCAGGCCGGTGACCGCGGGTCCGGGTGCCAGGCCCAGCAGGCTGTTGGCGAGGGTGAGCGTGGCCATGGCCGTCGCCGCGACGGCTGCCGGGGTCAGGCTCGCCACCATGGCAGCGGCGGGGCCCGCGGTGGCGTTGGACAGCAGGGTGCCGATGCCGACGAGAACGAGTTGCGGTGTGCCGGGAGGCAGGTGGAACCCTGCCGTGAGCAGGATCAGCGACCCGGCGCTGCACACGATGGCCACGGTCCATTTGAGATGGCGGTTCCCGCGTCCGAGCCGGTCGCAGACCAGGCCGCCACCGATCATGCCGATCCCGGTGATCACCGCGAAGGCTCCGGCGGCGAGCCCGGCGCCGGCGGGTGCCAGACCGTAGGAGCGATCGAGGAAGCTCGGCATCCAGGCCAGCAGCGCCATCGCGAGGAACATCTGTAGCCCGCTGCCGACATAGGCGCACAGGACGGAGACGGAGGAGAACAGCCGCGGCAGCAGCGACCGTACCGAGCCCGCTGTGCCCGGTGCGGCCCCGCGCTCGACGCCGGCCGCCGCCAGCTTCCGCTCCGTCACGACGACGCCATAGACGGCGGCCAGGGCCAGGCCGAACAGCCCCATGACGCCGAACGTCCAGCGCCAGCCCAGGTGTTGGGACACCACCCCGCCGATCGACACGCCGAGCACCGACCCGAAGGCGCCGCCCGCGATGAACGCGCCGGAGAGGGTGGCCCGCAGGCCCACCGGGAACACGCTCAGCACCACCGCGATGCCGACGCTCCCATACGCCGCCTCCCCCACGCCGACCATGAAGCGGCCCAGGAACATCTGCCCGTAGCCGGCGGAGACGGCGCAGCCCAGGGTCGCCAGGCTCCACACCACCGCCGCCAGGACCAGGCTCCTGACCCGGCCCCAGCGGTCGGCGAGCAGCGACAGCGGGACGGTCAGCAGGCCGACCATCAGGGCGACGATGCCGCTCAAGGAGCCCAACTGGGCGTCCGAGAGCATCCAATCGGCCTTCAGCAGCGGAAACACCGCGTTCAGGACCTGCCGCGACATGTAGTCGGACAGCAGAAGTCCGAAGCTGAGGGCGAAGACCAGCCACGCGTAGCCGCGGGTCACCGGCTCAGCGGGGCCGGTCACCGGCGATCCCGGCGCGTTCCATCTTGCGGACGGCGGGCCAGTAGTCCTGGACGGCGTAGTGCTGCGTGGAGCGGTTGTCCCAGATGGCCACACTGTTCTCGGTCCAGCGCCAGCGGACCTGGTACTCGGGGATCGCCGCCTGACTGATCAGGTAGTTCAACAGGAGGCCCGCGCCGGGGGCGTGGTCCTGGCCGAACCGCACGTTCTCGGGGGTGTGGTGGTTGACGAAGTGAGTGGTGAAGGCATTGACGAAGAGGATCTTCTCGCCCGTCTCCGGGTGGGTGCGCACCACCGGGTGCTCCGGGTCCGGGTAACGGGCCTTGAGCTCGTGGCGCTGTTCCGTCGGCAGGACCGCGCCGAAGCTCGCTTCGATGCTGTGCCGGGCGCGCAGGCCCGCGATCTGTGTGCGGAGGTGCTCGGGGAGCCTGCGGTATGCCTCGGCCATGTTCACCCAGATCGTGTCACCGCCCACCTCGGGCGTCTCGACGCAGCGCAGCACCGCGCCCATGGGCGGGCGGTCGCGCCAGGTCGCGTCGCAGTGCAGGGCGTTCTCGTAGTGCTCGGGCTTGCTGTCCAGGTCCTTGTAGATGCGGACGAGGCCGGGGTGGTCGGGGTCGCTGCCGAGGACCGGGTGGTCCTCCAACGGGCCGAGGCGTGCGGCGAAGGCGACGTGGTCGGCCCGGGTCAGGTCCTGATCGCGCAGGAACAACACCTTGTGGCGGAGCAGGAGTTGCCTGATCTCGGCGAAGAGGAGGTCGTCGTGAGCGGCGTCGCTGAGCTGGACTCCGTGCAGTTCGGCTCCGATGGTGCAGGTCAGGGGCTCGGCCTGGATCCGGGTGCGGGTGGAGGTCTGCGTCATGGCATCTCCTGGGGCGGCTTGGGGAGTGCGGGGGATCGGGGAATCTCAGGGAAGGAGGACGGACGAACCCGTGGTGCGGCCCGCTTCCAGTGCGCGGTGCGCCGACACGGCGTCGTCGAGGGCGTAGCGCTGGTTGACACGGATCGCGATCCGGCCGGCGGCGACATGACCGAACAGTTCGGCGGCCAGCGCGTCCCGCTCCGCCGGCTCGGCGATGTAGTCGGCCAGCGCGGGCCGGGTCACGAACAGCGAGCCGTGCAGGGCGAGTTGCATCGCATCGAGAGGCGGCACGCCGGATGCCGTGCCGAAGCACACGAGCAGGCCGCGGCGGCGGAGCGAGGCCATGGAACCGTCGACGGTGTCCTTGCCGATGCTGTCGAGGACGAGGGGCACTCCTGCCCCGTCGGTCAGCTCCCGCACCCGCTCGGCGACGTCCTCGTGGCGGTACAGGACGGTGTGGTCACAGCCGTGGGCGCGGGCGAGTCCGGCCTTCTCCTCGGTGGAGACCGTGCCGATCACGGTGAGACCGAGCAGCTTCGCCCACTGGCAGATGATCAGGCCGACACCGCCCGCGGCGGCGTGCAGCAGGATCGTGTCACCGGGCTTCAGCGGATGGATCCGGCGCAGCAGGTAGGCGGCGGTGAGGCCCCGCATGGTCATCGCGGCCGCGGTCTCGCAGTCGATGGCGTCGGGCAACCGGATCAACGGGTCGGCGGGCATGATCCGTTCCGTGCTGTAGGCGCCGAGCGGACTGCCGGTGTACGTGACGCGATCGCCCTCGGCGACGTGGGTGACGCCCGCGCCGACGGCCTCGACGATGCCGGCGCCCTCGACACCGAGACCGGCGGGCAGCGGGGCCGGGTACAGGCCGGTACGGAAGTAGGTGTCGGCGAAGTTCAGGCCGATGGCCTCGTGCCGGACACGGACCTGGCCGGGGCCCGGGTGGCCGACGGTGACCTGCTCCCGCCGCAGGACGTCGGGGCCGCCGGTCTCATGGAAGCGGATGGCATGTGCCACGGGATGCTCTCTTCGTTCGGTGGTGGTCAGCGGGCGGTGTCGCGGAGCATGAAGCCGCGGCGTCCGGGGCGCCGGTTGGGCACCATGCCGAGCCGGGCCAGGGTCTGGTCGGTGTCCGCGTAGTACTCGCCGATGCGGTAGATCTCCTTGGCCTCCGCGCCGCTCGCGATGTCGCGGCCGAGGGCGTCGGCGATCCGCACCATCTGCTCGACCTGCCGTACGGAGCTCATGCGCGCGCCCTTGCGTGCCCACAGGTTGTCCTCGTTGCCCACCCGGACGTGCACGCCGAGGGCGATGGCGATGGCGTTCATGGGGGCGACGGCACGCATCGAGGACTCGATGGTGAGGACGGCGCCATCGGGGACGCGGCGGACGAACTCGATCAGGTCAGCGGGGTGACGGCCGGCGAACCCGCCGCCGATGGCCACGTAGTTGAGCACCAGGGGGCCGGTGTACACACCGCTGCGGATCAGGCGCTCGACGGTTTCCAGCTGCGCCATCGTGGCGAGCTGGAAGTGCGGCTGGATGCCGCGGGCGCGCAGGCGCTGGAGGTGCTCGAGGTAGAAGTCGGGACCGGCCTCGACGACCATGTCACGGTATGCCTTGTAGTAGTCGGGCTTGGCGATGGAGGTGCCGGCCAGGTCGTCCTCCGTCATGATCTCGACGATGTTCATCTGGCTGGTGTTGATGGCGATCGTCACCTGGTCGGGGCGCGGGGTGAGGTCGGCAAGCAGGTGGCGGGTGTCGTAACTGAGCCACTTCGCCTCGGCGCCCTCGTCCTCGGGAGCGAACGAGATGGACCCCCCGATCTGGAGGACCATGTCCGGCACGGCCTCACGCAGCCGGCCGAGCAGTTCGTTGAACAGGGACATGCGCTTGGACCCGTGCCCGTCCAGTTCGCGTACGTGGATGTGGAGCACGGTGGCGCCCGCGTGGTAGCAGTCGACGGCGGCCTGGACGTGCTCGTCCATGGTCAGGGGAAGGTCGTCGGCGTCGCCGGGGAGCCACTCCGGCCCGTAGGGAGCGGCCTGGATCACCAGCTTCTCCTGGTTCTCGGGCAGCAAGGAGTCATCGAGGAAGTGCATGGGTCATCTCCTGATACGCGGACGTGGCGGGCCGAGGGCAGTCGAGAGCCGTCGTCCCAACTCGCGGTCTCCGCAAGGGTGTTGCTCGGAGAAGCTGGGGTTCCCCTTGCGGTACCGCCACGTTAAGAGCGGGCTACGCGCCGCGCTTCACACGAGGTGACACAAGACTTGTCACTTGGGGACAGGGCCGGTGTCCGTCCGGCGGCTGCGCCATTCACGTGCACTGGTGCCGAACCGGTCGCGGAACCAGCGGGAGAAGGCGCTGGGCGCGGAGAAGCCGAGCAGGCCGGAGATCTCCGTGAGGGAGCGGCGCGGGTTCGCCACCAGCTGCTCGGCCAGCTGGGTGCGCGTGGCGTTGACGAGCGAGGAGAAGGTCTCACCGGATGCCGCCAGATGCCGGTGGACGGTCCTGCGGTCGACGCCGAGGCTCCCCGCGACCTGTTCGACCGAGCAGCGTCCGGTCGGCAGCAGGAATTCGATCAGTTCGCGCACCCGGTCCAGCTCGGTGGCCTCCGAAGCCACCGCGATGGACTCGAAGTACTGACGTGCGTAGCCGCGCAGCAGGGGGTCCGACATCGAGTTGGGCGTATCGAGTTCGGTGGCGTAGAAGACGATGCCGTTGAATTCCCGGTCGAATTCCACCACGGGCCCGAAGTGGCGCCGGTGCGCGGCGATGTCACGAGGGGCACCGTGGGTGAAGCACACGGACACCGGCTGCCAGCGGGCGCCGAGGAAGACCCGCAGAAATCCGTGGAAGACGCCGACGGCCAGCTCGACGGCCTGCCGGGCCGGGCGCGCCTCCCCCAGCTCCAGACTCACCTTGACGGTGGCGAGTCCGTTCGCCTCGCTGAGCCGGCTGCGCAGCAGCTCGTTGTACATGCGCTCATGGCGGACCAGGAGCTGTACGGCGCTGCGGACATCGGGTTCCTCGCGCAGGACGAGGCTGATCGGCCCGAGGTGCGCGAAGCGGCGGCGCTCGGCGAGGAGCAGGCCGAAATCCACCCGGCGGGCGGCCACGGCGGAGAGTTCGAGGAGCTCGGTGACGGCGACGCCGGAGATCCACCGGTCCTGGACGGCGAGTCCGACCGGATCGATACCGACGCGTTTCATCAGGGCGCGCGGGTCGATGCCGAGGGACTGGCTGAGCTCGATGTAGCTGCTCAGTGCTGCGTTGCGGACCAGCGGCTTCATCGGGGCGCTCCCAGGTCTGTCCCAAGTTGATAGGTCATCCGCCCCGTCAGGTCAACCGATGTGCGCTCGCGGCCGCCGGCGTGGTGGTGGTTGACGTCGCGGGGTGGCTGTGGGGCTGCTCCGAAAGCGTTGGACGCCCATTGGGTCAGTCAGCGAGCATCCGTACGTGACAGATGAAGCCGATTACGGGGGACCGTTCACGCGGAGCCCGAGGTGCGTACGTTTCGTCGAGCTGTCCGGCGGAGCGATGTCCGCTTTGCTCAATGGTGACCTGCCCGCAGCCGGCAGGGTGGCCGGGGTTTCGCTGACCGAGTACTTCGTGACCGACAGCGCACGGTGGCTATGGCGGTTCCGGCTCGACCAGATGGCCGCCGATCCCGGCCAGGCGCGGTGGATGGTGCGACAAGCGATCGTCGGCGACAACGGTCTCGTCGTCGGGCATGCCGGTTTCCACGGACCGCCCGATGAGGCCGGCATGGTCGAGCTCGGCTACTGCGTCGCTCCCGGCTTCCGTCGCCAGGGATATGCCCGATCCGCGCTGACCGAGTTGCTCCGCCGGGCAGCGGCCGAAGCCACCGTCACGACCGTGCGGGCGGCGATCAGCCCCGACAACGTGGCGTCTCTGGCCACGATCTCGGGCTTCGGCTTCGTTGAGGTCGGAGAGCAGTGGGATGAGGAGGACGGTCGTGAGCTCGTCTTCGAGGTTCCTGCCCGCCGGGTGGGACCAGCGGGGTAAAGGGCCGGCCGGGCCTCCCGCCCACTGGGGGTCCGGGCAGGCCAGGCCGATCTCCTTGCGCCAACTGGCCGGATCAGGCGGGCAGATGGGTGCGGGCGAAGGCGATCGTTGCCCCGATCTGTTTGATGCGTTCGTCGGCGACGAGTGAGCCGTGTCCCGCGTCGTAGCGGTATACCTCGTGTGGCTTGCCCAGTGCGGCGAGGCGGTTGACGTAGTTGTCGATCTGGCGGATCGGGCAGCGGGGGTCGTTCTCGCCCGCGATCACCAGGACCGGTGCGGTGACCCGGTCCGCGTAGGTGAGGGGGGAGGACGCCCGGTACCGCTCGGGGACTTCGTCGGGAGAGCCGCCGAAGAGGGAGCGGTCGTACGCGCGCAGCGCCTCCATCTCGTCCTCGTAGGCGGCGAAGTAGTCCGCGACCGGCATGGTGCTGATGCCGACGGCCCAGTTCTCCGGGCGGGTGCCGAGGCCCAGCAGGGTGAGGTAGCCGCCCCATGAACGGCCGGACAGGACCAGGCGCTCGGGGGCGGCGAGGCCGCTGGTGACGGCCCATTCGCGGACCGCCTCGATGTCCTCCAGCTCGGTGAGGCCGGGGCGTCCCTCGATCGCGTCCCGCCATCGGGAGCCGTAGCCGGTGGAGCCCCGGTAGTTGACCTGGACGACTGCGAAGCCGTGGTCGACCCAGGCGGCGACCACGGGGTCGAAGGCGTCGTCGTCGTATCCGATCGGACCGCCGTGTACCTCGAAGACGCACGGGAGCGGGCCGTCGGCCCCCGGGGGCCGGGAGACCAGCGCGTGGATCCGGCCCCCGGGGCCGTCCACCCAGGCGTCGGTGACCGGGACGGAGGGCGGGGCCGTCGGTCCCGGTGGGGCCAGCACGGTCCCGCCCGAGGTGGACCTGACGACCGGCGGGTGTGCGGCGCTCGACCAGACGAACTCCACGGTGCCGTCCGGACGTGTCCCGGCGCCCCTGATGACGCCCTTGGGGGTGTCCAGGCGAATCAGTGCGCCGGCGTCCGCGGTGCCGAGGTCCAGTCGGTAGAGCTCGTCGCGGGCGTGATGCGTATGCCAGATCAGCAGCGCCGAGCCGTCCTGGTACCAGGCCGCACTGACCTCGCCGGGCAGGTCGAGGGCGATCTCCTGCTGTGCGCCGGTGGCGACGTCCAGGATCATCGGCTCGGGCCGGCTGTGGCGCTCGTGCTCGATGAGCAGCCTGTTGTCGCCGGGGACCGGGGAGAACGCCATACCGCCGAGGCCCTTGCCCGGGCCGTCCCAGATGCCGCCGAGGCCGCGCCCCTCGCCGTCCCACAGGTCGGCGACCACCCGGCCGTCCAGGCTCAGTACGCGCACCGCCTTGTGCCGGCTGTCGCCGTGTTCGCTGTGGCCGATCGCGACGAGGGTGTCGTCGGCGGACAGGGCCCCCACGTGGGCGTCCGAGGGGTGGGTGTAGAGCGTCCGTGGTGCGGATCCCGGGCGGCAGACATGGACGGTGGTGCCGCCGGTCCTGGTGGTGCCGAGGACGGCGAGGCCGTTCGCGCCGAGGGCCAGGCCGGACTGGTGTGCGGGACCCAGAGCGGGCACGGCGGGTTCCGCGTGGTCGCCGCCGAACGGTTGGCGCATCCAGACGCCACGTTCGTCTCCGTCGGTGTCGGCGAACCACCACACCCAGTCGCCGGCCGGGTCGATGAAGCTCAGGGCGGTGCCGTGGGGGCGGTCGGTGAGCCGGCGTCGTGCGTCACCGGCCCGGTCCCACTCGTACACCTCCCATGTACCGGTGGCGTTCGACCGGTAGACACAGCGGTCGGGGGCGTCGCGAGCCCAGCGGGGCACCGTCACATGGGCGACTCCGATGCGTGCCTTCCATCGCTCCTCATCGGCCCCGCCACTCATCTCAGCCACTGACGACTCCGTCCGCACTCCTGGGACTCCCTCTCTCGGTGTCGAACACCGCGCCGCGCAGCAGCAGGACGACGGCGAACAGGCCGGTCACCGCCCCCGCGCAGATCACGGTGCTCGGACTGAACAGCTCGGCCATCGCGCCACCCGCGGCGAAGCCGAGCCCCTGCCAGAACATGAGCCCGGCCGTCTGGAGGCTGAGCGCCCTGGCCCGCAGTTCTTCGGGCACCACCTGGAGCAGCAGCCGGTCCTGGCCGAGCTGGGTGCTGAACCCCAGGCCGCACACGAACAGCACGGCGATCGCGGGGACCAGGCCCGGGCGGAGCGCGAAGAGGAGCATCGGCACGAACACCAGCAGGGCGGCCGGCCCGATCATGCGGATCTGCCGTTCCTTCGGGACCAGCCAGTTGGTGAGGACCTCGCCCGCCACGGTTCCCAGCGGGATCGCGGTGAGCAGCAGTCCCGCGGCGGTCGCCCCTCCCCCGAGCCCCGCGGTGTACGGCACCGCCAGCGCTTCCGGTATCACTCCCAGTGCGGGCACCGCCCAGCCGAGGAGCAGCATGCGGCGTACGGCCGGCACCCGCATCACCGCGCCGATCCCGTTGAGGGAGTCGCGCAGCAGGGAGGTCCGCCCGGTGGCCCCGCCGTCGGGGTGCAGCCTGCGTTCCTTGGTCCCCAGCCGCAGCACGAGGGCCGAGAAGAGGAAGCAGCCCGCGTTGATGAGCAGCATCACCTGCGGCGAGAAGGCCGCCATCAGCAGGCCGCCGACCGCGAATCCGCCCAGCTGTGCGCCCTGGGCGACCAGTCGCATGAGGCTGCGGCCCGGCACGTAGGCGTCGCCGGGGAGTACGTCGGGCAGGGTGGCCGCGCGGGCGCCGGAGAACACCGGCTCGATCAGTCCGAGGGCGAACGCCAGCGCCAGTACGGCGGCCACCGGGGTGCCGGACAGCGATATGACGAGAACGAGCCCCGCGGAGAGCAGATTGCAGCAGACCAGCAGCCGCCGGGCCGGGAGCCGGTCGATGAGCGCGGACAGCAGGGTGCCCGCGATCAGATGCGGTGCGAGGACCAGCGCGAAGACCAGTGCGGACAGCAGCGACGAACCGGTGCGGGAGTAGACGAGCATGGCCAGCGCGAAATTCGCGGTGACCGCTCCCACCATGGAGACGATATGTGCCGTGAAAATCGCCCGGAATTCGCGTATGCCCAGCGCAGTGCGGTACCTGCTCATTGCGTCAATTCCAGGGGAAGTTCTGCGAGGGTGCGGACGGTGGCGAGCTTCTTGTGTACGGCGGGTCCGGCCGGCTTGAGGGTGGTGCCGCGCTCCACCAGCACGGTCAGCAACTCCCGCAGGAGCAGATGGGCGAGCAGTGATCCGGTGCAGGCATGGGCGCCGTAGCCGAAGGTGAGATGGTGGTTCGGCCACCGGTCGAGCCGTACCGTGTCGGGGGCCTCGAATTGCTCGGGGTCGCGGTTGGCGGCGGCGAAGAGCATCAGCATTCCCTGGCCGCGGCGCACCTGTACACCGTTGAATTCGATGTCCCGGACGGCCAGTCGGGTGGTTCCCTGGATGGGCGCCTCGTACCGGAAGAACTCATGAGGCGCCCGGTCGATCGCCTCGGGACCGCCGAGCTGGTCGGCGAGGAGGCTCGCATCCCGGGACAGCACGTTCAGCGCGTTGCCGAGGGAGGCCGGTACGGCGGTGAATCCGTTGACGACCAGGGTGCGCAGTGAGTTCATCGCGATATGGCGGGGGACGCCCGCGGCCATGGCGTCGGCCACCAGTGCGCGGATGGGGTGGCCCGCGTCCATCCCGGTCACCCAGTCCTCGATCATCGCGGCCAGTTGACGCTGTGCCGCGACGCCTGGCTCCCTGGCTGCCGGGTTGAGGCCGGAGTCCATGGCCTGGGTGATGGCCTCGGCCATCGGCCGCACGGTGGTCAGATCGAAGGGCGGAACCCCGATGGCCTCGGGGATGAACCAGCGTGCCAGCGGCTCGGTGAATTCGGTGATCGCGTTGAAGGGCCCGGCCGGCCGCGCGTCGAGCACCTCCGCGATGTGTGCCCTGGTGCGGGCGGCGAGGCCGTCCGAGGCCATGTCCCGCAGTGAGTCGGCGAGTACGCCGTAGATCGCGGTGTGGTCGGGCGGGTCGATGGTGTGGACGTCCAGCGCGGGGTCGGGGACGGTCTCGCCCGCCCGCCTCCAGTCCGCCGCGAAGTTCTCGTGGTCCAGGAGGACTTGGCGGCAGTCCCGGTACGAGGTGAGCACCCAGCTGTCGAGCTTCTCGTTCCACACGGGTGCGCCGGTCGCCCGCAGGGACGCGTACACCGGATAGGGGTCGAGCAGGGTGTGCGGGTCGAGCGGGTGGTATTCGACCGCGGCGTCAGTGGTCATGGCTCTCACTCTCAGCGTTCGGGCTCAGCGTTCTGGAACGTGACGGGCAGCCGGTCCGGATAGCGCAGGGTGGCACGCGGCACCCTGACGGGCGGGGCGGCGAGTCGCGGGGGCGCGGGGGCGGCCAGCAGTTGCTGGACGAGGGCCCTGATGATGATCCGGGCGAGGAGGGCGCCCGAGCAGGCATGCGGGCCCCAGCCCAGGGAGAGGTGCCGGTTGGGGTGCCGGTCGAGCAGCAACTCGTCCGGGGACGCGAAGCGTTCGGGGTCGCGGTTGGCGGCGCCGAAGAGCGCCAGCACCAGCTGGCCGCGCTCCACGGTGACGTCGTCGAACCGGGTGGTTGCGACGCAGGCGCGGGTGGTGCCCTGGACCGGGCCGTCGTACCGGAGGAGTTCCTCCACTCCGGAATCCAGCAGCGCCGGGTCCCGCAGGCGTTCCAGCGCGCCGGGGTGTTCGAGGAGGGCGAGCACGGCGTTGGCGGCCGCGCCGACGGTGGTGCTGAACCCGGCCAGGAAGAGCACCCGGACGTTGTTCCACACCGCGTCTTCCGTGACGCCCGCGGCGGCCGCGCCGTGGAGGACCTGGGTGAGCAGGCCCGGCCGGCGGTGAGCGGTGAACCACTCGGCCATGAGCTCGTTGATCCGGCCCCGGGCCGCCATCGCCGGTTCCAGCACCTCGGGCAGCAGGCCCGCGTCCATGCCGCGTACGAGTGCGTCGGACAGCTCGGCGAACGCGGCGACCGGCGGGGGGTCCACGCCGAGCAGCCGGCATACCGCCTGGAGCGCCACCGGACGGGCCACTTCGGCGGTGAAGTCAAAGGAGGGCGCATCGGCCAGCTGCGCGAAGACGGCGGCCGTGTCCCGGACCGCGAAGGCCGCGATCCCGTCGAGATCCTGGTCGCGGAGGGCGGTGGTGAACAGCCGGCGGACCGGTGTGTGGTCGGGCGGGTCGAGTTCCTGCATGCTCAGGGCCGCGGTGGGTGGCGCCTCGTGCCCGGCCCTGCGCCAGTCACTGGCGAATACGTCCACCTCGCTGAGCACGCGGTGACAATCCGAGTAGCGCGTCACGATCCACGAGCCGAAACGCTCACTCCAAAACACCGGTGAATTCTTCCGCAGCCGCTCATAGACGGGATACGGATCGGCCACCGTGGCCGCGTCCAGCGGATCGTAGTCAGACACATTCCGTCCTGAGCGAGTGAGAGGAACACGAGGGCCACGCACCATCAAAAGTCGCGCGGGCCGGGGCCCAGTGACCCCGGCCGACGCCTCATATACCTCAGTACGCGTAACGCATAATGGCACCCCCTTGCCGTAGCGCAACGGCCCATTGAAACGGAATCCAGAAATCCGCGAAGGGGAATCAGAATTTCCGCTCCCAAGGGCAACCGGCGAACTCCCGCCGGACACCAGGACTCTATTCACACAGGAATTCGTCGCACGAGCCGCCCGACATGGCCGAAATGGTGCGTTGCTGAAGTAGGGGCGACTTTGAGCCCTCGACAAAATCTCCCAAAGAGTGCGTACCGACACCGAAACGTGACTCACATCACGGGCCGGGGTGGCGTTTCCCGGCCACTGCGGCCGAATAACGCTTACGGAATGAGGAATTCGGGCTCGGGAAAATACTGCGGTTTAATGATCTCCGTGGCCGTACGGTGGCACCGCTCGAAGGCACCGGCGACGGCCCGGTCGCCGGCCCGGCGGGACTGGCCGCCGAAGTGATGTTGAATCGCTCCCGTCCGATCACGCCCGCACCCACGGACAACCACCCCCCTCCTCCCTCGCTGTGACGCGTCTCATGCGGTGATCTCCCCGGCCGCCGAGGAGTGGCGGCCAGGGAGTGAACGGGCCGTGCGGGCGCAGCTGTTGGCGTCGGGGGGCGTGGTCCGGCGGGGCCGGGGCGTGTGATGTTCGGGCAGCTCAGCGGCGTTCTCGCTGGTTGGCCGGAAATAAGGTGGTCGGCGGCAGACGAGAGCGGCCCCGCCGATGGTGCGGGGCATGTGCACCACCAGGACGGACAACACTTCCCATGGATATGAGCGCCGGCGAGCGCAAGGGGCTCAGCCTCTTCGCCCTCATCATGATCGGCATCGGTTCGATCTTCGGCTCCGGCTGGCTCTTCGGGGCCGGCTCCGCTGCCCAGGTGGCGGGCCCCGCGGCGCTGGTCGCCTGGGTGATCGGCGTCATCTTCATCGGGATGATCGCGATGTCGTACGCGGAGGTCGGTTCGGCCTACCCGATCCCCGGCGGGATGGCCCGCTACGGGCACCTCTCGCACGGGCCGGTCCTCGGCTTCCTCACCGGCTGGGCGGTGTGGATCGCGACCGCCTCACTGATTCCGATCGAGTCGATCGCGGCCACCCAGTACATGACGTCCTGGAGCTACGGCTGGGCGAAGGGCCTGGTCGATCCGGGCACCCACCAGCTGACCCTCTCCGGCACGGCGGTGTCGCTGGTGCTGACCCTCGCGCTCTGGCTGACCTGCTTCTGGTCGGTCCAGCTGCTGGCCCGCGCCAACACCGTGCTCACCCTGGTCAAGTTCGCCATCCCGGTGCTGGCGGTGCTCGCCCTCGTCGGGTCCGGCTTCCACACCTCGAACTTCACCGACCACGGCGGCTTCGCCCCGTACGGCTGGCCGGCCGTGCTCACCGCCGTCACCACCTGCGGCGTGGTCTTCGCCTTCAACGGCTTCCAGGCCGTGGTCAACCTCGGCGGGGCCGCGAAGAACCCGGGCCGGGCCATCCCGGTCGCGCTGATCGGTGCGCTCGCACTGGGCCTGGTGATCTACTCGGCGCTCCAGGTCGCCTACCTGGGGTCGGTGCCGCCCGAGCTGCTGGAGCGGGCCGGCGGATGGCAGGGCGTGAACCTCAACTCCCCGTTCGCCGACTTGGCGGGGCTGCTGATGCTGCACTGGGTGGTCACCATGCTCCAGTTCGGCGCGTTCATCTCGCCGGCCGGGTCCAACATCGCCAATGTCGCCTCGGCCGCGTACATGGTCACCAACCTCGCCGAGACCGGGTTCTTCCCCCGGAAGCTGGCGGCCGTGCATCCCCGTTACGGCACCGCCCGCCCCGCGATGTGGCTGAACCTCGCCTTCTCCGTGGTGCTGCTGCTCACCGTCGGCCGCAGCTGGCAGGCGCTCGCCGGTGTGGTGTCGGCGGCCATGGTCATCTCGTATCTGATCGGCCCGATCGCGGTGGGGGTGCTGCGGCGGACCCGCCCGGAGCTGCCCCGTCCGTTCCGGCTGCCGGCCGCCGGGGTGCTGTGCCCGGTCACCTTCGCCTTCGCCGCCTGCGCGCTGTACTGGTCGAAGTGGCCGGAGACCGGAAAGATCACCGTGCTGACGCTGGTGGCCGCACCGATCGCGGCCGTGGTGCTGTGGCGCCGGGGCGAGCGGCGGCTGCTGCGGCAGTTCGCGCCGGCCTGGTGGATGATCGCCTTCCTGGTGTGGACGGCCGCGGTGTCCGCGCTGGGCGGCGAGGAGTTCGGCGGCCGGGGCGTCCTCCCCGGCGTACTCGGCACCGCCCTGATCGCGGTCACCGCCCCGGTCTTCTACTTCTGGGCGGTGCGCTCCGGGGTCAAGGCCCACGAACGCGGCCTGACCAGCGCTCCGACCCTCGCCGAAGCCGGCCCGGCCGCCACCGCCGCCCCCGAAGACGCCCGCCCGATGGCGTCCGTCTGAGGACACCCCGCCGGGTCCGGGCGCGCGAAGAGGCCGTAGAGCAGAAGGGCGAGCCGCGGGGCTCTCCAGGCGCCGTCGCCTGAATCAGGTGACGGCGCCTTGGCGGCCCCCCAAAGGTCGGCGGTGAACCGCCTCTTGGGCCAGGTTCCGCGGCCTCGACCAGGGTCCGAAACCGCTGGTCGGCGTCGCTGTCATCGATTGCTCACACGACGGGGAACAGGTCGTCGTGCCACGCGGAGTGCGCCCCTAGGACGTGCCCGAGAAGCGGGTGACGGCCGGGACGAGGTCGCCGTGTGTGGCGAGGCCCGCGACCCACAGCCGGGAACTCTTCGGGACGGTCGTGAATCCGCGGACGACGACGCCGGGACCGGTGATGTGCTGCCACCGCTTGGCCGGTGCGTTCCATTGCAGCGCCACGGGAGCGCTCCCCTTCCCGCCCACCGCCCGCAGCGTGCCGTCCGCGGCGCGGCCCACGGCGCGCAGCCGGCCGTCCGGGACGTCGGGAGTCGTGGTCGTGGACCACTTCGTGCCGTCCCAGTGGACCGCGTACGGGCGCTCGGAGCCGCCGGACACAGCGCCGCCGACCGCCCAGATGTCCTCGGCGCCGAGCGCGGTGGCGCCGGTCAGCCAGTGGTGGGCGCCCGCCGGACCGGGCGCGGTGACCTTCTTCCAGGCGGTGCCGTCCCAGTGCAGCAGCAGAGCCGTCTGTGGCGTCTTCTCGTCCGCGGTGTACGACGTGCCCACCGCCCATACGTCATCGGCGGCGACGACGGTCACTCCGCTCAGCTCACCGGTGCCCACGTCGGGCAAGGTCTGCCGCTTCCACGACGTGCCGTCCCACAGCTGGATGGCCGGCACTCCGTCCTTGACCGAGCGGGACATGGCCCGTCCCACCGTCCATGCCCGGCCGCCGGGCGCGGTCGCCACGGCGTCCGGGACGACCCGGCCTGCCGGGTCCCGGTCCAGGGGACGGGTGGTCCAGGTGCTGCCGTCCCAGTGCTCGGTCGCGGAACCGACCGCCCAGATGTCGCCGGCCGAACGGACCGCGAGGGCCTGCGGAAAGCTGTTCGCCGGCAGCGTGGATTCCTGCGTCCAGGTGGTGCCGTTCCAGCGCAGGGCGACCGCTTCGAGGGCGGTGGCGCTCTTCAGCCGGTAGCCCACGGCCCAGGCGCTGGTGTCACTGAGCGCGGCGACGGCGGTGAGGTCGCCCTTCGCCACGGGTACCGTCGTGCGCTGCCAGGTACCGGCCTGCGCGGCCGCTACGGGTGTCGCGGGCGCGGCCGATGCGGCGGGGTCGCCGGCCAGGGCGGCCAGGCCGAGGGGCGCGGCGACAACGGCGGCGGCGAGCGCCACGAGCAGCGGCGCTCGGCGGCGCCTCGGCTCCGGTGCCGGGGTGGTGGATGGCTGCGAGGGCGTCATGGGGTCCTCCGTCGGGTGGGGAGTCATGGGCGGTGGCCGGCCGGGCTCAGGCGGTGGTTTTGAGGACGAAGTCGAAGGTGCCGGAGTAGGCCCCGCCGGGCCGTGCGGTGAGGGCGATGGTGCAGGCGCGGTTGAGCAGCCGGTCCGCGGCATTGAGGGCGGCGAAGTCCCGGCCGTACGCCTCGGTGTCGTCGGGGAAGTACAGCTGGGTGACCAGGACGGGGCTCCCGGGAGCCTGGACCTGGGTGTGGATATGTGGTGCCCGTTGTCCCCAACGGCCCCAGTAGTCACGGGGGATGATGGTCCGGAGCAGGTAGGCGCCCCGGTTGTTCGTGTACTGATGGCCGCGGAGGGCGAATCCCGAGGTGTCGTAGTCACCGTTCTGGTCGCACTGCCAGAATTCGATGAGGGTGCCCGGCAGCGGGGTGCAGGAGGTGTCGTAGACGACGCCGGCGAGGTCGATCCGCACGCCCTGGGTCCCGGGCGTGACGACATCACCGCGCTCGGGGGACGCGGGCTTGAAGAGCGGGCCTTCGATCGAGGCCGGGGTCTCCTGGCCCGAGCAGGCGGGCGTGACGGCCTTCGTGAGCGCTGCGGGGCGCACCCGTGACGGCTGCTTCGGCGCGGTGGCCGGTACGGTCCGCTGCGCCGCGGCCGCCGAGGTCGCCGCGACGCCGGCCGTTGCCGCCAGGGCCGCGGAGGTCACGCCCGCGGAAGTGGTCCTGAGGAACGCCCTTCGGGAGTTGCCCTGTTGACCGTCCGTGACGTCCGTGCCGTCCGGGACGGGCGGGGTGTCCGGGTGCCGGGCGCCGCCGTGGGCGTCCGCCGCTTTCGCTTCGTCGTCATACCGCATTGCGCCTCCAGGTGGCATCGGCGTCGAGTCGAGCCGCGGCTTCAACTCGGTGGGTGGGGTGCCCCGGTGGGCCGGAAGCCGCAGGTCCGGCAGCCCCGGAGCGCCCCGTTCCGCACAGTTTCCGGGGTCGCGCCGTCCCGTACACGGATCGGATGACCGGTGACTTGCGCGCGTAACGAAACCGCGGGGCCGGGCCCCGTCACCGCGAGGGCGGGCCCCTTCGCCACGAGGGCGGGCCCCGTCGCCGCTCATCAGCGGGCGCAGGACCGCAGGGCCTCACCGAGCGGGCCGAGGGTTCCGACCGGTGATCCACAGGGCGATCTGCGTGCGGGTACGGAGCCCCGACTTGTCGCGGACCCGGTCGAGATGGCCGCCCACGGTGCTCGGGGAAAGGCCCAGGTGCTTGGCGATCTGCCGATTGGTCAGGCCCTCGGCGACCAGTCGGGCGACCGCCGCCTCACGTGCCGTCAACGGCGGCCCGGCGGCCGGGTATCCGTAGTGGTCGCCGCCGAGCCCCTCGGGCGTGCCGGAACCGGGCCCTTCGGCGGCGGAGGGGTGGTAGCCGTCCGCGGCGGCTTCGCTGCGTACGGACGCGCTGTCCGTGCGCCGCAGGGCGTACCCGGTCAGCCGCTCTCCGCGCAGCCTTCGGCCGGCGGCCACGGCCCGGTCCGCGGTGGCGGGGCGCAACCGCTCGCGCGCCCGTGCGGTGGCGGTGCTCACCTGCCGCTGCCAGTGCGCCTCGGGCTCCGTGTCGATCCGCCGTCGCATCTCCGAGGCCGCCGCACACAGCCGCAGCGCCCGCTCCGCCTCACCCCGTCCGGCCGCCGCTATGGCGAGGCCCTCCAGCGGATACAGCGAGTGATAGCTCTCCATGGGCGCCTGGTGGAGCACCTCCACGAATAACTCCTCCGCGCCGACGGTGTCGCCCTGGGCCAGCCGGATGGCGCCGGCGGTGTGCAGCGCCGCCGTCAACTGGCCCGGAGGGGCCTCGGCACGCAGCGTGGGCAGGCATTCGGCCATCAGCGCGTCGGACGCGGTCACCCGGCCCGTCTGGAGCTGCGCCCAGGCCAGGTGGTGCAGGCACAGCGCGGTGTCCAGCGGGCGAGAGAGCGGGCGGACCACATCAAGGCACTCGGCGAACGCGGCGACCGCCTCGGCGAATTCACCCCGGCACAGCCGGGCGGCCCCCAGCGCGTCCAGCGCATTGGCCGTCGCGGCGGACCCACGCTGGGTGCGGGCCACGGCGACCGCCTCCTCGGCGAAGGCGAGGGCCGCTTCGTGATCCGCCTGGAGGCAGGCTGAACGGGTCGCCAGCGCCAGCGCCGCGCCCCGGGCTCCGCCGTCCCGTGCCCGGCCCAGCACTCCGGTCAGCAGTGCGCGGGCAAGCGTCAACTGCTCCTGGTGGTAGTGCAGTCGGGCCAGGGCGAGCGCGAGCGGGACATAACGGGGGTCGGGCCGGTCCGTGGTGTACGCGACGGCTGCGACGAGGTTCTCCCGTTCCAGGGCCGGCGTACGCACCGCGGCATCGGCGAACACCGAACCGTGGTCCGCGGCCGCCTGGACGGCCAGGCGGTCGAGCGCGCGGTGCCAGGTGGCGTGCAGCTCTCCCGCCTCGGTGAGCCGGTTCCTCGCGTAGGCGCGGATCGCGCTCAGCTGCCGGAACCGGGCCGCGTCCGGTTCGTCACCGGGCACCCGGACGATCAAGGACTTGGCCTCCAGCGCGCAGAGCACCCGTAACACCTGCCCGGAAGGCACCCCGGCGACCGGCCTCGCCCCGTCGCCCGCCCCCTCCACCGCCTCGTTGCCGGGTTCCGTACCGCCGGCACAGACCGCGGCCGCCCCCGCGGCGTCGAAGCCGCCTTCCAGCACCGAAAGGCGCCGGAAGACGAGCCGCTCCGCGGGGTCCAGCAGCCGATGGCTCCAGTCGATCGCCGCGCCGAGTTCGCGATGGCGGCCCGGTCCCGTCCGGCTGCCGTCGGTGAGCAGGCCGAGCTGGTCGTCCAGCCCGCGCAGAATGTCCGCCGGCGTCAGGGAACCGACCCGGCGGGCCGCGAGTTCGACGGCCAGCGGCAGGCCGTCCAGCCGCCGGCAGATCTCCGCCACGGTATGGGCGTTGCCGGGCCCCAGCGTGAACTCCGGTGCGCAGGTCCGGGCCCGCGCGACGAACAGCCGGACCGCCTCCACGGGCTGCTGCCCGTCCGCACCGGGCTCCTCCCCGTCGGGAGCCAGCGCGAGCATCCCCACGCGGAACACCACCTCGCCGGGCACTCTGAGGGCCTCCCGGCTGGTGGTGAGGATCCGCAGGCCGGGGCAGCGGCTGAGCAGGGTCGCGGCCAGCGTGGCACCGGCCTCGATCACATGCTCGGCGTTGTCCAGCACGAGCAGCATGCGGCGGGTGCCCAGCGCGTGGACGAGCGCCTCGATCCCCGCCCGGCCGCCGCGCTCGCCGACGCCGAGGGCGACCGCCACGGCCTGCGGCAGCAGCTCGCCGTCACGGAGCGAGGCCAGCTCGACGAGCTGGGCGCGTCCCAGGCGGCCGCTGCGCACCCGGCCCGCGAGCTCCAGCGCGAGCCGGGTCTTGCCGACCCCGCCGGGACCGACCAGCGTCAGCAGCCGGGATGAACTCAACAGAGTGCGCAGGCGCACCAGTTCACGTTCCCGTCCGACGAACTCGTCAAGCGGCTGCGGCAACCCGTGTCCCGGCCTGCCCGCCGTACCGTCCCGCGGCGCCGTACCGTCCCGTGCCTCCCTCGCGTCTTGTCGGCCGGCGCCCTGACGACCTGCCCCCTGACGACCGGCGCGTTGCCGGAACGCACGTTGCCGGCAGGCGCCGGAGCAGTAGCGGGCCGGCCGCCCGCCCGGGTCCTTGCCGTCTCGCGCGCGTGGGGTGGTGGAGCGCAGCTCAATGCCGCACGTCTCACAGGTCCGCGTGATGGTCACCTACCGCATCCTTCCGCAACTCCAAGAACCGGCAGGAGGATCCTTCGTCACACTGAGGGCGCCTTATGCACGGCCCTTTCCGGAAGGAGGGCCGCCCGCGAAACCGCAGGGGACCGGTGCGGAGCGGCCGGTTGTCGGGCTGAAGACCGCCGCGGCACGGCAGGCGGAGCGGCACCGAGGACGGACGCCGCACTGGTAAGGTAAGCCTTACCTAACCCTCGGGAGTCTTTATGCGTATCTTCGGTGGCACGGAGCAGCAGCCGACCAGCGCCGAAAGAGTCCGGGCGATCCTGGCCTCGGCACACTCGATGACGATGGAGGCCGATGGCCGCGGCATCGAGGTGTCCCGCGGAAACGGGCCAGGAGCGACACAGCACGTCCACCTGCACCCGTCCCCCGCGGACGCCGGTCTCACCGGCGCGGCCGGGGCGGGTGAGCGGGTGCCCGCCACCCTGAAGTTCACGGATGTCGCCCCGCTCCCCGTGCGTGACCGGGTGCGTGCACGCGTCACCGTGCGGGGGTGGCTGACCTCACGGGACAAGGCGGCCTCGCCCGCCGGCGACTGCATGGAGTTCGCCACGGCGGTGTTCGAAACGGCAAGAGGAGGCGTCGGCCGCGGAGCCGCCGACGCGCTGGTCGTCGCTGACGGCGTACGCCTGGGAGGCGCCCTCCGGGGAGAGCCGGGGCAGCGCCAGCAGGGGGCCGGTGCCCGGCCATATCTGGGCCTGCTCCGGGGGCGCCGTCTCGGGCGGGAAGGGCCCGACCATGTGGCTGTCCGAGGCGGTGCCCACACTCACATTGGTGGTGGGGCTGATGGCTTCGAAGGTGCCGCTGGTGCGCTCACCGAGCAGCCCCGGCTCGCTCTCGGTCGTGTACCGGGGGCAGCCACTGAGTGGGAGTCCGGGTGTCCAGCCGGGTGTAGTCGTGGGTGCCCACGATGCGTCCGGCGCGGTCGATGTCGCGGGGGTACTAGTAGTCGTAGGGCACTCCCGCGGGCCAGAACCACTGGAGCGGTACGGCCGCGGCGCCCCTCCTGGCGGGCCAGACGAGGCCCGCCGACCACGACTCGTCGTCCTTGACGGCCTCACCGGAACCGGCGATCTGGCCGGCGTTGTTGAGGGCGGTCACCGAGGTCAGCGAGTATCCGGCCGGTGGCGCGAGCCGACGCCGGATACTCGTGCCCTCCCATGCGAGGCCAACGAGGGCACCGTTCTTGACCGCGTCACCGACGATCAGCCCCTGATCGTTGACGGGGCGCACGCGGCGGAGAAGCCAGGACCTGGAGGGCGGGCCGGCAGTCCGCGGGCTCACGGGCGCCGTCGGTGGGCCGGCCCGACGAGGCGGGCGCCGGACTCGCCGCCAGCAGGGGCATGAGGAACGCGGTCGCGACCACCGTCACCGCGGCACGGATGGGTCTTCGCATCATGGTCTCCGTTTCCGAGAACACGGGAATGACCCCGTCGGCGCCGGAATGAGCCGGTGAATGACGGGTGGGACCCTCGGCAACGCCGGAGTGGGGTGTTCATTCGGTGCGCTCGCGGGAGAGGCGGAAGCCGGCCGCGGACCGGCCCCTTTCCTACCGCACCCGTGACCGGTCGGGACGACTCCACCGCCCAATGGCCGGAACTCGTCCGGGAGTGTCCGGGTCCGTCCCGGGAGCGGCCGGCTCCACTTGAAGCGCTCAGCCTCCCAGCGTCAGAGGGGGGAGTGCCGTAGCTGTCGTCGTGCGCCGCCAGGGATTACGGGACAGCACTACGGGTCAGCCCTTAGGTCCCAGGTCGGGTGGCCGTCCGTCCAGAGGATGACGCCGGGAGCAGCGGTGGCACTTCAGGACCGTCCGGCTTTGCGTCCCTGTGGGGGAGGACGGCGCTGACCCGTGCGTTCGAGGATGGGGCAATCGAATCCTCAGCCGCTTCGCGCCCTCCCAGGAATGTCTTTTCTTCATGAATGAGAACACTGCTCAAAGTCATGCCCGGACTCCGCGTGCCACCGAAGGCTGGACCTTCTTGGTTGAATCGATACGGAACCATCGCACGGTCGGTTCCATCGCTCCCAGCAGCAAGTCGTTGGCCCATTTGCTGACCGACCCGCTGCTGGAACGAGCGCCGCGGAGTGCGAACGTCCTGGAAGTAGGCGCGGGTACCGGCTCGGTCACCCGAGTCCTGCTGCCCCGGATGCCTCGGGGAAGCCGACTGGACATCGTCGAAGCCAACTCCCATTTCGCCGCACATCTGCGCCGCCTGGTGAGCGGCCACCCGAACCTGCTGGACAAGCAGGAGCAAGTCCGCGTCCACAACACGTTTGTCGAACGGCTCAGCACTGACCGCCGCTATGACGTGATCGTCTCCGGCCTGCCGTTCTCCAACTTCTCCCCCGGTCAGGTCGGGGACATCATGGGCCGGTACTTCGATCTCCTGCGCCCCGGGGGCACTCTCACCTACTTCTCCTATTGCGGCAGCCGCTGGGTGCGCACCTTCCTGACCTCCCGGCCGGAGGCCCGCCGTCAACGCAGCGTCAAAGATCTGTTGAACCAATTCCACCACCAGTACGCGACCGGCTGTTGGACCGTGTGGGGAAATCTGCCACCCGCGCGGGTGTGGCAACTGCGCCGGCCCATCGATGCTGACAACCTCTCCGGCGCGCGGACTCCCCCGCTGGGCATATCGCGATGAATACCCTCGCCAGTCTGCTCGGCAAGATTCCCCCCACCGCCGCCTACACGGTGCTGGGCACCGCAATCATCGCCGAATCCGTTTTGTTGGTGGGTGCGGTCATTCCCACTTTCGCCTTCATGCTCACCGCCGGAGCCCTGGCCCGCGCCGGCAGCCTGAACCTGCTGTGGGTCATCGCGGTCGCCGCCGTCGCCGTCATGGCCGGGGACGCTCTCGGCCATCGCACCGGTCACCTGATGGGCAAGCGGCTGCGTACCGGAAGGCTCGGCCGCCGCATCCCTGCCTCCGCGTGGCAGCGAGCCGAAACCCTCATGGCCAAGCGCGGCGGCCCCACTCTCCTGGTATTCCGCTTCGTGCCGGTGATGCGGACCGTCGCCCCGCATCTGGCCGGCGTCCTTTGTCTGCCGTACCGTCAGATCGCCCCGTACAGTGCCCTGGCCTCGGTCGCCTGGGCGAGCGTGGAAAGCGGCGCGGGCTACACCGCGGCCTTCTCCTTCCAGCAGGTGTCCGCGATCGGAGTCCCGTAGCGGTCAGGGCCTCCCTGATGGCCCCTCCGGACGCCGACCTACGCGAACTGCGCGAACCGCGTCCCTCGCCTCGCACGCACCGTCAGATCCCGGTTCACAGGCTTCCGCCCCCACGGGCCACGTCGAAACCGGATCCCCTTGTTACTCAAGATCATCGAGCGTGCAGAATGACCCGTATGCCGATAACGAACCGGAACCACCCCACAAACACCCCGATGACGGCCGCGATCGACGACGCGCCGCTCATCAGCCGCATCCTCGCCGACGCCTTCGACGACGACCCGATGATGCGCTGGTTCTTCCCCGACGATGCCGCTCGTCCGGCGGGGCTCGTCCGTTACTTCAGCACTCTTTTCACCCGGCAGTACGGGCGGCACGGCGTGTGTGAGCGCACCGGGGCGGCGGCTGCGTTCTGGGTGCCGCCGGAGGCGCCGGCCAAGACCGTCCCGGACGCGGAGACCGTTGAGGAGCTCCAGGAGATCCTCGGCGACCGGGCCGCCCTGTTCCGGGAGGCCGTCGAAGCGGCGGCCGAGCACGCGCCGCAGGAACCGCAGTGGCATCTGGCGGTGCTCGGCGCCGACCCCGCCGCCCAGGGCCAAGGGCACGGGGCGGCCCTGCTGCGCTCGGGGCTGGCCAAGGCCGACGCGGCGGGGCTGCCCGTCGCCCTGGAGTCGTCGAAGCGGAGCAACCTCCCGTTCTACGAGCACTTCGGGTTCACCGTGCGGCAGGAGCTCCAACTGCCGGGCGGCGGGCCGACGCTGTGGGCGATGCGACGCGAGCCGCGCCAACCGGGCAACGCCAAGGACGCCTAGGACGACCAGGACGCTAGGACGACCAGGACCCCTATGGGCAGTACGGGGGCCGCGCGGGTCGGCGGGGACCCTGCCGGACCCCACTATTCGCTTGTCAGTGCGGTGCGGCCTCTTACAAGCTGGCGGCTCAGGTGTGCGTGCAGGGCGTGCGCAACGAGCTTCGGGAGGCGCGGGAGTGAGCCAGCGGGTGGGAACAACAGTGGTGGATGACGATGGCGGGTCGGTGCGCCGGGCGGACGGGCGCGCGCTCGCCGCGGCCGCCGTCACCGTGGTGCTGTGGGCGTCGTCGTTCATCGCGATCCGTAGTTCCGCTGCGGATTTCGGGCCGGGTGCACTCGCGCTGGGCCGGCTGGTGGTGGCGTCCGTCGTCATGAGCGCCCTTCTGCTGGCCCGGCGTGGTGGGTTCCCGCCGCGCGAGGCATGGCCGGGCATCCTCGCTTCCGGAGTCCTGTGGTTCGGCGCGTACATGGTCGCGTTGAACTGGGGTGAGCGGCATGTGGATGCCGGAACGGCTTCCCTGGTCGTCAATGTCGGGCCGATCCTGATGGCGCTGCTGGGCGGGTGGCTGCTGAAGGAGGGCTTCCCGCCGAAGCTGATGGCGGGCATGGCGGTGTCGTTCGCCGGGGCCGTGGTGGTCGGGCTGTCCATGTCCGGAGGTGGCACGTCCTCGCTCGTCGGCGTACTGCTGTGTCTGTTCGCGGCGCTGGCGTACGCGGTGGGTGTGGTGCTCCAGAAGCCGACCCTGAAGCACGCCACACCGATGCAGGTGACGACGTTCGGTGCGCTGGCCGGAGCGGTGGCCTGTCTGCCGTTCGCCGGCCAGCTGGTGTCCCAGGTGAGCCGCGCCCCGCTCTCGGCGACGTTGCAGATGGTGTACCTGGGGGTGTTCCCGACGGCCCTGGCGTTCACCACGTGGGCCTATGCGGTGTCCCGTACGACCGTCGGGAAGATGGGTGCCACGACCTACGCGGTACCGGTGCTGGTCGTCTTCCTGTCCTGGCTGTTCCTCGGCGAGATACCCGGCTGGCTGACGCTGCTGGGTGGTCTCCTCTGTCTGTCCGGGGTGGCGGTGTCGCGGATGCGGGGGAAGGGGAAGGCGCAGACGCAGGCACAGACGCCGGTTCCGGAGGACGCACCAGGGAGTCGTGCAGACGCGCGGTCCGAGGTGCCGGCGGAGGCGGAGTCCGCCGCACAGTGCACAGCCGGCTGAGCACAGCCGGCTGAGCACTGCCGCCGGGGCATCGGGGGCGATAGCGTGCGGAACACGGTGAACTGCACCACCAACACTCCGAACAGATAAGGGGGTTGTTCTGGTATGAGACCGTCCGGACACAGCGGTTTACGCAGAACACTCACCGTCTTCATCGCCGTGCTCGCCGTCGCCCTCGGCCTGGGCACGCAGACCGGCACGGCCCGGGCCGATGACGGCTCGGGCCTGAACGGCCTGACGTTCACGTCGGTCAACAACGGCCGGAACCTGGATGTGCAGAACGGCAACACCGGGGACGGTGTCTTCATCGTCACCAACTCCGCGCCGGGCTACCACCAGAAGTGGAACGCCGGCCTTCAGGCCGACGGATCGTTCACCCTCGTCAATGACGCCACGGGCAAGTGCGTCGGAGCGGGCTACCCGCTCAAGCAGCAGGCATGTTCCGGATCGTCCGGCCTGCGCTGGTACTTCCAGCCGGTGAGCGGCACCAGCGACACCTTCATGATCCGTAACGCCGGTGACAACAAGTGCGTCGACGTCGTGCTGGGCGCCCAGTACAACGACGCATGGACCCAGACCTACGGCTGCAACGGCAGCAAGCCGCAGCAGTGGAAGATCCCCGCCTCGGCGACCGGCGCCGCGTTCAAGGCCGCGGTGACCTATGCGTCGAAGCGCTGCCAGAAGGACGCCGCGACCTGCTCGTGGACGAAGGGTTCGCAGGCCCCCGCCGAGCCCCTTCCCAAGCAGTGCATCTCTCCCGTCTGGTACAACGGCACCGAGGCGCCGGTGCCCTGGACGTTCTCGCTGAACACCTCCTCCGGCTGGTCGAGCCAGCTCGGGGTGTCCTTCACCTCCACCCTCGGCACCGGAATGGCGAGCCCGGTGCAGACCAGCGTCAGCCTCACCCTCTCCGGCCAGGTCACCTACGATCTGCGGACGGACCTCGGCAACAGCCTGGTGATCACCGTGCCGTCGCGTCAGTACGGCTGGGTGGCGCTGTCGGAGCTGGCGACGAAGGTGACCGGTGAGTGGACCTTCGACGCGAACGGCTACCCGTGGAAGGCGCAGGACACCGTCACCGTGCCGCTGCGCAGCGATGACCAGGGCCGGTCCAGCATCTATCTGGCGCAGACCAGCCCGGACTTCACGACCTGCAACAGCTGATCCAAAAGGTGGGCCCGCACGGGTCGTGCGGGCCCATCCTGAGGCGGAAGCTGCTTACGAGCACACTGACTTGAAGGTCTCGGCGTCGTCCTCCCACTCCTGGCGCGCCGAGCTGAACGCGTTCTTGTAGGTCTCGGCCCGCGAGCTGTCGCGGCGGTTGAGCGCGTCGTCGAACTGTGCTGCCGCGTCACTCAGCGCCCGCGCGTCGTCGGCGAGGTCGCGGAGCGCGGAGGCCACCTCCGAGTCGCCCGCGTCGCTCGCCGCGGAGTCAAGGCTGGCGGCCAGCGAGCTCAGGGAGGCGGCGCTTGCCTTGTCGTAGGTGTCGAGATTGCTGCTGAACACCTGATTGCCCCGCGCGCAGCCGTCGGGGGTCGCTTCCTCCGTCGGCTCCGGGGTCGAGGTGTCGCTGCCGCCGGTCAGGCCGGTTCCCCGGGCATTCGCGTCCGGCGACGAGGTGTACGACGGCGCGGAGTACGTCGATGAGGGGGACGGCGATTCCTTGAGCTCGTCGCTGAACGCGCCCACGACCTTGTCCGGGCCGATGACGAAGAACGCCACCGCGGCGAGCAACCCGATCACGGCGAGCGCGCCGCCGGACGAGCTCCCGCTGCCACCGGACGGGCTTCCGCCACCGGCCGGCGGCTTTCCCCCGGCCGTGCCCACGGTTTTGGCACCGGCCCGGTCCACCGTCTTGGCACCGGCCTGGTATCCGGCCGTGGCCTTCTTCTCGGTCTCGGCGGTGCGGGGTGCCGTGGCGCCCTGGCCGGCCTTCTTCGTTTTGGGCGGCACATACGCCTTGGTGTCGTACCCGGCCAGGGACCTCTCCACGGCCTCGGGGAGCCAGGAGCCGGCGAGGGCTAGCGTCTGACCGGACGTCTGCTTCCTGGCGTACGCCATGATCTCGCTGACGGCCGGCCGCTCCGCGGGGTCCCGGGCGAGGCACCGCTTGACGATGGTGCGCAGCGTGGACGGACAGGCGTCCAGCTCCGGGGCCTCGTTGAGGATCCGGTAGAAGAGGGCGTCCGGGTTGCCCTCGCCGAAGGCGGTGCGTCCGGTGGCGGCGAACACCGCGAGGTTGCCGAGCGCGAAGACATCCGTGGCCGGGGTGGCGGAGCGCCCCCGGATCTGCTCGGGGGCCATGAACGCGGGTGTGCCGACGCGGATATGGGTGCTGGTGAGCGTGGTGGCGTCGGCGGCGTGGGCGATGCCGAAGTCGATGACGCGGGGGCCGTCCTCGGCGAGGAGGATATTGGCCGGTTTGAGGTCGCGGTGGATCAGTTCGCAGGCATGGATCGCGGTGAGGCCCTCGGCGACGCCCGCCAGCAGCCGGAACACCGTGAGCAGCGGCAGCGGACCGTGCTCGCTGACGGCCTGGTGCAAGGTGGGGCCGGGCACGTACGCGGTGGCCAGCCAGGGCAGTTTCGCCTCGCTGTCGGCGTCGACGACCGGTGCGGTGTAGAGGCCCTGGACGCGCTGGGCGGCGTCGATCTCCTTCCGGAAGCGGCGCCGGAACTCCTCGTCCTGGGCGTAGTCGGGCCGTACGACCTTCACCGCGAGCGCGCGGCCGCCGGGGCTGAAGGCGAGGTACACGCGCCCCATGCCGCCCGCGCCGAGCCGTGCGCGTAAGTCGTAACCGGCCACGCGGGCCGGATCGTCGTCATCGAGCGGAGCGAACCGGACAGCCATCCGTACCCCCGTGCTGTCTCAGGACCGATGTCGGACACCGGCAGCATGCCACGGGACGTGCGACGGATACATGCCGCCTACGCAACCCGGTGCCGCGCGGGCGCCGGCGCTCCCCCGCGGTCCTCAGACGGCCATCGCCTCCTGGATCCACCGGTTCACCCGGTACGGCAGCCACCACAGCAGCGGGCCGGTGCGATGGACCAGGCGCTCCGCCAGGAAGTCGGCGGCGATGGCCGGGGGCACGTCCCGGAGCGGTGCGCCGTAGGAGAGCTGGGCGATGGCCTGCTGGTATTCGGGCTCCTCGGCGGTGAAGCGGCGCAGTTCGCCCCAGCGGCGGTCGCGGATCTGGACGAAGCCGGGGCCCTGCCGCCACAGGCACTTGCAGAGGTAGTGCCCGTTGCGCCACTCGGCCAGCGCGGCCGCGGGATCGGCGGGGCCGGTGAGGGTGCGGGGCGGCTGGAGGTGGCTGAGGTCGCGCCAGCCGTCGTCGGGCTCCGGGGGCAGCCGCAGCTGCCACTGCACCAATACGGCACGGGCGGTCAGATCGCGGATCAGGCACAGGCTCCGGACGGCCCGGTCGGCGTCGGTGGGGTCGTCGACCGCGGTCAGGTCGATCTCCCCGGTGAACTCCACCCGGCGTGCCCCGAGTTCCCACAGCTGGGCGGCCTGCTCGTCCGGCGGCGCGGTCAGGTCGACAGCGCCCAGGCTCATGCCCGGCAGGGCGCAGGCATCCTTGTCGTAGTCCCGCCAGGCGTGGAGGGCCGATGCGCGGTGGGCGGGGATGGCGGTGCTGGTCATGGCGTTCTCCTGCGGGGCATGGGAGTCCTGCTGCGGGCCGGGCGGGGTCAGACGTGGGCGACGAGGGCTCGGGCGGCGTCGTCGGGCCGCTCCGGCGGGACTGCCGCGGCGTGGGTGTGCCGCATGAAGTCGAGGCGCAGCAGGTCCTCGTTGACGGCGGCCGGTGCCAGGTGGACGTACTGGCCGCCGTCGGTGAAGACCAGCCCGAGCGTCACCCAGTGCTGGAGGAGGGCGTGCACAGCAGCCTCCTCGACGGTGTGCTCGGGGAGCCGGGCGGCGAGCTTGCGGGTCAGGGCGGCGGGGGCGTGCGGCTGGTCGAGCAGCCGGAAGGCCGCGATCTCGATGGGTGCGGTGAGTTCCAGGGCACCCCAGTCGAAGGCGTGCCGGCGACTGACGAGCACGATGCGGTCGCCGAGGTCCGCATGGGTGAGTCTGCTGTCCGCGTGGCGCTTCTTCCAGGCGGCGAGGGCGTCGTTGAGCGCGGTGACGGTGGGCTTGGTGATGCCGCGTTCCGGGGCCTCGAAGACATAGGCCAGGTCGAGGAGTTCGGACTCGGGCAGGTCGTAGGTGAAGCGGTAGTGCTCCTCGGGGCGCAGGCCGGTGAAGCCGAGTTCGGGCCGGTTGAAGTACGGGCTGAAGCGTTCGATGGCGATACGGGCGGACAGGTCGACGGGCGGGTCGAGGTGTTCCAGGGCCGGTATCTGGGCGATGACGGGCTCGTAGTCGGCGGCGCTCTCGCCGGGGAATCCGTGCAGGTAGTTCCAGGAGACGGAGAGCCCGGTCTCGGCTCCGTCGCGGAGCATGCGGACGTTCTGGCAGCCGCTGACGCCCTTGTCCATCAGGTCGAGCACCCGGCTGTTGAGGCTCTCGATACCGGGCTGGACGTAGATCATTCCGGCCTCGGCGAGGAGGCGCAGCTGGGGCCGGCGCATGTTCGCCTTGATCTCGATGTGCATCCGCAGGTCGTGGCCGCTCTCGATGATGCGCGGCAGGACGGTGGTGAGGTAGCCCATGTCGAGGATGTTGTCGACGAGGTACATGTCCAGCACCCGGTGCCGACGGGCCAGGTCCATGATCTCGTCGTAGAAGGTGTCGGGGCTCTTGCTGCGGAACTGCATGAAGGAGCCGTTGAGACCGCAGAAGGTGCAGTGGTGCTTCTCCCCCCACCAGCAGCCGCGGGCCCCCTCGACGACGAGTTTGGGCTCCACCCAGTTGCGGGCGACGGAGGACGCCAGTCGCTCGAAGTAGCCGGTGTAGTCGGGCGGCAGGATGGTCGCGGGCGGCAGCGGTGTGGTGCTCATCGGGTTCGCGATGCTTTCGCCGTCGGCGGCGCGGTGGCACAGCCCGGGGACGGCGGCGAGGTCGCCGCCCTCGTCGAGCGCGGTGAGCAGCTGGGGGAAGGCGGCCTCGCCCTCGCCGCGGACCACGAAGTCCACGAACGGGAAGTTGCGGTGGGTGGCGTGGCCCTGCTCGGCGTCGCAGTTGGCGCCGCCCATGACGGTTCTGATGTGCGGGGCGAGGCGTTTGACGTACTTGGCGGCGGCGAGCGCGGCGGTGTTCTGCTGGAAGGTGGAGGTGAAGCCGACGACGTCGGGGGCGGCCGCGACGATCCGCTCGGCGATCTCCTGCACGAACTCCGGTACCACGCGGTGCAGTTGCTTGGACATCTCCAGCCGCTCCGCGCGCAGTTTGCCGCGCATCGAGACGCTGAACTCCTTCACCCGCCACTCGGGGTCGTCGTACAGGGCCGAGGAGAACACCCAGTCGCCGCATCCCATGAAGTAGGAGGAGAGCGCGTAGTACTGGTAGTCGTCCGCGGTGAATTCGGTCCGCCGGGTGATCCAGTCGGTGAACTCCAGGTTCGCGTGCAGGACATCGGCCCGGCCGGAGGTGCGCTCGTCGACGCTTCGTCTGAGGATGCCGAGGGCGAGGGACGGCAGGTCGATCGGTGACCAGGGCATGTTGACCAGCAGGACGCGCATGGCGGCTCCTCGTGCGGCGGTGGGTGGGAGGCGGCCGGCGGCCGGCCGGTGACGTACGCGGGTCCGGCCGGCCCGGTGGGCACCGGGC
>NZ_JBHXFI010000028.1:0-103717 GCF_042724075.1 Streptomyces sp. NPDC127097 | reverse complement strand
GCACCCCGGGGCCGGCGGCGGCACCGCCCGCACCCCCGAGGGGAGCCTGAAGGGCCGCGCCGTCGGCGAGCATCGTCGCGGCGGCATGCACCCCGCCGGACCCGGGACCGCCGGCCGCGGGGGAACCCGCGCCACCGGAGCCGGACCCGTCGGACGCCTCCGCCCCGCCCGGCCCGTCCACCGCGCTGAGATCCACGTCCGCCGCGTCCAGCTGCGAGACCAGCTGCGTCGGCACATAACCACCGGCCGGCCCGCCGGGCGCACCGGGGCCGGACGCCGCGGGGCCGCCGTCGGCCTGCTGCGGCGCACCGTCCCGGCCCGCACCGGGCGGACCGGGTGCGGCGGGCGGCGGGGGCGGGCCCGCGGCGGCGTTACCGGGCAGCGCCGAGCCGTCGGCCAGCATCGTCGCGGCGGCATGCACCCCACCGCCGGCGGGCGGCGCGGGCGGCGCGGCAGGAGGCGGCACCCCCGGCCCGGCCGCGGCGGGCGTACCGGCACCCGGCGGGGGCGGCACATCGGTGACCGGCACACCCGACGGCGGCGGCAGATCCGGCAGCGGAGCGGCGGCCGGCGGCGCGGGCGGCATCGGCGGCGGCAGCGGACCGCCGCCGGGCCGGGCCCCGTCCTCCGGCAGCGCCGGCGAGACCTGCGTACGCGGCAACTGACTGCCACCGTGCAGAAGTTCGGTCTTGGCCTCCGGCCGGGACCGCGGCGCCGACGGGGCGTCGTCCTCCTCGTCGAAACCCGCCAGCGGCGGTGCGAACACCGTGGCGGGCAGCCCCACCGAACGGTCCTCGCCCCCCGCACCGGAGGTGGTGTCCGCGTCGGCCCACGGCGTCGGCACACCGGAGGCACCGGCCCCCGGGCCCGTCTCCGCCGGCTGCGCACCGCTCTGCGCGGCCGCGCCGTCCGTGCCGTTGACGCTCACCTCGGCCCAGGCGTCCGAGGCCGACGCCTCGGGGGCGTGCGCGGGAGCGGGCACGGCCGGCGGGGCCGCCGGGGCCTGCGCACCGCCCGCGCCCCGCTGCTCCGCAACGCCCCGCGCGTCCGCCGCCTCCTGCAACCACTCCGGCGGCGTCAGCAGGAACGAGGTGGCCTCCAGGTCGATCCGCTGCGGCGGCGCCCCGTCCCCGCCGCCGTCCACCGCGGCGCCGTACTCCTCCTCGTAACGCCGGATCACCTCGCCCACCGGCAGCCCCGGCCACAGCGTCGTCTCCCCGCTGTCCCGCGCGATCACCAGCCGGGCCCGGCCGCCCTCCGCCGCCGGACCTCCCCCAGAGCCTTCGGCACCGGGGGGACCCCCATCCCGGTCCTCGGCCCAGGCCACGAAGCCCAGATCGAACTCCCGCACCCGCACCTCACGATGGAGCGCCGCCGGCACGTCACCGTTCACCCACCGCTCGGCGCGCTCCTGCGCCTGCGCGAACGTCACCACCGTGCTCAGCTCCCCACCGCGACCGCGTACGCGAAGCCGCCGTCGACCATCAGATCCGCCACCGTCTCCAGCTCCGGCGGATTGCCCGCCAGCCGCTGGAGAAAGTCATCGAAATCCGCGCCGCACGGCAACAACAGCCGCTCGACCCGCTCCTGCACCGTCCACCCGTCCTGGTCCCGCGCATCGTCGTACGGGCAGAACCACACCGAGCCGAGCGCCTCGCCGCGCACCTTCACCGCGACCACACCGCCCTGCACGAACGCCACGCCCAGATAGTCCTTGGTGAAGTGGTCCCGCAGGCACTTGTTCACATAGAGCAGGTCGTTGACCGCCGCGTCATCGCGCACCGTGAAGAACGGCTGGTCGACCAGCAGCCCCAACTCCGCGTCCAGCGCCGCCCCCACCGGCGCACAGCCGCCCGCCGCCTTCAGGAACGACCGGTAGGCACCCGGCAGCCGGTAGCCCAGCGCCTCCTCCGCCTGCGCCAACTGCTCCTCGCCCACGGACAGATCACGGTGCGGCAGCCCGAAGTGCGCCGGCCGGGTCTCCTGCAACGGGCGGGTACCGCGCTTGTCGTGCGCCACGGCGGCCGTCGCCAGCCCGCCGTGATGCCGCAGCAGCGCCTTCACCTCGACCGGGATCAGCTCCATCCGCCGGGTGCCGGCCACGTGATGCCAGGTCCAGCCGTGCGGCGTCGCCACCGCCGGCACCTCTATCCACAGCTCGTGCCCCTGCGCGTGCAGGGCCGCGTTCGCCGAGACATAGTCCGTCAGCCGCAGTTCATCGACGCCGAATCCCTCCGGCGGCTCGGCGATCTCCGCCGCCGCGCGCGCGTACGGCGAGAACTCCGGGAATCCCCGTTCGTCCATCCGCACACCGGCGGGGTACCGTGCGGCACGGACCGGATCCGGAAAATGCACGACCTGCCCGGCATAGGCCGAATTCGGTGGCGCGGCATGTCCCGCCGCCCGGGGGCCGGGGAGTGCCCCCAGCCCTTGCCGACCTGTCGTCATCGCGCTTGCCCCCTGGCTGAAGCTGGCTTTGGAGCACAGCCTAAGCCGTACCGCAATGCCCTCCGCCCTCCCCCGCCCCCGTCCGTCAGCCCCGCGACACACCGACGTCACCCACCGCCCCACCACCCCCGAGCCCCCCGCGCACCACCCCGCCCACCAGCTCCGTTACCCCACGACCGACGCCCCGTCAGCCCGCCGTGAGATCACCGACAGCCCGCCCGACTACCGCAACACCCAGCACATTTGGCAGGCTGACCCTCCCCCACCTAGGGCCGGGGGGACCCCCAGCGACACGGGGATTCGGGGAGGGAAAGCACCACCATGAGCACCACCGCACGCCACCACAACTCAGCCGCCGGCGACCCCCGCATCGGCTGGAGCGGCACCGCCGACGGCGCACCCGCCCTCCACCACCGCCGCGACGGCATCCTCCCCACCATCGGCGCCGCCCTGTCGGTACGCGGACAAACACTCACCTGCACCGCCGGCAAGGCCGAACAGCCCCCCGCCCTGCACCCCCTCGTCCAGGACTTCCTCGACACCCTCCCCACCGCACAACGCGAACGTTTCACCGGACGCTGCCCCGAAGCCGTCCTGCTCTCCCGGCACCTCACCGCCGTCGAAGGCAACCGCGGCAAACGCGCCTCCCGCAAACCCCTCACCAACGGCGAAGCCCGCCGCTCCCTCAAACACTCCAAACTCACCGCACGCCACATCCGCGAGGACGGCGACCCCCAGCACGGCAGCTACGCCCCGCCCTGCCGCTCCTGCGACGCCCTCCTCGCCCACTTCGGCGTCATGCCCATCAGCGGCACCACGCCCACAGGAAGCTGACCGCCACCATGCCGCCCACCACTCCCGGCCCCCGCACCCCCGCCCACGACCGGACCGACTCGACCCGCTTCCCCGCCGCCGTCGACGTCGCCCTGCACGAAGCCGGCTGGCACCCCGGCCGCTGGGACATAAAGCAGGCGGAACACTGGGCCGACACCCTCCGCGCCCACACCTCCCCCGCGGGCCACCGCCACACCGTCTTCGCCGCCGCCGTCGAAGCCTGGGCCGAATTCGGCGGACTGCGCCTCACCGGCCCCGGCCCCGGCCGGCACATCGCCCCCACCCCCTTCGCCATCGACCCGCTGCACGGCCTCCACCTCGCCCGCACCCTCGGCGACCTCGGCCGCGCCCTGGAAACCGACGTGGCCCCCCTCGGCCGCGAAGAACTCACCACCCACGACGGCGCCACCTACGGCCAGGCCACCCTCGCCATCGACGCCGAAGGCCGCGTCTACAGCCTCGACCACACCGGCGACTGGTACCTGGGACCGGACATCGACAGCGCGCTGGGGGTCCTGGTGCTGGGGACCCGGCCCGTACGGCTGGGCGTCGCGGGCCACACCGGCGACTGAACCGCCACCGCCCCGCGCACGGCGGGGTCAGCGCACCGCGGAGGCCGCCGGCAGCACCGCCGACACCCGGAAGCCACCGGCCTCCGTCGGGCCCGACACGAACACCCCGCCCAGCGCCGTCACCCGCTCCCGCATCCCCACCAGGCCATTGCCGCCGCTGGGCAGCCCCGCATCGGCCGCGCCGCCCTCACTGGGGCCGTTCTCCACCTGCACCGCGAGCTCACCGTCCCGGTGCGCCAGCCGCACCCGCGCCCGCGCACCCGGCGCATGCTTGTGCACATTCGTCAGCGCCTCCTGCACCACCCGGTAGACGGTCCGCTCCACCGGCGGCGCATACCGCTGCCCGGCGGCAGCCGCCGGCTCCCCCTCGGCCACCCCGTCCACCGTCAGCTCGACGACCATCCCGGCCGCCCGGGACTGACCCACCAGATCCCCCAGCTCCGCCAGATACGGCCCCTCGGAATCCGCCTCCGCGGCAGCCTGCGCCGGCACCGGCACACCGCCCTCAGGACCCCCGCCCCCCGCCGACTCCGCCACCACGGACACCTCCGGCGACCGCGCCTGCACCGTCGCCTGCGCACCCGCCCGGGACGCCACCGCCGCCAGCCGCTCCGGCGCACCCGACGCCGCCGCGCCCCGCACCGCCGCCCCGTCGGCCGTCCGCAGCACCCCCAGCATCTCCCGCAGCTCCGTCAGCGCCTGCCGCCCCATGTCACCGACCAGCCCCGCGTTCTTCGACGCCTTCTCCGGGTCCTTCAGCGCCACCGCCTGCAACGCCGCCGCATGCACCACCATCAGACTCACCCGGTGCGCGACCACATCGTGCATCTCCCGCGCGATCCGCGTCCGCTCCTCGTTACGGGCCCACTCCGCCCGCTCCTCGGCCCGGTCCGCCAGCAACGACAGCTCACGCTCCAGACCGTCCGCCCGCTCCCGCAGACTCTCCACGAGCCGCCGCCGGGCCCCGACATACAGCCCCCACAGCACCGGCGGCGCCGTCAGCACCAGCCCCAGCGCCAGCGACATCGCCGGCAGCAGCCACATCGGCGGCTGGAAGTCCTCCTGCGCCAGCACGTCCTGCCGCAGGCTGAGGAACGTCGTCACCAACGTCCCCGCCACGGTCATCCCCGCCAGCACCCCGGTGATCCGGCGCGGCACATCCGACGCGGCGAGCGTGTACAGCCCCACCGTGCTCAGCAGCCCGCCCATCTCCGCCGGGATCACCGCTATCGAGACCAGCACCACCACCACCGGCCAGCGCCGGCGCAACAACAGCACCGGACCCGCCAGCAGGCCGAGCAGCACCCCGACCAGCTCCGGCAGCTGCGCCCCCGAGGCGAACCGCGCGCCCTCGAACGCACACTCCACCGCCGAAGCCGCCGCCAGCACCACATCCAGCACGGCACTCCGCCGCCGGGCCCACCACCACGGCCCGCTCACCGGCGCGCCCCGCGCCCCCACACCTTCACTTGCCCCCGTCGCGGTCATACCGACCAGCCTACGGGCGCCCGCACCCGATTCCCCCGCCCCGTTATCAGCCACGACCCGGGCCGTTACCAGCCCTTACCGCCGGTCACCACTCGAACTACTGAATCGCCCACATTTTCGATACATCCGCCTGCCCGCACGCGTCACCCTGATCCCATGCCGAACCCCCACCGGGACCACCCCGACTACGAGTCCTTACGCCCCCAGGCCGTCGCCCTGCGCCGGGCCGGCCTCAGCCGCCGCCAGATCCGCGACCGCCTCCACCTCCACAACAACGACATCCTCAACCGCCTCCTCGAAGGCGTCCCCGCCCCCGACTGGACCCGCCGCCCCAACGCCAAGGACGACCTCCGCGCCCGCGCCCGCCAACTGCGCAAGCAGGGCCTGACCTACGACGCCATCCAGGTCGAACTGGGCTGCTCGAAGAGTTCGATCTCGCTGTGGGTACGGGATCTGCCGAAGCCGGCGCCGCGCCGCACCCCGGCGGAGCAGGCCCGGATCGCCCGCGAAAAACGGTGGGAGCACGAGCTGGCGGTACGGGACAGGGAGCGCCGGGAAACGAAGAGCGCAGCGACCCAGGAGGTCGGCGACCTGTCGGACCGGGAGCTCCTCTTCGCCGGAGCCGCCCTCTACTGGGCCGAGGGAGCCAAGGACAAGCCGTACAACCGGCGGGAACACGTCCAGTTCGTCAACAGTGACCCCGGCGTCATCGAGGTCTTCCTGGCCTGGCTGCGCCTGCTCGGCGTGGCGCCGGATCGGATTGCCTACCGGGTCATGATCCACATGACCGCCGACGTGGAGACGGCCGAGCACTACTGGGCCGAACTCGTCGGCGTGGACGTCGCCGCGCTCCAGAAGACCACGATCAAGAAGCACAACCCCAAGACCACGCGCAAGAACGTCGGAGAGGGCTACCGCGGCTGCCTGGTGGTCCGGGTGCTACAAAGTGCAGAGCTATACCGTCGCATCGAAGGCTGGTGGTACGGCATAGTGTTGGGTGCCAAGCGGCCAGACTGACGAGATGTCCGGTTTGGGCCGCTTTACTATCCCCTGTGGTGTAATTGGCAGCACTGAGGCTTTTGGTGCCTTATGTCCGGGTTCGAGTCCTGGCAGGGGAGCACACCCACAACAGGCGATTTTCCGGGTCCTGACCACCACGTCAGGACCCGCCCGCGTTTCGGCTGCAATACGCACCGGTATCCTTCGGATGACCACCACCCGAAGTAGCCAAGAAGCCGAAGGGCATCCCCGTGAGCGCCAACCGCCCGGCAGCCGTCGTCGTTCTCGCAGCGGGTGAGGGCACCCGCATGAAGTCGGCCACCCCAAAGGTCCTGCACACCGTCTCCGGCCGCTCCCTCGTCGGCCATGTCGTCGCCGCCTCCCGTGAGCTGGACCCCGAGCATCTCGTCGTGGTCGTCGGCCACGCCCGTGAGCAGGTGCAGGCACATCTCTCCGAGATCGATCCCGGCGTGCGCACCGCCGTGCAGCACGAGCAGAACGGCACCGGTCACGCGGTACGTACGGCTCTGGAGGAGCTGAGCCAGAGCGGTGTGGCCATCGACGGCACGGTGATCGTCGTCTGTGGTGACACCCCGCTGCTGACCGGTGAGACGCTCCGGCTGCTCGGTGACACGCACGCCGCGGACGGTAACGCCGTCACGGTGCTGTCGGCCGAGGTGCCGGACGCGACGGGTTATGGGCGCATCGTGCGTGAGGAAGGCTCGGGCGCGGTGACCGCGATCGTCGAGCACAAGGACGCGAGCGTGGCGCAGCGGGCGATCCGGGAGATCAATTCCGGGGTGTTCGCCTTTGACGGGCGGCTGCTGGTCGATGCGCTCGGCAAGGTGCGGACGGACAACAGTCAGGGTGAGGAGTACCTGACCGATGTGCTGGGCATCGTGCGGGAGGCCGGGCACCGGGTCGGTGCGGCGGTGGCCGCGGATCACCGGGAGATTCTGGGGATCAACAACCGGGTGCAGCTGGCGCAGGCGCGGCGGCTGCTGAACGACCGGTTGCTGGAGCGGGCGATGCTGGCCGGTGTGACGGTGGTGGATCCGGCGTCGACGTGGGTGGATGTGTCGGTGACGTTCGAGCCTGATGCGACGGTGCATCCGGGGACGCAGCTGCTGGGTGCCACGCATATCGCGTCGGGTGCCGAGGTGGGTCCGCATTCCCGGCTGACGGATACGTCGGTGGGTGCGGGCGCGGTGGCGTCGTTCACGGTGGCCGAGGGTGCGCGCATTGGCGACGGGGCGAATGTCGGGCCTTACGCCTATCTGCGTCCGGGGACGGATCTTGGTCCGAAGTCGAAGGCCGGTGCGTACGTGGAGATGAAGAACGCGTCGATCGGTGAGGGGACGAAGGTGCCGCATCTTTCGTATGTGGGGGATGCGACGATTGGTGAGTTCACCAATATCGGTGCGGCGAGTGTCTTTGTGAACTACGACGGTGAGGCGAAGCACCACACGACGGTCGGTTCACATTGCAGGACGGGGTCGGACAACATGTTTGTGGCTCCGGTCACGATCGGGGACGGCGCTTATACGGCGGCCGGCTCGGTTATCACCAAGGATGTGCCCCCGGGTTCGCTGGCGGTCGCGCGTGGCCAGCAGCGGAATATCGAGGGTTGGGTCGCGCGCAAGCGGCCTGGAAGTGCCGCCGCGCAGGCGGCTTCGGCTGCTCGCCAGGAGTCCGAGGGCGAGCGGTGATCGTGCAGAGGGCACGCCGTGCGGGGCGTACCGTGATGAGCGCACGCAAACTGTGATTCGAGGAGATTTGCTGTGACCGGGATCAAGACGACCGGCGAGAAGAAGCTGATGCTCTTCTCCGGCCGCGCCCACCCCGAGCTTGCCGAGGAGGTCGCGCACCAGCTGGGTGTGGGCCTGGTCCCGACGAAGGCATTCGACTTCGCCAATGGCGAGATCTATGTCCGCTATCAGGAGTCGGCGCGTGGCGCGGACTGCTTTTTGATTCAGAGCCACACGGCTCCGATCAATAAGTGGATCATGGAACAGCTGATCATGATTGATGCGCTGAAGCGGGCCTCGGCCCGGAGCATCACCGTGGTCGTGCCGTTCTACGGTTATGCGCGTCAGGACAAGAAGCACCGTGGCCGTGAGCCGATTTCGGCGCGGCTGATCGCGGATCTGATGAAGACGGCCGGTGCGGACCGTGTGGTCACGGTGGATCTGCACACCGACCAGATCATGGGCTTCTTCGACGGCCCGGTGGATCACCTTTTCGCGCTGCCGGTCCTCGCGGACTACGTGGGCGCGAAGGTGGACCGCGAGAAGCTGACGGTCGTGTCGCCGGACGCGGGCCGGGTGCGGGTGGCGGACCGCTGGTGTGACCGTCTGGGTGCGCCGCTGGCGATCGTGCACAAGCGGCGCGACAAGGACGTGGCGAATCAGGTCACCGTGCACGAGGTCGTCGGCGATGTGCGGGACCGGGTGTGTGTCCTGGTCGACGACATGATCGACACCGGTGGCACGATCTGCGCGGCGGCGGACGCACTGTTCGCGAATGGCGCGTCGGATGTGATCGTGACGGCGACGCACGGTGTGCTGTCGGGTCCGGCGGCGGACCGGCTGAAGAATTCGAAGGTGAGCGAGTTCGTGTTCACGAATACGCTGCCGACGCCTTCGGAGCTGGAGCTGGACAAGATCACGGTGCTGTCGATGGCGCCGACGATCGCCCGCGCGCTGCGTGAGGTGTTCGAGGACGGTTCGGTGACGAGCCTCTTCGAGGAGCAGTGAATCGTGCGGTGAGGTAGTTCCTCGCTGATCGACTTTGGGGCGGCCTTCCGGCCGGGTAGACTCATCGAGTTGCTCGGCGAGGGAGGCCGCCCTTTTGTGGTGGCTGTCCGTTATCGACGCGCTCTTCGTAGCAGGTCTGTCGTGGGCCGGGTGACGCCCACCAGATGTTTCTGAGATACGAGGAGTGCAGTCATGGCTGAGGTCAAGCTCGACGCCCAGGTCCGTTCCGACTTCGGTAAGGGTGCCGCCCGTCGTGCGCGCCGTGCGGACCTGGTTCCGGCGGTCATTTACGGTCACGGCGCGGAGCCGCAGCACGTGGCGATCCACAACCACGCGCTGATGATGGCGCTGAAGACCCCGAACGCGCTGATCCGTCTGGAGTTCGACGGCAAGAGCGAGCTGGTCATCCCCAAGGCCGTGCAGCGTGAGGCGATCCGTGGCTTCCTGGTGCACGTGGACTTCCTGGCCGTGAAGAAGGGCGAGAAGGTCAACGTCGAGCTGCCGATCCACACCGAGGGCGAGCTGGCCCCGGGCGGCAACCTCCTCGAGTACGTGCTGAACACCCTGCCGGTCGAGGCCGAGGCCACCCACATCCCGGAGTCGGTGACGATCTCCATCGCGGGTCTGGACGCCGGTCACTCGGTGTACGCCAAGGACATCGCGCTGCCGTCCGGTGTGTCGCTGGGCGTGGAGGACGACGCCGTGGTGCTCCAGGTCGTCGCGGCGCAGGCGGAGGCGCCGGCCGAGGAGGCCGCCGAGGGTGAGGGCGCCGAGGGCGCCGAAGCCTGAGTCGTTTTCGCTGAGGCGGGTTCTCAGCGCTTTGGCCAGCCGCTGCCGCGCGCCTTTGGGCGCGGGGTGGCGGTTGGGCTGTTTCATGGGCAGTTGCGGTCGGGGCCGGCGGGTGTGGCCGGCGGATGTGGGAGTGGCTGAGATGGCGGACGCTGATCCGTGGCTGGTGGTGGGGCTGGGTAATCCGGGCCCGGAGTATGCGCGTAATCGCCACAATGTGGGGTTCATGGTGGCGGATTTGCTGGCGGAGCGGATGGGGGGCCGTTTCAAGGCGCACAAGTCACGGGCTCAGGTGGTGGAGGGGCGTTGTGGTGCGCCGGGTCCGTCGAGCCGTCGTGTGGTGGTGGCGAAGCCGGGGACGTTCATGAATCTGTCGGGTGGGCCGACGACCGCGCTGCGGGATTTCTACAAGGTGCCGGTGGCCCATATCGTGGCGATTCACGATGAGTTGGATATTGATTACGGTGCGCTGCGGCTGAAGCTGGGCGGCGGTGACAACGGTCACAACGGTCTGAAGTCGATCACGAAGTCGCTGGGGGCGGAGTATCACCGGGTGCGGTTCGGGATCGGGCGTCCGCCGGGCCGTATGCAGGTGGCGGATTTCGTGCTGAAGGACTTTTCCGCGGCCGAGCGGCGTGAGTTGGACTATTTCGTGGACCGGGCGGCGGATGCGGTGGAGACGCTGATCGTCGATGGTCTGGAACGGGCGCAGAGTACGTACAACTCCTGAATAGGGCAGGTGTGGTCAGGCTCTGACGAACCGTTGTCGGAGGTTGACCGGGTGCTGGTGCATGGCCAAGGATCGCGGCCATGCCCAGAAGCAGTACGCGCACCCGTTCGGTCAGACGTAGTCGTACCCGGCGGGTCGGTGAGAGCGCCTATGGGGCGCTGCTCGTCGCCCGGGTGGGGGTGATGGGTCTGCTGGCGTTGCTCCTGCTGGTTGCGGGGGTGTGGACGTCGTGGCAGACGGCGCAGTACGCGATGCTCGTCAAGGCACAGGGGCGCGGCATGATGACGGTGTCGGCGTGTGCGGGCGAGCGGTGCACGGGCCCGTACGAGCCGTCGTCGGGTGAGACGCAGAAGCTGGCGAAGGTGTCGATCGCGGAGGGCGCCGCGGACAAGGGCACGCAGGTCGAGGTGACGGTCAAGCCGGGGACGACGCATGCGGTGCGGACCGGGGCGGCCGGGATCCTGCATGCGTGGGTGCCGTTCGCGGGGTCGTTGCTGCTGGCGGCGCTGGTGGTGGCCGGGGGGATGCGGCTGCGGCGTACGGCGTGGGTGATGGGCCTGTTGGGGGCGGTGTTGCTGGGCGCGGCCTTCGCGGCGCTCTAGAGCTTCCCCGGGACTGCTGCCTCCAGGGCTTCCCGGGACTGATACGGCGGCGGCCCGTCCTCCTCGGTGGGAGGGCGGGCCGCCGCCGTGGTGTGTGCCGGGCCGGGTCAGCCGGTGTTGCGCAGTCCGGCGGCGACGCCGTTGACGGTCAGCAGCAGGGCGCGGGCGAGGACCGGGTCGGCCTCCTCGCCGCGTTCGGCGGCGCTGCGCTGGCGGTGCAGCAGCGAGACCTGGAGGTAGGAGATCGGGTCCAGGTAGGCGTCGCGGATGTGGAAGGTCTGCTTGAGGACCGGGTTGGAGTCGAGGAGCTCCTTTTCGCCGGTGACGCGCAGGACCTCGGCGACGGTGAGCTCGTGCTCGGCCTTGATGACGTCGAAGACGTGCTTGAGCTCGTCGGGGACCAGGGTGTCGACGTAGTGCTGGGCGATCCGCAGGTCGGTCTTGGCCAGCGTCATGGTGACGTTGGACAGGAAGTTGCGGAAGAAGTGCCAGTACTCGTGCATCTCGTCCAGCACGCTGTCGAGTCCGGCTTCGCGGGCGGCCTTGAGGCCGGTGCCGACGCCGAACCAGCCGGGGACGATCTGGCGGGACTGGGTCCAGCCGAAGACCCACGGGATGGCGCGCAGTCCGTCGAGGCCGGCGCCGGAGTCCGGGCGGCGCGAGGGGCGCGATCCCAGGTGGAGCTCGGCGAGCTGGTCGACGGGGGTGGAGGCGAAGAAGTACGCGGGCAGGTCCGGGTCCTCGACCAGGCGGCGGTAGGCGCCGTGGGCCGCGTCGGAGACCTTCTCCATGGCCGCGTCCCAGCGGGCCAGCGCCTCGTCGGACTGCCGGGGGGCGGTGTGCAGGGCGGACGCCTGGAGGGTGGCGGCGACCGTCAGCTCCAGGTTCTCCCGCGCCAGCGACGGGACCAGGTACTTGTCGGAGATGACCTCGCCCTGCTCGGTGACCTTGATCTCGCCTTCGAGGGTGCCGTACGGCTGGGCGAGGATCGCGTCGTGGGAGGGGCCGCCGCCGCGGCCGACGGTGCCGCCGCGGCCGTGGAAGAGCCGCAGCCGGACGCCGTGCCGGTGGGCGACGTCGCGCAGCAGGCGCTGGGCGCGGTGGATCTCCCACTGGGAGGTGGTGATGCCGCCGAACTTGGAGGAGTCGGAGTAGCCGAGCATGACCTCCTGGACGTCGCCGCGCAGGGCGACCAGACGCCGGTAGGAGGGGTCGGCGAGCATCTCGTCGAGCAGCTGGTCGGCGATCTTCAGCTCGTCGGTGGTCTCCAGCAGCGGCACGATGCCGACCTTGGCCCAGCCGGCGTGCAGGTCGATCAGGCCGGCCTCGCGGGCGAGGACGGTGGCGGCGAAGACGTCGTCGGAGCCCTGGCACATCGAGATGATGTAGGACTCGATGACCTCGGGGCCGAAGGTGTCCTTGGCCTTGAGGATGGTGTGGAAGACGCCGAGCGTCTTGGCGCCGGCCTCGTCGAGGGGGGCCGGGGTGGGGGCCAGCGGACGGCGCGAGCGCAGTTCCTTGGCGAGGAGCTTGCGGCGGTAGTCGCGCGGCATGTCCACGTAACGCCAGGACTCCTCGCCGAGGCGGTCGAAGAGCTGGCCGAGGGCGTGGTGGTGCGCGTCGGCGTGCTCGCGGATGTCCATGGTGGCGAGCTGGAGGCCGAACGCGGCGATGGTGCGCAGGGTGCGCTCCAGACGGCCGTCGGCGACCAGGCCGCCGCGGTGTTCCCGCAGCGAGGTCTGGATGAGCGCGAGGTCGTCGAGGAGCTCGGTGGTGCCGAGGTAGTCCCGGCCGGGGACGTGCGGGGTGTCGCCGGCGAGGCGCTCGCGGGTGTTGAGGAGCTTCTGCCGGATGCAGGTCGCCTTGAGGCGGTAGGGCTCCTCGCTGTTCAGCCGCTTGTAGCGCGGGCTGATCTCCGGGAGGAGGTCGAGGTCGCTCTGGAGGGAGGCGAGCAGCTCGTCGGTGGCGCCGCAGTTGCGGATGGAGTTGGACAGCGCGCCGCGCAGCTCGTCGACGTGCTCCAGGGCGTCGGTGATGCCGTGCTCGTGCTGGAGCAGCAGGACGTCCCAGGTGACCTGGGGGGTGACGTTGGGGTTGCCGTCGCGGTCGCCGCCGATCCAGGTGCCGAAGGTGAGCGGGCGGGTGCCGGCGGGCAGCTCGGTGCCGGCCCGCTCCAGCTCGGCGGCGAGGTCCTCCAGGACGTCGCCGACCGCGCCGCGGCCCAGCTCGTCGAGGTAGTAGATGGCGTTGCGGGCCTCGTCGGTGGGCTCGGGGCGGGCGACGCGCAGCTCGTCCGTCTGCCAGATGAGGTCGATGTTCTCGGCCAGCCGCAGGTCGGCGCGGCGGCGCTCGCTCTCGGGGCTGTCCAGCAGCTCGGCGACCTTGCGGAGCTTGGTGAGGACGGAGCGCCGGGCGGCCTCGGTGGGGTGCGCGGTGAAGACGGGGCGTACGCCGAGGTTGCCGGCGGTGGCGCGCAGGTGCTCGGGGTCGGCGTCCTTCAGCATGTCGGCGGTGCGGGCGAGGATGCTGCCCTCGGCGGCGCGCCGGGCGCCCAGCTCGCGGCCGCGGTGGACCTGCTCGGTGACGTTCGCGAGGTGGAAGTACGTGGAGAAGGCGCGCACCAGCTTGGCGGCGGTGGCCAGGTCGGTGTCGCCCAGGAGCCCGGCAGCGGCTTCGCCGTCGGAGCGGGTCAGGGCGCGTACCTGCTCGACCAGGTCGAGCAGTTCCTTCCCCTCCTGTCGGACGAGGGTCTCGCCGAGGAGATCACCGAGGCGGCGGATGTCGGCGCGCAGGGCGACGTTGTCGCTCGGGCCGGTTTCCGGGCCTTCGATGGACACGATCTCGGCTGGAGTGTTGTCGGCACTGCTCACAGGTGCGGCTCCTTGCGGCGATCAGGGACGTCGCACGTGACCCATGGGTGGGGTCGGGACGGGCGACGGATTGGGCAGGTCTGATGCGGGCGGGTTGCGGACCGCGCTGTCCGACGTCCCCAGGATAGGTCTGCCCAGCCTCCGCAGATCACACCGTCCGCTGGGTGGGCACTGCGTCACAGCCGGGCGGGTGTGGCGCCTGTCACGGCCTTGCCCGGGGCTGCGGCACTGCCATACTTACGAGACCGTAGGTTACGGTTCCGTAGCCGTAGCCGTGCCCCCGAGCCCCCGACGAGGGACACCATGACCGCTGGTCCTGAAGCCGTAGAAGATCCCCCGATTCCCGCCGATTCCGCCGTTGGTGCGGCCGCCGGTGCGCCGGTTCCGTCCGCGACGCTCGGCGGCGAGCAGCGCAGGTCGGTCGAGCAGATCTCGCTCCTGCTGTTCATCACCGTCCCGTTCGTGGCGCTGGTGGCCGCGGTGCCACTGGCCTGGGGCTGGGGGGTGAGCTGGCTCGACCTGGCGCTGATGGTGGCGATGTACTACATCGGCTGCCACGGCATCACGATCGGCTTCCACCGTTACTTCACGCATGGTTCGTTCAAGGCGAAGCGGCCGCTGCGGATCGCGCTCGCGATCATGGGGTCGCTGGCCGTGGAGGGGCCGCTGGTGCGCTGGGTGGCGGATCACCGCAAGCACCACAAGTTCTCCGACGCCGAGGGCGACCCGCATTCGCCGTGGCGCTTCGGTGAGACGGTGCCCGCCCTGATGAAGGGCCTGTGGTGGGCGCACATCGGCTGGATGTTCGACGAGGAGCAGACGCCGCAGCAGAAGTACGCACCGGACCTGATCAAGGATCCGGCGATCCGGACGATCTCCCGCCAGTTCGTGCTGTGGACGGCGGTGTCGCTGCTGATCCCGCCGCTGGTGGGCGGCCTGGTGACCTGGTCCTGGCAGGGCGCGCTGAGCGCGTTCTTCTGGGGGTCCCTGGTCCGGGTGGCCCTGCTACACCACGTCACCTGGTCGATCAACTCCATCTGCCACGCGGTCGGCAAGCGCCCCTTCAAGTCCCGCGACCGCTCCGGGAACGTCTGGTGGCTGGCCGTCCTCTCGTGCGGCGAGTCCTGGCACAACCTGCACCACGCGGACCCGACCTCCGCCCGGCACGGGGTGATGAAGGGGCAGCTGGACTCCAGCGCCCGCTTGATCCGCTGGTTCGAGAAGGCGGGCTGGGCGTACGACGTCCGGTGGCCGGACGCGTCCCGTCTCGATGCCCGACGCGCGGAGAAGGCCGCCGGGGGTGCCGCCCGGCGGTAGCGGGGAAGGCATGATTGACGGGTGGCGATCGACGACAGCAGTACCAGCGGCAGCAAAAGCAAGTCTTCCTCCGCGGGCACGCGGCGGGCCCGCAGGGTCCGGATGACCGGTGCGGAGCGCCGGGAGCAGCTGCTGGACATCGGTCGCACACTCTTTGCCGAGCGGGGCTACGAGGGCACGTCGGTCGAGGAGATCGCCGCGAAGGCCGGCGTTTCCAAACCGGTGGTCTACGAGCACTTCGGCGGCAAGGAGGGCCTGTACGCGGTGGTGGTGGACCGCGAGATGCGGCAGCTGCTGGACATGGTGACGGGCGCACTGACCGCCGGCCATCCCCGCGAACTCCTCGAACAGGCGGCCTTCGCGCTGCTCGACTACATCGAGACCTTCACCGACGGCTTCCGCATCCTGGTCCGCGATTCCCCCGTGGCCCAGTCGACGGGCACGTTCGCCTCGCTCATCAGCGATATCGCCACCCAGGTCGAGGACATTCTGGGCCTGGAGTTCAAGGCCCGCGGCTTCGACCCGAAACTCGCCCCGCTCTATGCCCAGGCACTGGTCGGCATGGTGGCCCTGACCGGCCAGTGGTGGGTCGACACCCGCAAACCGAAGAAGGCCGAGGTGGCGGCCCACCTGGTCAACCTGGCCTGGCACGGCCTGGGCAACCTGGAGGCCAGGCCGCGGTTGATAGGGCATCGGAAGAACTGAGGGGCTCCCGCTCTCCGCGGCGGCCCGCGTCCGGGCGGTTCGCGCGGGAGCAGGCCCCGCCGCACCCGCCGGCGCCTGCGCTCCGGCCTTCGTACGAACCGGGCGTGGGGGCTGCCGTGACAGCCGCCGGCGGGCGGGACGGGTCAGCCGGCGGCGGGCTTTTGGGCGACGGCGAAGATGCGGCGGAACGGGAAGACCGTGCCGTGGCGGCCGGTGGGGTAAGCCTTGCGGAGGGCGTCGCGGTATTCGGCGAGGAAGGCTTCGCGGGCGGCCGGGTCGTTCTCCAGGGCGGTGAGGACGGGGCGCAGGGCGGTGCCCTTGACCCAGTCGAGGACCGGGTCGTCGCCCTCCAGGAGCTGGACGTAGGTGGTCTCCCAGACGTCGGCGGCGCAGCCGAGGTCGGCGAGGCGCTCCAGGTAGTCGGCCGGTTCGAGGACATGGACGAAGCGGCGGCCGTGGGTGGTGAGCCGCTCGCGCCACTGGGGGGCGTCACACAGTTCGCCGAGGAGGGCGTGGCTGGGTGAGGTGAAGTTGCCGGGGACCTGGAAGGCGAAGGTGCCGCCGGGGGCGAGGGCCTCGATCCAGCGGGCGAAGGAGTCCGGGTGGTTGGGGACCCACTGGAGGGCCGCGTTGGAGACGATCAGGTCGAAGGTCTCCTCGGGCGTCCAGTCGGCGGCGTCGGCGGGGGCGAAGTCGAGGTGGCCGCCGCCCGGGGTGGGGCCGGCGTAGGTCTCGGCCTCTTTGAGCATCTCCGCGGAGTTGTCGTATCCGGTGATGTGCGCGTCCGGCCAGCGGGCGGTGAGCTGGGCGGTGACGTTGCCGGGGCCGCAGCCGAGGTCGGCGATGCGGGCGGTGCGGTCCTGCCGGGGCAGGTCGGGTATCCGGTTGAGCAGGTCGTGGAACGGACGGGTACGGTGCCCGGAGTGGCGGAGGTATTGCTGCGGATCCCAGGTTGGTGCGTCGTGCATGTTCGAAACCCCTTTGCCGATGCAGGGCTGACACAAGGCTGGCACGGTCTGGTTCGGGCCGTCTCGGCTGGAAACCGAGCCCCCGCCGACGATGCCCATAGTCCAGCGAAATATATCTCGACGTCAAGAGACTTCATGTCGACAGACCCTCTACACTGATCGTCATGGAGGACGAGGTCGACCGACTGGTCGCAGCATGGCGCCGTGAGCGCCCGGACCTCGACGTGGAGCCGCTTGAGGTCCTCAGCCGCGTCTCCCGGCTGGCCAGACACCTTGACCGGGCCCGCCGTATCGCCTTTTCCGAGGTGGGCCTGGAGCCCTGGGAGTTCGATGTGCTCACCGCGCTGCGGCGCGCCGGGGCGCCGTATCAGCTCTCCCCCGGGGCGCTGCTGACACAGACACTGGTCACCTCGGGGACGATGACCAACCGCATCGACCGGCTGGCCAAGAAGAACCTCGTCGAGCGGCTGCCCGACCCCAGCGACCGGCGCGGGGTGCTGGTCAGGCTGACCGCGGAGGGCCGCGACAAGGCGGACCGGTCGCTGGCCGGGCTGCTCATCCAGGAGCGCGCGATTCTCGCCGAGCTCTCCCGGCAGCAGCGCGGCGAACTGGCCGGGCTGCTGCGGAAGTTGACCGGCCCGTTCGACAACACTCCCGGCTAGGGCCCCAGGGGCGCGGCCGCCCCGGGCGCGTCCGGGACGGCTTCCCGCACCGGCGTACGATCGGTTGGCGCACCGTATTTGGCGGCGCGTAAGAAGGCGGCGCGCGCCCCCTGAATTCACGCGCGCCCCTCTCCCTCCCTGTCCCCTTGCCCGCCGCTCGCCCCGTGGGCTTGGATCGCGCCATGAGCCAGCAGCGCGCATCGCATCCGCCGAACGGCCCGTACGGCAGGCGGTTCGAGGGCCGTACGGTCCTGGTGACCGGGGCCGCCGCCGGGATCGGGGCGGCCACCGCCGACCGGCTGGCGGCCGAGGGCGCCGGGGTGCTGCTGCTGGACATCGACGACGCGCGCGGCGAACGCACCGCGCGGCGCATCCGGGCAGCCGGCGGCCACGCCTCGTACGAGCACTGCGATGTGGCGGACGAGGACGGCTGGCGGCGGGCCGTCGAGGCGGCGCGGCGGCGCTACGGCCCGGTGGACGGGCTGGTCAGCAACGCCTTTCTGCCGCATGTGGCGGCCGCCGAGCACATCTCGCTCGCCGACTGGGACCGGCAGCTGGCGGTCAATCTCACCGGTTCGTTCCTCGGCGTACGCGCCGCCCTGCCCGACCTGCGGGCGCGCGGCGGCGCGGTGGTGCTGACCTCGTCCGTGCATGCCCTGGTCGGGCTGCCGGGGCGGCCCGCCTACGCCGCGGCGAAGGCCGGGCTGACCGGACTGGGCCGTCAACTGGCCGTCGAATACGGGCCGGAGGTGCGGGTCAACTGCGTGCTGCCGGGCCCGGTGCTGACCGCGGCCTGGGACGGTATCGGCGAGGAGGAGCGGCGGGCCAGCGCCGCGGAGACGGCGGCGCGACGGCTGGGGCGGCCCGAGGAGGTCGCCGCGGCCATCGCCTTTCTGCTCTCCCCCGAGGCGTCCTTCGTCACCGGGGCGGGCCTGGTCGTCGACGGCGGCTGGAGCGTGTACAAGAACTCCTCGTGAGGCGTGAGGCGTGAGACGTGCCCGCTGACGGCGGGGCGGCGGCGCCCCGCCGGGCTTCGGTCCGTAGGGAATCCATCGATCCGTAGGGGAATCCATGGGCATCCATTTCGGCGGCGACTACAACCCCGAGCAGTGGCCCGAGGAGGTGTGGGCCGAGGATCTGAAGCTGATGAAGGCGGCCCACGTCACCATGGTCACCGCCGGGATCTTCTCCTGGGCCAAGGTGGAACCCCGGCCCGGGGACTGGGACTTCGGCTGGTTCGACCGGGTGATGGACGGGCTGGCGGGCGCCGGGATCGCCGTCTGTCTGGCGACGATGACCGCCTCACCGCCACCATGGCTCTCCCGCGCGTACCCCGAGATCCTGCCCGAGGACGCCGACGGCCGGCGCCGCTGGCCCGGCAGCCGACAGCACTACTGCCCCTCCAGCCCCGTCTACCGCACCCACGCCGTACGCCTCGTCGAACGGCTCGCCACCCGCTACGCCGGCCACCCCGCGCTCGCCATGTGGCACATCGGCAACGAGTACGGCTGCCACACCCGCCACTGCTACTGCGAGGTGTCGGCGGAGGACTTCCGGCGCTGGCTGCGCGAGCGCTACCGGACCGTCGACGCGCTCAACGCCGCCTGGTCGACGGCCTTCTGGTCGCAGGCGTACGGCGACTTCGACGAGGTACTGCCGCCGCGCACCGCGCCCACCTTCCCCAACCCCGCCCAGCAGCTGGACTATCTGCGCTTCGGCGACGAGGCGCTGCGCGCCTGCTATCTGGCCGAAAAGGCGGTCCTGGAACGGGTCACCCCAGGGATTCCGGCCACCACCAATCTGATGCCGCAGCACAAGCCGGTCGACGCCTTCGCCTGGGCGCCCCATATGGACGCGATGGCACTGGACTTCTACCAGGACCCCTATGTGCCCGACGACCATGTCCGGGCCGGCTATGTCTTCGATCTGATGCGCTCGGCGCGCTCCGGGCAGCCCTGGATGCTGCTGGAGCAGGCGCCGGGCGCGGTCAACTGGCGGCCCCGCAACGGCCCCAAGCCGCCCGGCGCGATGCGGCTGTGGAGCTGGCAGGCCGTCGCCCAGGGCGCGGACGCGGTGCTGTTCTTCCAGTGGCGGCAGTCGCTGGGCGGCGCCGAGAAGTTCCACTCGGCGATGCTCCCGCACGGCGGGACCGACACCCGCATCTTCCGCGAGGTGACCGAACTCGGGCGGGAGTTGGCGTCCCTGCCGGGGATCGAGGGGACCCGGTCGCGGGCCGGGGTGGCGCTGCTGGCGGACTGGCACAGCTGGTGGGCGCTGGAGCTGGACTCCAAGCCGTCGACCGCGCTGGACCACTCCCGTATCGCGCTGGACCACTACCGGCCGCTGTTCGAGGCGGGCGTGGCCTGCGATGTGCTGCCGCCGCGGCGCGACCTGTCCGGCTACCGGCTGGTCGTGGCGCCCAACCTGTATCTGCTCACCCCATCGGACGCCGAGCGGCTGGCCGCCTATGTACACGGCGGCGGGCAGCTGCTGGTGTCGTTCTTCTCCGGCATCGTCGACGCGCACGACCGGGTGCACCCCGGCGGATATCCGGGGGCCTTGCGGGAGCTGCTGGGGCTGCGGGTGGCGGAGTTCTGGCCGCTGGACGCGGGCCGGTCGGTGGGCATCGGCGACGGGGCTTACACGGGGCGGGCGGATCTGTGGTCGGAGGAGATCGACCTGGAAGGGGCCGAGGCACTCGCCCACTTCACGGACGGGGAGCTGGCCGGCCGCCCCGCGCTGACCCGGCACTCCTACGGGCGCGGCACGGTCTGGTACGTCACCACCCGGCTCGATCCGGCGCTGATGCGGACGCTGCTGGACGATGTCCGCGCGGCGGCCGGGGTGGAACCCGTACTCCCGGGCCTGCCACCGGGCGTCCAGGCCACCGTCCGCGAGGGCACCGGCGGACGCTATCTCTTCCTGCTCAACCACGGGGCGCAGGCCGTGGAGGTCGGACTGCCGTCGCCGATGCGGGAGGCGCTCGCAGCACACGGGACGGCCGAGGTCGGCGCCACCGACCGGATCACGCTGGAGGCACGGGGCGTGGCCGTCCTGACGGAGCCCTGGGCGGTGCGTCCTGTCCCGGGGCAGGTGCGGGTGTGATCACACGTCAGCCCGACCCTGCTGACGCCTGATCCGTCCCGTCACCCGAGGCGTTCGTCATCTCGCCAGGCCGGCGGTCGCGCCAGGCCGGGGCGACGGCGGTGAGCATCAGCGCGGCGGTGAGGGTGAAGGCCAGGGGGTAGCCGACCCCGTCGGCGAGCACGCCGAACCCGAGGGCGCCGGCGCCCATGCCCGCGTCGTAGGCGAAGTTCCACAGGGCGCTGACCGTGCCGTAGCCGGCGGCGGAAACCCGCGCGTACATGAGGGTCAGGGTGGCGTTCTGGATGACCCCGAAGCCGATCCCGAACAGGGCCACACCGGCCATGACGGCGACCGGGCGGTGGGTCATCGCGATGAGCAGCGTCCCCGCGGCCGCCGCGGCCAGGCCGGGCAGCACGAGTCCGGCCGGCCCGTGCCGGTCGCTGTGCCGGCCCGCGACCCAGCGGGCCACGGTGGCTGCCGCGGACTGCGCGAACAGCGCCACGGAGACGAGTCCCAGGGAGGCCGACGGCACGGCCAGGGGGAGAAAGGTGACGATGATGCCGGCCGCGAGCGCGGCGGCCGCGAAGACGACAGCGGGCCGCAGCAGCGCCGCCGTTCGGAGCCCGGACAGCATGGTGACCGACCGTTCCGAGGCCGGCTCCCGGTCGGGCAGGCCCGGCACCGAGACGATCGCGGCCAGCGCGGCCAGGCCGCCGGCGAGGCAGACCGGTGCGTACCCCACCTGCCCGACCAGCCACACCCCCAGGGGCAGCGCCACCAGCGACGGCACCCCGGACACGATGCCGACCAGCGCCAGCCCCTCACCGCGGCGCTCCGGCGGGATCAGCGACGCCGTCAGCGCGCCCCCCGCGACGACCGTGAAGGCGAAGCCCAGACCGCGCACCAGACAGACCGCCACGATCCACACCATGTCCGCGGAGGCGGTCAGCACCAGTGCGGGTGCCCCGAGCAGGACCAGCCCGGTCGCCAGCACCAGGCGGTAGCCGAAGCGGGCCACCAACCGGGGAGTGGCCAGCTCACCCACGACCGTGGCCAGCATCAGGGCACCCGTGGCGGGCCCCGCCCCGTTATCGCCCCCACCGGACGTCTCGGCGTAGAGCGGCACGACCGACAACAGGAGGAAGAAGCTCGTCGAGGCACCGATGATCGACACGAACCGCAGCAGCAGCGGCCGCGTCACCAGCGGCGGGCGTGAACCGGCGTTCCGCGAGGGGGAGTTGGTCGTCTTCGTCATGCCTCGACGCTAGGGTCCGAGCGGACCACCAGTAAGCTCCAATTCCATGCCTCTTGAGTGGTCCGGTCTGTCCCCCGACCTGTTGTTGGACCTCGACCGGGACGGCGGCGAGCCCCTGCGGTCACAACTGGAACGCCGGATACGGGACGCGATCCGCACCCAGCGGCTGCGGGTCGGCGAACGGCTGCCGTCCACCCGTGAACTCGCCCGGACCCTCGGGCTGTCTCGCGGACTGGTGCAGGACTGCTATGCCCAACTCCAGGCCGAGGGCTACCTCGTGGCCCGCCCGGGCGCCGCCACGCAGGTGGCCGCGGGCGCCGGCGTACCGGCCGCGCCCACGACACCCCCTGCGGCGCCGCCACAGCTGCTGGCCGACTTCCGATGGGGCGTCCCGGATCTGGGCGCCTTCCCGTTGTCCGACTGGATGTGGGCCCTCCGCGATGCGGCACGCACCCTGCCGACGGCGGCGCTCGACTACGGCGACCCGCGCGGCAGCGCGGCGTTGCGCGAGGTCCTCGCCGGATATCTGCGGCGCGTACGGGCCGCCGCGGCGGATCCCGAACGGACCGTCGTCTGCTCCGGCTACGCGCAGGGCCTCGGTCTGGCCCTGCGGGCCCTGGCCCGGACCGGTGTCCACACGGTGGCGTACGAGGATCCCGGCTCACCGGCCACGCTCTCCTCGGCCGTCTCCTGGGCCGGCCTGTCGGCGGTCCCGGTGCCGGTCGACGCGCACGGCATCGACGTACGGGCGCTGGCCGCGACCGGCGCCCGTGCGGTCGTCGTGACCCCCGCGCACCAGTGGCCCACCGGTGTCGTCATGTCACCGGAGCGGCGGCTCGCCCTGATCGAGTGGGCCAGGCACCGGGACGCCGTGGTCATCGAGGACGACTACGACGCCGAATTCCGGTACGACCGGGAGCCGGTGGGTGCCCTGCAAGGGCTCGCCCCCGACCGCGTGATCTCCATGGGGACCGTCAGCAAGTCCCTCGCGCCCGCGCTGCGCCTCGGCTGGATGCTCTGCCCGCCCGCACTCGCCCCGCACATCATCACGCACAAGCAGCTGACCGACCGCGGGTCGCCCACGCTCGACCAGCTCGCCCTGGCGAGGATGATCGAGTCCGGGCGCTTCGACCGGCATCTGCGCCGGATGCGGACGGCCTACGCGGCACGGCGCACCGCCCTGGTGGCAGCGCTCGCCGCGCACGCCCCGGAGGCCCGGGTGACCGGCCTGGCGGCCGGCTTCCACGCCGTCGTCCACCTCGGCGGAGCGGCCGACGAGCAGACCGTCATCGCCGCCGCCCGCGCCCGCTCCGTCGGCCTCTACGGCATGCACGCCTGCCGCACCGCGCCGGCGGCACAGGGGACACAGCTGGTCCTGGGATTCGGCAACGTCGGCGAACGCGCCGTCACCGCAGGTATCGCGGCGGTCGGCGACCTGCTCAGAGGCGAGCGGCCCCGGGCCGCCAGGACCTAGGCACGTCGACCGGGGTGCGCGGGGTCTCCCCCAGGGCGGCCGGCCCGTCCACGGGCCCCGTCCCCTCACGGCACCGGTACCGACGCCGCCGCGCCCGCCGTCTCCAGTTCGACCGGGCCGACCCCGGCCCGGCGGGCCAGGGCCACCGCCGCGAGGGTGGAGTGCACCCCGAGCTTGCCGAGCACGTTCTGCATATGGGTACGGACCGTGTGCGGGGAGAGGAACAGCCGCTCGGCGACCGCCTTGCGGCCCAGGCCGGCCACCATGCAGCGCAGCACCTCACGCTCGCGCGGCGTCAGCGACTCCACCAGCCGCTCGCTCTCCGAACGGTGCTTGCGGGCGGCCGTCAGCTCCCGCAGGACGCCGGTCAGCAGCGCGGGCGGCAGATGCGTCTCGTCGCGCAGCACTCCGCGGATGACGGCGAGCAGCCGGGACAGCGAGCAGTCCTTGGCGACCCAGCCGGAGGCGCCGGCCTGGAGGGCGGCGGCCGCGCGGCGCGGGTCGTCGCGGTCGGCGAGGACGACGGTGCGCAGATACGGATGGCTGGTGCGCAGGCCGGAGACCAGCGCGATGCCGTCCCGCGGCACGGCGCGCGGCACCGCGTCGCGGGCCGCTCCCTGGGCGGGCACCGCGAGCAGCGGCGCGGCGAGGTCGGCGTCGGCGAGCAGCACGTCGAAGCGGCGGCCGTCGGTGGCCGCGCGGTCCAGATTGCGCAGGGCAGCGGGGGCGCTGCCCGCGGCCGCGACGTCCACGTCCTGTTCCGCGGCGAGCGCGGCCGCCAGGGATTCGGCGAAGATGCGGTGGTCGTCGACCACCAGAACCCGGATGCGTTGCACAGAGACCCCCTGTCTCGGTGAACGGACCATAGCGGGCACGACGCCCGGATTGAAGATCGCCCCAGCCGCACGGCCGCCGCCGTGCCGACATGACTACCCCACCCCGGGCGCCGTACCCGAACGGTCTCGCCCCCTGATCGGCACCGGCCCCCACCGGTGCAGGTTCCCAGCGTACGGACGGGGTGCGACGAGGGAAGGTGATTGGCGAAACTGCTCCGCCGGCCGGGCCATTCGGTGCCTGTCCGGCGGCTTCACGCCGTCCGGCGCGCCCTACGCGACGCGGTGCGCCCCCGCGCTCGCGACGGCCTCGAAGATCCGCGGGGCGGCATGGCCGGCCGCCGCGAACGCCTCGCCGACCGCCGTACCGACGGCCGTGGCAGCCGCCTCCTCGACGAGCACGATGGCCGAGCCGCCGAAGCCGCCGCCGGTCATCCGGGCCCCGAGGGCGCCCGCCGCCAGCGCGGTGTCGACGGCGAGATCGAGCTCCCGGCAGGAGATCTTGAAGTCGTCGCGGAGCGAGGCGTGACCGGCCGTCAGCAGGGGGCCGATGGCGCGGGTGCGGCCCGCGTCGAGGCAGGCGATGACCTCTTCGACGCGGTGGTTCTCGGTGACGATGTGCCGGACGAGGGCCTGGGTGACGGGCTCGCCGGCCAGCTCGGCCAGCGCCTCGGACAGATGCGCGTAGGGCACCTCACGCAGGGCACGCACCCCGAGCGCCCGCGCGCCACGCTCGCAGCCGGCGCGCCGCTCCGCGTATGCGCCGTCCCCCAGCTCATGCTTCACCCGGGTGTCGACCACGAGGAGCCGCAGCCCCTCCCCCGCCAGGTCGAACGGGACCTGGCGCCGGGTGAGGTCGCGGGTGTCCAGGAACAGGGCGTGGCCCTCGGTGCAGCAGGCCGCGGCGGTCTGGTCCATGATTCCGCAGGGCACGCCGACGAAGGCGTTCTCGGCCCGTTGGGCGAGCTGGGCCAGCCGCTGTGGCTCCTGGCCGAGCCCGTACAGGTCGTTGAGGGCGAGCGCGGTGACGACCTCCAGGGCGGCGGAGGAGGAGAGCCCGGCTCCGGTGGGCACCGTGCTCTCGAAGTGCAGATCCGCGCCGCCGACGGGCAGACCGGCCTCCCGCATCGCCCAGACGACGCCGGCCGGGTAGGCCGCCCACCCGCCCTGGGGGGCGGGGCGCAGCTCGTCGAGCCGCAGTTCGACGATGCCGCCGTCGGCACCGCCGGAGTGCAGTCGCAGCACCCCGTCGGTGCGGGCCGAGGCGGCGGCGAGGGTGGTGTGCGGGAGGGCCAGCGGCATCACGAAACCGTCGTTGTAATCGGTGTGTTCACCGATCAGGTTGACCCGGCCGGGCGCCGCCCAGGTGCCCGTGGGGGCGGCGCCGTACACCGCGGCGAACCGCGCGGCGGTGTGCTGAGCGCCGTGCGGGCGCTCGGTGGCCGGGGCGGCGGCTCCGGGTGCGGTCATCAGGACTCCTTCGTCCGTTCGAGGTGCTGCGCGAACTCCCAGGCGTCGGCGACGATGCCGGCGAGGTCGGCGCGGGCGGGCCGCCAGCCGAGGCGGTCGACGGCGGTCTGCGCGGAGGCCACCAGTACGGCGGGGTCGCCGCCGCGGCGCGGGGCGGCCACCTCCGGGATGGGGTGCCCGGTGACCTTGCGGACGGTCTCGATGACCTCGCGGACGGAGAAGCCGTTGCCGTTGCCGAGGTTGCAGATCAGGTGCTCGCCGGGATTGACACGGCGGCGCGAAGCGCCTCCTGCCGGGGTGGTGGCGGGAGAGGGGCTGGCAGCGTCGAGGGCGAGGAGGTGGGCCTCGGCGAGGTCGGCGACGTGGATGTAGTCGCGGACGCAGGTGCCGTCGGGGGTGGGGTAGTCCTCGCCGAAGACGGAGATCGCCTCGCGCTTGCCCTGGGCGACCTGGAGGACCAGCGGGATCAGGTGCGACTCGGGGTCGTGGCGCTCGCCGCAGCTGCCGTAGGCGCCGGCGACGTTGAAGTAGCGCAGCGAGACGGCGGCCAGCCCATGGGCGGCGGCCTCGCCGCTGATCATGTGGTCGACGGCGAGCTTGCTGGCGCCGTACGGGCTGGTGGGCGCGGTCTCGGCGGACTCGGTGATCGGGGTGGACCGCGGCTCGCCGTAGGTGGCGGCGGTGGAGGAGAAGACGAGGGTGCGGACGCCGGCGTCGCGCATCGCGGCGAGCAGGTCCATGGTGCCGCCGACGTTGTTGCGCCAGTACTTCTCGGGGTGCACGACGGACTCGCCCACCTGGGAGAAGGCGGCGAAGTGCAGCACCGCGTCATAGGAGGGGTCGAGCCACTTCGCCGCGTCCTGGATGCGGCCCTCGATGAAATGGGCGCCGGCGGGGATGCCCTCGCGGTGGCCGGTGGACAGGTCGTCCAGCACGGTCACCTCGTGGCCGGCCTGGAGCAGATGTGCCGCGACGACGCTGCCGACGTATCCCGCACCACCGGTGACCAGGTACTTCTTGCTCACTCGCTCGCTACCTCTCGCAGTCGGTCGGCCGCGGCCTCCGGCGGCACGTCATTGATGAACACGTTCATGCCGGATTCGGAACCCGCGAGAAACTTCAGCTTGCCGGAAGTACGTCGGATGGTGAAAAGCTCAAGGTGGAGGGCGAAGTCGCCGCGGTTCCCGGCGCGCAGCGGCGCCTGGTGCCAGGCGGCGATGTACGGCGTACGGGCGGCCTCGGCCGCCCGCTCCCCGCTCCCGCCGCCGGGCGCGGCCTCGCTCCCACCACCCTGCCCGGCGAAGATCCGGTCGAAGCGCCGCAAGACTTCCAGATAGATCTGTGGGAATTCTGTGCGCGCGGCGTCGTCGAGGGCGAGCAGGTCGGGGACCCGGCGCTTGGGGTAGAGGTGCACCTCGTAGGGCCAGTGGGCGGCGTACGGGACGAAGACCACCCAGTGCTCGCCCTCCAGGACGATCCGGCGGCCGTCGGCCAGCTCGTCGGCGACCGTGTCGTCGAAGAGGTTGCCGCCGGTGGCCTCGCGGTGCGCGGCGACCGAGGTGAGCATGCGCGCGGTGCGCGGGGTGACGAAGGGGTACGCGTAGATCTGGCCGTGCGGGTGGCCGAGGGTGACGCCGATCTCCGCGCCGCGGTTCTCGAAGCAGAAGACCTGTTCCACGCCCGGGAGTTGGGAGAGCTCCGCGGTGCGGTCGGTCCATGCCTCCAGGACCAGGGCGGCCTGCTCCTCGGTGAGGTCGGCGAAGGAGGCGTCGTGGTCGGGGGTGAAGCAGACGACCTCGCAGCGGCCGCTGTCTCCGGCGAGGGACGGGAAGCGGTTCTCGAAGACGGCGACGTCGTAGTCGGGGGCGGGGATCTCGGAGAGCCGGCCGTCCCGGGAGGGGCACAACGGGCACTCGTCGGCCGGCGGGTGGTAGGTGCGGGCCTGGCGGTGCGAGGCGATGGCGACGGAGTCCCCGAGGAGCCGGTCGTGGCGGATCTCGGCGGCGGTGGCGACGGGGTCGAGGGGGCGGAGGTCGCGCTCGCCGCGGACCGCGTCGTCGCGCAGGTCGTAGTAGATGAGCTCCCGGCCGTCCGCCAGCCGGGTCGTCGTCTTCTTCAACGGAGCTCCTCACCTGCGCCGTACCGCGCCGACCAAACACAAACAAACACAATGAAGCACAACTAAACAGCATCGTCAATGTCAGGCACAGCACCGGACACCACACGGATTCCCCAGGACATTCGCGACATATCGACAAGCTCAATCACGAATCAACAACTCAACCAAACAAAAGTATTCAGTTTCTGAAGGCCCGGGCGTAGCTTTCTGTGCACTCCGATCGCGCAGAGAAGCGAGTTCCCACCATGATCACCTTGGCCGAGGGGCTACGGCTCCCCACCAACGGGCTCGATTACACGATCCTGGCCCTCTACTTCGTCGTCGTCCTCGGCATCGGGTTCGCGGCCAAACGCAGCGTGAAGACGAGCCTGGACTTCTTCCTCTCCGGGCGGTCACTGCCCGCCTGGGTCACCGGTCTCGCGTTCGTCGCCGCCAACCTCGGCGCCACCGAGATCCTCGGTATGGCCGCCAACGGCGCGCAGTACGGGGCCTACACCGTCCACTGGTACTGGATCGGCGCCATCCCGGCGATGGTCTTCCTCGGCCTGGTGATGATGCCGTTCTACTACGGCTCGAAGGTCCGCTCGGTGCCGGAGTTCCTGCTGCACCGCTTCGGCCCCTCCTCGCACCTGCTCTCCTCGGTCATCTTCGCCGTCTCCTCCGTGCTGATCGCGGGCGTGAACCTGTACGCCATGGCGATCGTGCTCCAGGCGCTGCTCGGCTGGCCGCAATGGGTCGCGATCGTCGTCGCCGGCTTCTTCGTCCTCGCGTACATCACCATCGGCGGCCTGTCCTCGGCGATCTACAACGAGGTACTCCAGTTCTTCGTCATCCTGGCCGCGCTGATCCCGCTGACCGTCGTCGGCCTCAAGCGCGTCGGCGGCTGGGACGGCCTGACCGACTCGCTCTCCTCTTCACACGGGGACGCCTTCCTCACCGCCTGGAAGGGCACCGGCATCGGCGAGGCCAACCCGCTCGGCGCGAACTGGCTGACCATCGTGCTCGGCCTCGGCTTCGTGATGAGCTTCGGCTACTGGACCACCAACTTCGCCGAGGTGCAGCGCGCGCTGTCCGCGAAGAACCTCTCCGCCGCCAAGCGGACCCCGCTGATCGCCGCCTTCCCCAAGATCTTCATCCCGCTGGTGGTGGTCGTCCCCGGCCTGATCGCGCTGGTCATGGAGCCGACGCTGGGCAAGTCCAAGGACGGGCTCCAGTACAACGACGCGATCCCGGTGCTGATGCGCGACCTGCTCCCCAACGGTGTCCTGGGCATCGCGGTGACCGGTCTGCTGGCGGCCTTCATGGCTGGCATGGCCGCCAATGTCTCGTCCTTCAACACGGTCTTCACCAACGACATATGGGCGGCCTACCTGAAGAAGGGCCGCGACGACGCGCACTACCTGAAGACGGGCCGCGTGGTGACCGCGGTCGGCGTGCTGATCGGCATGGGCACCGCCTTCATCGCGTCATCCTTCAGCAACATCATGAACTACCTCCAGACCCTCTTCTCCTTCTTCAACGTCCCGCTGTTCGTCGTCTTCATCATCGGCATGTTCTGGAAGCGGACCAGCGCCGCGGCCGGCTTCTGGGGCCTGCTCTCCGGCACCGCGGCCGCGATGGTCAACTACTTCTGGCTCTACAAGCAGGGCATCATCGCGATCCCCTCCGACCAGGGCGCCAACTTCGTCTCCTCCATCGTCGCCTTCGTCGTCGGCGCGCTCGTGATGTTCGTGGTCACCCTGTTCACCGAGCCCAGGTCCGCCGAGTCGCTGGCCGGCCTGGTCTACGGCACGAGGTCCCCCGGCATGGCGGAGCTGCCGGCCGAGGGCGACGACGCCTGGTACCGCAGGCCCGCCCTGCTGGGCTGGGGCGCCGTCGTCCTCGCCGCCCTCTGCTACCTCCCGTTCTCCCTCTGACCTGCCTGAACCAGCGGAGTTGACGCACCCATGAGTGACTACCAGCACGAGGTCGAGGAACTGGAACGCGAGTCGGCGACCGCCGCGCGGCTCTTCGACGTACGGCGCATCATCGGCGGCCTGTTCACCGTCTACGGCGTGATCGTCACCATCGCCGGCCTGATGGCGAACGACGCGGACCTGAAGAAGGCCCAGAACATCAACATCAACCTCTGGACGGGCCTGGGCATGCTCGCCCTCGGCCTGTTCTTCCTGATCTGGCAGACGCTGCGTCCGGCGGTTCCGCCGACGGTGGGGGAAGGGGAGGCCAAGGCGGAGGGTGGGCCTGCGAAAGACTGAACGCGTCGTCACCCCGGCGGCGGCACCGGTGTGTCCGGTCCCGCCGCCGTGGCGCGCGCGGTCTGCCCGCCCGCCCGGTCCAGCAGTCCCGTACGCGCCGCGAGCGCGGCGGCCTCCAACCGGGAGCCCACCTCCAGCTTCATCAACACCCGCTGGACATGCGTCCGCGCCGTACTGGGCGCGATATCCATCCCGGCGGCGATGAGCCGGGTGTCCTCCCCGTCCGCGACCCGCATCAGCACCTCGACCTCACGCGGGGTGAGCAGCTCCAGCAGCCGCGCCCCCTCGTCGTCCGGCTGCGCCGCGGGGTGCAACAGCTCCTCGAAGGCTTGCTGCAACAACTGCGGCGACACCGCCGACTCCCCCGCCCGCGCCTTCATCATGGCGCGCTCCACACCCTCGATCCGCTCGTCATTGCGGACGTAACCGGAGGCCCCGGCGGCAAACGCGGCAGCGATCCCCCGCGGGCTGGGCACCGGCCCCAGCACCACCACCGCGACCTGCGGCCGCTCCTTCTTGATCCGTACGACCGGGTCGAAGGCCCCCGGCCGGGCCGGCGCGGCGGTGCCCAGCAGGCACACCTCGGGCGCCCGGCTCACCACCAACTCCGCGGCCCCCGCACTCGGCGCGGCGGCCGCCAGCACCCGGTGCCCGCGCAGTTTCAGCGCCGAGGCGAGCGCCTCCGCGAGCAGACGATGATCGTCGACCACCATGAGCCGCACGCCCATCGAGCAACCTCCCCCGCTCCGGCGGGCCCCGGCGCAGCCCCCGGCCGGGCCGCTTGTCCCCGGGAAGCTACACGCTCGGCTGCAAGAGCGCGCCCCCTACCCGGAAGAAGCCCCCCGGAATGCTGGAATCCCGGCCATTCGGGGCCGATTGGCGCGCTTGGGAGGGGGATGGGGCCGGGGCTCTCACGGACCGGGCTCTGCCGACGCGCGGGGCGCAGCAGGTGTAACGGCGTAACCCAGCGCCTCTCGCGCAGAGTTGAGGCGACCCACCCGGAGGCGCCACCCATGGCAAGAAGCCCCGGTCGCCACGTCGGGCGCGTCATCCGCAATTGCCGTTCTCCGAACTCCACCCCACTCCAAGCTGGTTGAATTTAAAAGAAACCAGTGTCCGGTTTTCCGGCGGAGCGTCATCGCCTGCATTGTCAGTGCCGTATGCGAAAGTGGGTTCGACAGTTGAGCTGAAGTCGGGGAGGGGGCCAGCCGTCATGTCATTGGCCGACGAAGTAGCGGCAGCACACGCAGGGGATCCGAATCCGGCCGCACTGGTGGGTGAGTTCCGCCGGACGCCGGTACTGGTACCGCTTATCAACGACTCCCTCATGTCGGCAGAGTTGTCCGGTATCCGCTGGTTGTACGCCTTCTCCGACGAACAGGAACTGGCTCGCTTCGCGGCATCCCGCGGCGCCGCCCCCGAGACCGAGCTGCCCTACGCCCGCGCGGTCGGCGCGCGTCTCCTGGACGTCGTCATCCCCGCCATCGAAGGGCCGGCGGGCGTGGTGCTGGACGCGGGAAGCGCGCAGGGGATGGTATTTCCGCCGGTCAGCGGCATCGTGCCGGACTCCGTGGCGATCGACCTCGCCGAGCCGGACCCCACCGCGAGCGTGCCCGGAGCGCCCGTGGCCGGGGGTGCGGCATGACATCCGCCGAGGGCTACGAGCTCGACCCGAATGCCCTCAAGCAGGTCACCAAGGGCATCGATGGCGCCATCGCGGAGCTGAAGGAGCTGGGCTTCGACATCAACGCCCAACTCGGCCAGGGATTCGACAAGCTGGCTCTTTCCGGCATGGAGAGCGGGCATGCCGGCGTGAGTTCCGTATTCGATGATTTCTGTGAACGCTGGGGCTGGGGCGTACGCCTGCTCATTCATGAGGCCAACGAATTCGCGCGCCGCCTTGATTTGACGGCCGGGCTCTATCACGAGCAGGAGCAGTACGTTTCGACGACGTTGAAGGTCGGGGCGAATGCGCTGCTGATGGGGGACCCGACGATGACAGAGGAACGGCTGAAGCAACGGACGTGGAAGCAGGTCCGCGACGACAACGCATTCACCCAGTTCGATGACGCGGACTGGGACCCCAATTCGACCAAGTCCCGCACGGCCTATCAGGAAGTCGACCAGGCGGCGCAGCAGACCGGCGAGGACTTCTCGACGTCCAAGTGGGCGGGCGACGCGGACCACAACTGGGCCCTGCGGCCACTGAAGATGACTCGTGACGCCCCGTCGCAGGCCAACGACCACGACGGGTCCTGAGACACCGTTGCACAGCCACCACTGCACATCCATCGCTGCACAGCACGACTCGGGGGTTAATCACTGATGGGCGTCGGCGACTTCATCAATTCCGCGGCAGAGAAGGTCGGCAACGCCGTCGACGGCGTCAAGGAGGCGGCCGGTGAGGCCGTCGACTCCGCCTCGGACATGACCGCGGACGCACTCGACTACGTCGGTGCGGACGGCGCGGCCAAGGCCGTCCGCTCGGCCGGTGACGACGTCGCCGATGCGCTGGGCGCGCAGGTCGACGAGCGGCAGCTGGGCGAGAGCGACGACCCCAAGGAGCTGATCCACGGGGACGTCGCGAAGATCAATGAATCAGCCGCCCATCTGAAGGACTTCTACGCGGCCTTCGAACGCGTCGGCCAGGGAATCCGCAAACTGGACGCCGGCTCGTGGAAGGGAAAGGCCGCCGACAGCTTCCACGAGAAATTCGACGTACACCCCAAGCAGTGGATGCGCACCGCGGATGCCTGCGAGGCGGCGTGGAAGGCCCTCGACTCCTACGCCGAGACGGTCTCCTGGGCCCAGAAAAAGGCCCAGTCGGCCATCGACGCATGGCACGCGGCCGAGAAGAAAACCATGAAGGCGTTCAAGGCGTACAGCCACGCGGTCGACACGTACAACACCAAGGCAGACGCGTACAACGCCGCGCTGGACGAGGGTTCCGACCCGGGACCCAAGCCCGACAAGCCCGGTGACTTCCACGACCCCGCCGAGCCGGATCGCGAGGCGGCGCAGGAAATCCTGAAGAACGCCCGCAGCCAGCGCAACGAGGCCGCGGAAAAGGCTCAACACGCCCTCAAAGGCGCCTTGGAACACGCCCCACAGGCACCGAAGTTCACCACTGAGGCGGCTCTGGACGTCGTTGACGGCGTCGCAGCCGGCGGCATGAACCTGATGCACGTCGTCGGCGGTGTGGGAAAGGCCCTGGTCGAAACGGTCAATCTGGCCCGCACGGTGAACCCGGCGGAACCGTACAACCTCGCCCACCCCCATCAGTACATGGCCAACGTCTCCAAGATCACACTCGGCCTCGCCAGTACCGCCGCCCATCCCGGGCGCCTGGCCAAGGGGATGCTCGGCGAGGGCTGGGGCAGCGACCCCGGGGATGCGCTTGGCGGCGTCATAGGCAACCTCATCGGCGCCAAGGGCGTCGGTGCCGTCGGCAAGGGCCTGGTGAAGGCGGGGGCGAAGGACGCGGCCAAGGGGGCCGCGCGGACAGCCGCCAAGGAGGGCGGCAAGCGCACCGTCATGGACCGCTTCCGTAAGCTCTGGTCCAGGAAATGCGCCAACGACCCCATCGACATGGCCACCGGCCGGATGGTCCTGCCGCAGACCGACGTCACCCTCCCCGGCAGCCTCCCCCTCTCCTTCACCCGCACCTTCGAGTCGTCCTACCGCCAAGGCCGCTGGTTCGGCCCGGCGTGGATGAGCACCGTCGACCAGCGTCTGGAGATTGACGCCGAGGGCGTCATCCTCATCGGCGACGAGGGCGACTTCCGCCTCTACCCGCACCCTGCCGTCGGCGTCCCCACCCTCCCCGCCGAGGGCGACGGCCACCCCCTGGAGCGCACACCGGACGGCGACTATCTCCTCACCGACCCGGTCACCGGCACCCGCCGCTACTTCACCACCTACACCGAAGACCTCGCCGTCCTCGACGAGATATCCGACCGGCGCGGCAACCACCACACCTTCGACTACACCGAAGACGGCACCCCCACCGCCATCGCCCACAGCGCCGGCTACCGCCTCCTGCTGACCACCGACGAAGGCCGCATCACGGCCCTCCACCTGGCGGGCGCGGCCCCCGACGGCTCCGACCAACTGCTGATGACGTACGGCTACGACGAAGCCGGCAACCTCATCACCACCACCAACTCCTCCGGCCTCCCGCTCCGCTTCACCTACGACGACCACGGCCGGATCACGTCCTGGACGGACACCAACAACAGCAGCTACACCTACGTTTACGACGACGATGACCGCTGCATCTCACAGGGCGGCATAGCGGGCCACCTCCGCGCCCAGTTCACCTGGGGCGACCCGGACCCCGTCACCGGCCTGCGCACCAACCTGCTCCACAACTCCCAAGGCCAGGTCACCCGCTACGAGGTCAACGATCGCCACCAGATCGTCGCGGAGACCGACCCCACCGGCGCCACCACCCGCACCGTCCGCGACGCCAAACACCGCGTCCTGTCGACCACCGACCCGCTGGGCCGCACCACCCACATCGACTACGACGACGAGGGCCGCCCGGTAAGCGTCGTCCTCCCCGACGGCAGCCGCTCGACCACCACCTACGACGACCTCGGCAACCCACTGGCCGTCACCGGCCCGGACGGCACCACCTGGACCCACACCTACGACGCCCACGGCACCCGCACCTCCACCACGGACCCCGCGGGCGCCACCACCACCTACACCCATGACGAGCGCGGCCATCTCAGCGCCGTCACCGACGCCTTGGGCAACACCACCCGCCTCTACTGCGACAAGGCGGGCCTGCCGATCTCGGTCACCGACCCGCTCGGCGCGGTGACCCACTACCGCCGCGATGCCTTCGGCCGCACCACCTCGGTCACGGACCCGCTCGGCGAGACGACGCACATGGTGTGGACCGTCGAAGGCAAGCTGGCAGCCCGCATCGACGCCACCGGCGCCACCGAGGAGTGGACCTACGACGGCGAGGGCAACCGCCTCACCCACACCGACGCCATCGGCCAGACCACCCGCTTCGAATACACCCACTTCGACCTGCTGACGGCCCGCACCGACCCCGACGGCGTCCGCCACGAGTTCACCCACGACACCGAACTCCGCCTCACCCAGGTCACCAACCCCCAGGGCCTGACCTGGAACTACACCTACGACGGCGCCGGCCGCCTGATATCGGAGACCGACTTCGACGACCGGATCCTCGCCTACACCCACGACGCCGCCGGCCAACTGACCACCCGCACCAACGCTCTCGGCGAGATCACCACCTACACCCGCGACACCCTCGGCCGCATTACGGAGAAGAACGCCGCGGGCCTGGTCACCACCTACGAACACGACACCGGCGGCAGCCTTCGGCAGGCAACCAACCCCGACGCCACCGTCACCTACACCCGCGACACCCTCGGCCGCGTCACCGCCGAAACAGTCAACGGCCGCACCATGACGTTCACTTACGACGCCCTGGGCCGCCGTACCTCCCGCACCACCCCCACCGGCCACACCACCACCTACACCTACGACGCCGCCGGCAACCGCACTGCCATGGACATCGCCGGCCACGTCCTCACCTTCGACCACGACGCCGCCGGCCAAGAACTCACCCGCACCATCGGCGACCATCTCCAGCTCGCCCACACCTGGGACCCCACCGGCCGCCTCACCAGCCAGTCACTCACCACAGCAGCGTCCGGCACCCTCCAGTCCCCCACCGGCGCGGACCGCCCACAGAACCCTGCCGCCGCCGCAGCACAACGAGTCCTCCACCGCGGCTACACCTACCGCCCCGACGGCAACCTCACCGCGATCGACGACTCCCACACCGGCCGCCGCACCTTCGACCTCGACCGCGCCGGCCGCGTCACCGCCGTCCACGCCACCGACTGGACCGAGACCTACGCCTACGACGAAGCCGGCAACCAAACCCACGCCGACTGGCCGGACCGGCACGCCAGCCCGTCAGCTCGGGGCGAGCGCGCTTACACGGGCACCAACATCACCCGCGCCGGCCGCATCCGCTACGAACACGACGGGCTTGGGCGCGTCACCCTCCGCCAGAAAGCCCGCCTTTCCCGTAAGCCCGACACCTGGCACTACGCCTGGAACACCGAAGACCGCCTCACGTCGGTAGTCACACCCGACGGCATCACCTGGCGCTACCTCTACGACCCCTTCGCCCGCCGCATAGCCAAACAACGCCTCGGCGCAGACGGCCAATCAGTCACCGAGCAAATCAACTTCTCATGGGATGACTCAACCCTTACCGAACAAACCGCCAGTTCGGCAGGTGCGTCGAAAGAAATTACCCTCACCTGGAATCATCAAGGTCTGACACCTCTCACCCAAACGGAGCGAAAGACCGCAGAATCGGCCCTTTTGAGCACTTCGCAAGAATTCATTGATCAGCGTTTCTTCGCTATCGTCACCGACTCTGCCGGGAGACCAGTAGAGCTAATTTCTGAATCTGGCGGAATTGCCTGGCAGGCGAGTGCCGCGCTTTGGGGCGCCACGGCCTGGAAGAATGATGCCGTCGCCTACACGCCGCTGCGGTTCCCAGGTCAGTACTTCGATACCGAGGTGGCACTCCACTACAATTTCTTCCGCTATTATGATCCGGAGACGGGAAGGTATTTGTCTTCGGATCCACTAGGGCTCGCCCCCACCCCCAATCCATCCACCTACGTGTCAAACCCACATTCGGCCGTGGATCCCTTGGGCCTCAGTCCCTGCAATCATGTCGCGGTAGACACTAACGCTGTGACTGATGCGTTGTCAGGCGCAAAGGTCGCGGAGGTAGACGCGGCGCTGGCGGGGCGTAGGCCCGTATTGTCGCCAACGGCGCATCGTGAGCTACTCGAAGGCGGGCACACCCCGGAAGCTATCTCCGACTGGCTCACCTCACGCAGTGGCCGCATGGGGCCAGAATCTACACCTGAAGGTGTAGCTTCAATCCAGGACGCCCTTAAGAGGATGTGGAAGGGGAAATCCTTTAGGCCCATGATTGCCGATGACGACGCCTCGGTCCTGCACTCTGCAGCACAAGAGGGACTTTCGATAATCACCAACGATAAGAGATTCTATAAAAACGCAGAAAGGCTAGGCTATACAACCGAGCGATATTAGGGCATCCAAACTTCACAAGATTCAACTTTAAGGTGCGGGTAATAAATGGAAAATCAGCACATTGACGAGGATGAGCTGGGAGAGATCGAAGAGTTGTGTTCGGCGGCTACGCCGGGACCTTGGTTCGTCAGGGTTCTGGACGACGAGTCCGCGATGAATCTAATTGCCGTTAGCACGGTGCCCGATACTGGGCATAGTGAGAGATGGCCCGGATTCAACCACGGAGAAATCGTGGCGGCTACACTGGTTCAGCACCCACGCTACGTCGATAGCGCCGATGAGTGCTGGGATGAAAATGCCGCCTTTATTGCAATGGCAAGGGATGCCCTACCTCGACTGGTAGCCGAAGTGCGACGCCTTCGAGATGTCGTTGAAAGGGAAAAATAGGAGCGCCCCGGGCCGGGTCTCACCGACGTTGCGGTACCCATCACGGCTCCTCTCCTGAACCGCGGCCTGCAGGGTGGGAGGCGGGGCGGCGGCGTCGATGCCTGCTGGTGGGCTCCAGGGGGCTGCGTGTGATCGCAGTGGCTTACGCCAGGGGCCAAGGTGCGCGCAACAGTTGCTGCCTGCTGCCTCGCCGTCGCGGTAATGCAGCCAGTCACCTGCTCAAGGCTGTCCCGTAAGCCGAGCATAGGGTGGCAGCCTGGAAGCCTTGACCACCTTGAATATGAGGAAAGCGGGATCGGCGTCGTTCTCAACGCGAAGGCTCAGGATGACCGTCAGTCGTAGGGCGTCATCTATGCGCTGTTGGGGAGCGGGGCATCGGGATGAAATCAGCGTGTTCAAGAAGCCCTTCTCGGGCGTTCAGTCGCGCCTCGGAAAAGAAAGATGTTGATGACTACTCCGCAACAGCCGCCAGGTGGGTTCGGGCAGGTGCCGGGTTACGGTGCTCCGCAAGGGATGCCACAGCCCGGACAGCCCGACGCGTATCCGCCGGGGGCCGCTCCTGGCGGGTCGGGGCCGTACGGACAGCAACCGCACCCCGGCGGACCGGCGCCCTACGGCCAGCCGAGCCCCTACGGAATGCCGCCGCAAGCCCCCCAGTTCGGGTACGGGGGCGGGCCAGGCATGCCGCCTCCTATACCGCCGAAGCGGAAGGCGGCGAAGGTCTGGGGGATCATCGGCGCCGTGGCCGGAATGGTGGTGGTCGGGTCGGTGGTGTCGGCCATGGGGCTCCGTGGTGGAGGGAGTTCGTCGGGCGGGTCCGACGGTGGGCCGAGGTACCGGATCACAGTGTCGCAGACGCTGGTGGGCGGGGAGTACAAGCTCGCCAAGGACATATCCCAGCAGGCCAGCGATGCGGTGCCGTCTGACGGAGCGGGTGCGCACAACCTCAAGGCAGTGGGCGGCCAGTATTCGGCGGGGACCAAGTCACTGGTGATGCTGGGGCTCTACGGCGTCATCGACGATCCCGAGACGGCCGTCGACCACACAGTCCGCGGCATGTCGCGTGACGGTAGGACGGAAGTTGCCGTCGCGGACAAGGAGTTCACGCCCAGCGGGGGCGGAGATCCGCTCACCTGTGGTGTGAATGTGAAGACGGATATGGGGCAGAAGGTGACAGTGCCGTTCTGCGTCTGGGCCGATTCCAGTACGAGCGGGAATGTCGTCGAAACCGATGCCTCGGCGCTGTCGAAGGATCCGCGTTCCGTCGACCTTCAGGAATTCGCCGATAAGGCGGGCAAGATTCGCGGTGAGGTCAGGAAGCCACTGTGATTCCGCATGATTCGCCGTGATTCGCTGTAGTCAGCGGTAATCGCGCCTCGCCGCTGCGCGCGGAGCAACTCCTGGAGCGGAGCTGAGCGCCGTACGGCCACCACGTCGATGTGCCGCGGTGACCGTACGGGACCGGCATCGCTCCAGAGGTCAGTAGCGCCCCGCCCGTCTCCGAGCGTCCGCCCCTACGCCCCCGACTCCCTACGCCTCCTCAGCCAACTCCAGCCACCGCATTTCCAACTCATCCTTCTCCGCGCTGAGTTCGCGGAGTTGGGCGTCGAGGCCGGCGACCTTTTCGAAGTCGGTGGCGTTTTCGGCGATTTGGGTGTGGAGGGTGGCTTCCTTGGTGCTGATTTTGTCCAGTTGGCGTTCGATCTTCTGGAGTTCCTTCTGGGCGGCGCGGTTGACGGCGGCGGCCTTTTTGGGGGCCGTTGCGGTCTGCTGCGCGGGGGCCGGGGTGGCGGCGTCGATGACCTGCTGGCGGCGTTCGAGGTACTCGTCCAGGCCGCGCGGGAGCATCCGGAGGGTGGCGTCGCCGAGGAGGGCGTGGACGCGGTCGGTGGTGCGCTCGATGAAGTAGCGGTCGTGGCTGATGACGATGAGGGAGCCGGGCCAGCCGTCGAGGAGGTCTTCCAGCTGGGTCAGGGTCTCGATGTCGAGGTCGTTGGTGGGCTCGTCGAGGAAGAGGACGTTGGGCTCGTCCATCAGGAGGCGGAGGATCTGGAGGCGGCGGCGTTCACCGCCGGAGAGGTCGCCGACCGGGGTCCACTGCTTCTCCTTGGTGAAGCCGAACTTCTCGCAGAGCTGGCCGGCGGTCATCTCGCGGCCCTTGCCCAGGTCGACGCGCTCGCGCACCTGCTGGACGGCCTCCAGCACCCGCAGTGTCGGGGGGAGTTCGCCGACTTCCTGGGAGAGGTAGGCCAGTTTGACGGTCTTGCCGACGGTGATCCGGCCGGCCACCGGCTGCGTCTCGCCCTGGGTGCGGGCCGCCTCGGCCAGCGCGCGCAGCAGTGAGGTCTTGCCGGCGCCGTTGACGCCTACCAGGCCGATCCGGTCGCCGGGGCCGAGCTGCCAGGTCAGGTGCTTGAGGAGGACCTTCGGCCCGGCCTGGACGCTGACGTTCTCCAGCTCGAAGACGGTCTTGCCGAGGCGGGAGCTGGCGAACTTCATCAGCTCGGCGTTGTCGCGGGGCGGCGGGACGTCGGCGATCAGCTCATTCGCCGCCTCGATGCGGAAGCGCGGCTTGCTCGTACGGGCCGGGGCGCCGCGCCGCAGCCACGCCAGCTCCTTGCGCATCAGGTTCTGCCGCTTGACCTCCTCGGTGGCGGCGATCCGCTCCCGTTCGGCCCGCGCGAAGACGTAGTCGCTGTAGCCGCCCTCGTACTCGTGGACGTCGCCGCGCTGGACGTCCCACATCCGCGTACAGACCTGGTCGAGGAACCAGCGGTCGTGGGTGACGACCACGAGGGCGGAGCGGCGGGCCCGGAGGTGGCGGGCCAGCCAGGAGATGCCCTCGACGTCGAGGTGGTTGGTGGGCTCGTCGAGGACGATCAGGTCCTGTTCGGCGATGAGGAGCTTGGCGAGGGCGATGCGGCGGCGCTCGCCGCCGGAGAGCGGGCCGATGACGGTGTCCAGGCCGTGGGTGAAGCCCGGCAGGTGCAGATCGCCGAAGAGGCCGGTGAGCACGTCGCGGATCTTGGCGTTGCCGGCCCACTCGTGGTCGGCGAGATCGCCGATGACCTCGTGCCGGATGGTGGCGGCCGGGTCGAGGGAGTCGTGCTGGGTGAGGACGCCGAGGCGCAGGCCGCCGCTGTGGGTGACCCGGCCGTCGTCCGCGCTCTCCAGCTTGGCGAGGATCCGGATCAGGGTGGTCTTGCCGTCCCCATTGCGCCCGACGACGCCGATCCGGTCCCCCTCGTTGACGCCGAGCGAGACACCGTCGAGCAGGGCACGGGTCCCGTACACCTTGCCGACGGCTTCCAGATTGACGAGGTTGACGGCCATCTCACTCCTGCACTCAGACCTGCGCTTCCGACCTGCACGTCAGATCGATCGACCCACCCAGCCTAGTCGTCGTGCGGAGGAGGGCCGCCGGGAGACAAATACCTGTGGATAAGTGCGGGGAGGTGAGTACCGGGAGATGAGTAGCCGTACTGATGGCAGGGGCTGTGGCCGGACCTAGCGTGGGCGCATGATCAACGACCAGGCACCGGGCGTCCCTTCCGTGCGCGACGCGGCACCGTCGGTGACGGGTTCCGCCGTGGGCCGCATCGTCATCGGGCTGCTGGTGCTCGCGTTCGCCGGGGTGACCGGGCTGTTCGCGCCGCTGCTGGTGATGGCGAGCGACAGTTGTTCCGAGGACGACGCCCGCATGATCTGCTCCGCGGGCACCCAGCAGATCGTCGGCGGCCTGCCGGTCGGCGCCGCCTTCGTGGCCGCCGTGCTGGCGGTGGTGGGCATGGGCAACAGGAGCGCGGTGGGCTGGAGCTGCCTCCTGGCGGCGCCGTTTCTGCTGGTCGTGTCGTGGGTGGTGGCGCTGGGTCTCGCGGGCAGCTGAGACACCCCGCTCCCGTTGTAACGTGCCGTCATGGCACCGGACATGGGCATGACGGGCGGGACTGGCGGGACCAGCAGGGCTGGCGGGGCTGGCGGAGCTGGCGGAGCTGGCGGGGCAGTGGAGATGGAGACTGAGGCGGTACGCGGGCTGGTCTATGGGCCGAGCGGCAAGCGGCTGGATGTCTACCGTCCGGTGGGGGTGGGCGGGGCGGCGGGAGTGGCCGGGGCGGCCCGGCCGGCCAGGGATGCCGAGCCCGCCGGGGACGCCCGGCCAGCCAGGGATGCCGGGCCGGCTGGGAACGCCCAGCCCTCCGAAGACGCCCGGCCTTCCGGGGACGCCCGGCTCTCCCCGGCGCCCGGACCGGCGCCCACCGTGCTGCTCTGGCACGGCATCGGCCCCGACGAGCGGGACGTGCTGGAACCGCTGGCGCGGGCGACGGCGGCCCTCGGTGCGCTGGTGCTCGTACCGGACTGGCGCTCGGACGCCCCGGACGGCGGCCGGTCGCAGCTGCTGGAGTCCGTCGCGTTCCTGCGCAAGGAGGCGGGCGGGCTGGGCGGCGACGAGGCGTCGTGCGTGCTGGCCGGGTGGTCGGCGGGGGCCGGGGCCGCGCTGGGCGTCGCGCTGCGGCCCGAGAGCGTGGCGGAGTGGCGTCCGGGGGCTGTGGTGGGCATCGCGGGCCGCTACGACCTGCCGGCGCGCACCACCGGCACCGCCCCGCTGGACGATCTCGCGGCGGGCCGGGACCCGGGTGTACCGGTCCATCTGCTGCACGGCACCCGCGACACCGTCGTGGACGCCCAGTGCTCCCGCGCCCTCACCGAGGCGCTACGGGCCGCGGGCCGCACGGTGACCCTCCAGGAGCCGGACACCGACCACGCGGGCGTGATCATGACCGCGTACGACCCGGCGGCGGACCGCTGCGTCCCGACGACGGCCGAGCAGGCGGTACGGGCGGGGCGGCTCGCCGCCGAGGCGCTGGCGGGGGCCGGCGGGGGTGGGGGCGTGGCGTAGCGCCCTCGCTGCTGTCTGGGCGATGGCCGGCCCCACTGGACCGCCTCCACCGGACGACTAAGTGGCGCACCTGCTCGTACACCGCCCCGACGGCCTCGCTCCCACTGCGAAGTGTCGGTCCGCCACTGCGGGGGTGTCGGCCCACGGAGTGACGTAACCGGCCTTCGGCTCCCCGGGGAAGTGCTGATGCGCGCGGGTCCATCACGGCCCCGTCAGCGCCCAGGAGTCGGCCGGGTCGTCCAGCCACACCCGTTCGCCCTCGGCCGTCACGATCAGGCCGAACCGGGTGTGATCGGGCCTCCCCCGGTCTACCCACCAGCGGAAGGCGTCCGCCACCTCGTCCCAGAGTCTGCGGGGGCCGGACTGCCAGACGCGGGCGGTGTCCCCGTCCCGGAACAGGACGCACGCCCAGGACGCGTCGCCCAGCCCGTAGAACCACACCGGGCGCGCGCCGTCACGTTTGTCCGCCACGACGTGCAGGCACCGGGGTACGCGCAGGCCCAGGGCGAACCGCTCGGGGCCGAACCGGTCCCCGGCGAACTCCGCCTCGGTGAGCGTCGTGGACGACTCCTCGCCGTCCGCGACGCTGCCCGTCACATACGCGGAGTGCTCCACGGCGGCCGGGCGTTGGGAGCGGAGCTTCATGAACTCCACGGGGCCGGTGAAGGGTCCGGTGGCGCTCTTCCCGTCCGGTGCGACCACCAGGCGGGCCACCGCGTCGCTGTGGCTGTAGTGCGTCCCCCACGGGGCCACGACGAGGCCGCCGGGACGGCACTGCTCCACCCACGCGAACGGAACGGACCGGACGCCACACGTCGCCATGATGCGGTCGTACGGAGCACCTTCCCGGTGGCCCCGGCTCCCGTCGCCGTGGAGGACGCGGACGGAGTTCCCGAACCGCGCGGCCGTGGCGCGGGCGGCGGCGGCCAGCGCGCCGTCGATCTCCATGGTGGTGACGTTCCCCGGCCCGGCGCGGTGCGCCATGAGGAGCGCGTTCCACAGCGTCGCGGTGCCGATCTCCAGGACCGTGTGCCCGGGGTGGAGGTCCATGTCCTGGAGCATCCGGAAGACGACCGAGGGCATCGACGCGGAGCTGGTGGGCGCCTCGCCGGGCTCGGTGCCGGGGTGCTGGCCGTCATCCCATTGGGTGACCACGGGAACGTCCGCGTCCGCGTATTCCTGCCACGCGTCCGGGCTCTCCGTACGGGACACCGGCACGCTGCGCCCGGCCGCCACGTCGAACGGCCAGATGAGATCGGGCAGTACGGCGGAACGGGGTACGGCCGTGTAGGCGGAGACCCAGTCCGGGGAGAGGGCGCCCGCCGCCATGAGGGCATGCCCCAGTTCGTGGAGAACGGGGCGCTCGTTGCCTGTTACACCGGCCACGGTCAGGCGGCCTTGGGCGGGTTGGGGACGCCGGGGCCGCCGTCCGGGGTCGGCGCCGGGTGCGGGCCGGGGTAAGGCTGACCGGGCAGCTTGTCGCCGCCTCCGTTTCCCTCGTTGCCGTAGTTGCCGTCGTTGCCGTCGTTGCCGTGGTTCTGGAGAAGCATGTGCATCTTTTCTCTTCCTCCTGGTGCCTTGGTGAGTGGTGGCCTCGTGAGTGGCGGATTGTGACTGGCGGACTTGTGAGTGGCGCCTTCGTGGACGGTGGCTTTGGGAGTGGCGCCTTCGTACGTGTCGGTCAGCGGCGGCCGCCCCCACCGGACGACCAGGTGTTGAGCCTCCGTACGGCCTCCTCCAGCTCCCGACGCCGGGCCTCCTGATCTCCGGGATGCTCCGCCTCCTCCGGCAACCAGGCCGTGGGCGAGAGGGCGCCGGTACTACGGTGCGCCCGGTGGTCGCCACGGCCCGGGAGTAACCAACTCAGCAGTCCGCCGAAGGCGCTTCGTACGAGGCCCGCCCCACCCTTCAACGAGCTGCCGCCTTGCGGAGAACCTCGGCGAGGCGGCGGGCGGTGGCCGCGTTGCAGTTACCGAGCGCGACCAGCGAGACGCTGTAGACGCCCGCGAAGCCGGGCAGGTCGACGCCGAGCGACGGCAGCGTGATGCCGTGGTCCTTGAGCGCGGTACGCAGCTCTTCGGCGCTGTCGTGTACGTCGTCAGGGAGGGAGCGATCGAGGGGCATGGGCCCCGCCTTTCTGTACGCATAGCAACGAACCGCTTACAGAGTGACGTGACGCGGCGTAGCGTGAAAGGGGGTTGGGCTCCCGGCCGTGGTCCGGGGAATGCGGTGCGATGCGGTGGAATGCGGTAGCCGCCGGGGCTCATCCGCAACGACTGTGAATCAGCTACACGTACGGCGGTGAACCGTGGCACGACGCAAGGAAATCGACGGGTCGGCGGGAGTTCCGACCTTCTACGGCAAAGAGCTGCGCTGGAAGAGAGAGGCGGCAGGGCTCACGCTCCAGCAGTTGACAGAGGGGAGTTTCTACGGACTGAGCCACCTCAGCGAGATCGAGCGTGGCCAGCGCCGGATGCCCCAGGACCTGGCCGAGCATGTGGACCGGGTTCTGAAGACGGACGGCTTCTTCGCCCGCTGCTGCGAGGACGTGCGGAAGGCGAAGACCAGAGGGCACGCCGACTACTACGCCGACGTCGTCGAATTGGAGGAGCGAGCCCGGGACGTCGAGGAATGGATGCCCGATTTGCTCCCCGGCCCGCTGCAACTGGAGCCGTACATCCGAGCCGTCGTCCACGCAACGCACCCAACCGAGTCCGAGGAACAGGTGTCGACGAAGGTATCCGCGCGGCGGGAACGAGCGTGGCTCTTCGAGGATGCCAAGAGCCCTGAAACCTGGGTTGTTCTGAGCGAGTTGGTTCTACTGCGCCCGATCCTTGACCCGGAAGGCATGGCCGAACAGCTGGCCCACGTCGTCGAAGTTGCACGACACCGCCGATTCATTCCACAGATTCTTCCGTGGAATGTCACAGGCCACCCGTTCACGATGGGCACGACCAGGCTCCTGACCTTCGCCGATGCCCCGCCCCTCATGTACACCGAGGGCATGTACAGCGGTCAGCTCATCGATGATCCGAGCTGCATCAGGCAGTATGCAAAGGCATACGATCGACTCAGGGCCGCCGCTCTGCCACCTGATGTGTCTCTGAAAGCGATCGAGAAAGCAGCAGAGGACTACCGGAATGGCAAGCAGTCTCGTGGACTTGAGCAAGGCTCATTGGGTCAAAAGTAGCCGCAGCAACGGGGACGGGGGCTACTGCGTAGAGGTCGCCGACGACTTCCCCGGCATCATTCCCGTCCGCGACTCCAAGGACCCGCACGGACCGGCGATCATCTTCCCGGCCGCCGCCTGGTCGTCCTTCGTTACCGCCGTCAAGGACACTGCCCTGCCGGGTACTTGAGCTTCCCGGCCGACCAAAAGCGGCGGAGCCGCGGGAATACCGCCCGCCCCCGCCGCGTTGTGGCCCCGCAGGGGGCGCTCGTACCCCCTACGGGATCTGTTCCCCCGCCCCTTAGAGGACCATCGGCCTCAGCGGGCCACCGCCTCAGCGGCCCACCGCCCTAAAGAACCCGCGCCCCCACCGCCGGCGCCTCCGCCACCCGCACCTGCCGGCAGGTCCCCGACGTCATCAGCGCCGACGCGACGACCTCCGCCGCCTCCGCGTCCTTGACCAGGAAGGCGGTCGTCGGCCCCGAGCCGGAGACCAGCGCGGCCAGCGCACCCGCCGCAGTCCCCGCCTCCAACGTCTCGGTCAACGAAGGCCGCAGAGACAGCGCCGCCGGCTGAAGGTCATTGGACAGGGCCGAGGCCAGCGCCGTGGCGTCGCCGGACTCCAGGGCGGCCAGTAGCTCCGGCGACGCCTCCGGCTCCGGTACGTCCGTCCCGGCCGTCAGGCGGTCGAACTCGCCGTAGACGGCCGGGGTGGACAGGCCGCCCTCGGCAACCGCGAAGACCCAGTGGAAGGTGCCGCCGACGGGGAGGGGGGTCAGCAGTTCGCCGCGGCCACGGCCCAGCGCCGCGCCGCCGACCAGGCTGAACGGGACGTCGCTGCCCAACTCGGCGCAGATGGAGAGGAGTTCGTCCTGCGAGGCGCCGGTGGACCAGAGGGTGTCGCAGGCCAGGAGGGCGGCTGCGGCGTCCGCGCTGCCGCCGGCCATGCCGCCCGCTACCGGGATGTCCTTGCGGATGTGGAGGTGGACGTGTGGCTCGATGCCGTGGCGGGCGGCGAGGAGTTCGGCGGCGCGGGCCGCCAGGTTGGTGCGGTCCAGCGGGATCTGGTCGACGTCGTGGCCCTCGGCGGTGATCCGGAGGGTGTCGGCGGGGGTGGCGGTGACCTCGTCGTAGAGGCCGACGGCGAGGAAGACGTTCGCCAGGTCATGGAAGCCGTCCGGGCGGGCGGCACCCACGGCCAGCTGGACGTTGACCTTGGCCGGTACCCGGACGGTGACCGGGGCGGCGGTCGCGCCGGTCGCGTTGCTCGTGTCGGTCGCGCCGGTCGCGCCGGTCGCGCCGGTCGTGTTGCTCGCGTCGGTCATGCCTGCTCTCCCCCTGATGCCTGCTTTCCCCCGGATGCCTGCTCTCCCCCGGATGTGTGTGCTCCCCCGGATGTGTGCGCTCCCCCCGACTGCCGGATGCCCGGCGCGCCGCCCGGTCCCTTGTGCTCGGCGATCCGCGCGAACTCCTCGACGGTCAGTGCCTCGCCGCGGGCCTGCGGTGAGACGCCCGCGGCGACCAGGGCGGCCTCCGCGGCGGCGGCCGAACCGGCCCAGCCGGACAGTGCGGCCCGCAGCGTCTTGCGGCGCTGGGCGAAGGCGGCGTCGACGACGGCGAAGACCTCGTCGCGGGAAGCGGTCGTCTCGATCGGCTCGGTGCGGCGCACCAGGGAGACCAGGCCGGAGTCGACGTTGGGGGCGGGCCAGAAGACGTTGCGGCCGATGGCGCCGGCGCGCTTGACCTCGGCGTACCAGTTGGCCTTGACCGACGGGACGCCGTAGACCTTGTTGCCGGGGCGGGCGGCCAGTCGGTCGGCGACCTCGGACTGGACCATGACCAGGGTGCGGTCGATGGTGGGGAAGGTCGCGAGCATGTGCAGCAGCACCGGCACGGCGACGTTGTAGGGGAGGTTGGCGACCAGCGCGGTGGGCGCGGGGCCGGGCAGCTCGGTGACGTGCATCGCGTCGCTGTGGACCAGCGCGAAGCGGTCGGCGCGGCCGGGCAGCCGGGCCTCGACGGTGGACGGCAGCGCCGCGGCGAGCACCTCGTCGATCTCGATGGCGGTGACCCGGTCGGCGGCCTCCAGCAGGCCCAGGGTCAGCGAGCCGAGTCCCGGGCCGATCTCGACCACGACATCGTCGGGCCGGACCTCGGCGGTCCGGACGATCCGGCGGACGGTGTTGGCGTCGATGACGAAATTCTGGCCGCGCTGCTTGGTGGGGCGGACGCCCAGCGCGGCGGCCAGCTCGCGGATGTCGGCGGCGCCCAGCAGGGGGCCGGGATCGTCGGTGGTGCTCTTGCTCATGCCACAGCCTCGTTGCGCTCGTTCACCCGTGAAGCTTACGGCCGCAGACCGGCCACGGGCTCGCCCCCCTTCTGATGTAGAGCTTCTTGGCGCGGTAGGTCTGTTCCTGGGGGGTGGCGTCCTGCGGCCTGCCGTGGCCGCCGAGGGCCCGCCAGGTGCCGACGTCGAACTGGTAGAGCCCGCCGTAGGTGCCGGAGGAGTCCACGGCGTTCGGGCGGCCGCCGGCCTCGCACTGCGCCAGCGCGTGCCAGGCGAGGTGGTCGGCGCCGCGCACGGAGGTGGGCAGCTCCCGGATGCCGAGGTGCACGATCTGCGGGCGCGGGGCGCGCACGACCTCGCTGCGCAGCCGCTTCGGCTTCTGTTTGACGCCGTTGACGGTGCGCACCCGGTAGGTGACCCGCCGGACTCCCGGGCGCCCCTGCTGGACGACGACCACGGTGCCGCGGGCCAGGCGGGCGTCGACCCGGTGGATCGTGCGGAAGGGGACAGTCCGGTCGCGGACCTCCTTGGAGCCGGTGATCCGCAGCACCGAGAGGGTCTGGCCGTCGTGCGGGAAGCTGTCCGGCGGCACCGAGGTGGTGTCCTGGTCGCGCAGGGCGATCCCGGCCTCGGCCAGCGCCTCGCGGACGGTGGCGGCGTTGGTGCGGAGGTGGTGCGCGCGGCCGTCGGCGACGATCGTCACCGAGCGTTCGGTACGGACCGCCAGCTCCAGACCGCGCTGCCCGATGCGCCGGGAGCGGGAGGCCGACACATAGGCGCCGTCGGCCCGTACGCCGATCTGGTGGAGGGCGCCGGCGACGGTGTCGGCGGTGGTCCACACCGTGCGGCGCTGTCCGTCGATGGTCAGCACGACCGGGCGGCCGTGCCGGACGACGACCTCGTCGCCGCTGCTGAGGGCGGTGCCGGGGGCGGGCGCGACGATGTCGTGGGCGCCGATGTCGAGCCGTTCGTCGGCCAGCAGGTCATCGACGTCGGAGGCGAAGGTGTGCAGGGTGCGCGGGGTGCCGTCGACGGTGAGCCGGACCGCCTTGTCGTGGGCGATGAAGGCGGTGGTGCCACCGGCGAGGAAGGCGACGACCAGGGCCCGCGGCAGCAGCCGGCGCAGCGCTTCGGGGCCTTCGGCGCGGCGTCTGCGACGGCCGCGCGCGGCGCGGTGGCTGCTCTGCGAATGACTCACGGCGCGCTCCACATGCCCCGGCTGCGGTTGACGGCCGGAATGTAGCGGAGTCTTCGTCACTCTCCAAAGTCCGATCACTACGGAGAGTTATTAATGTGGCGGATGTGGAGGGGATTCGGGGGGTGTGGGCGGGCTTTTCGGTGGGGTGTGCGGGCTCTTCGGCGGCCGTCGGAGGGCCGCCGCGAACCGTCAGTAACCGAAGGCCCGCGCCGTGTTCGCCGCGACGGCGGTGGCCATCGCGTCCTCGGTCACGGCCGTGACCTCGGCCATGGCCCGCAGCGTGACCGGAATGAGGTACGGCGCGTTGGCCCGTCCGCGGTACGGGGCGGGGGTGAGGAAGGGGGCGTCGGTCTCGACCAGGACCAGCTCCGGCGGGGCGACGGCGAGGGCGTCGCGCAGGTGCTGGGCGTTTTTGAAGGTGACGTTGCCGGCGAAGGACATGAAGTAGCCGGCCGCGGCGCAGATCTTGGCCATCTCGGCGTCGCCGGAGTAGCAGTGGAAGACGACCCGGTCGGGTGCGCCCTCCTCGCGCAGGATGCGCAGTACGTCGTCGTGGGCCTCGCGGTCGTGGATGACCAGGGCCTTGCCGTGCCGCTTGGCGATCTCGATGTGGGCGCGGAAGGAGGCTTCCTGGGCGGCCATGCCCTCGGGGCCGGTGCGGAAGTAGTCCAGGCCGGTCTCGCCGACGCCGCGGACCTGCGGGAGGGCGGCCAGCCGGTCGATCTCGGCGAGGGCCTCGTCCAGGGCACTGTCACCGCCGGGTTCCCGGGCGCCTTGCCTGGACCAGCCGTCCGGGTCGCCGAGCACGATCCGAGGGGCTTCGTTGGGGTGCAGGGCGACGGTGGCGTGCACGCTGTCGTGGGCCGCGGCGGTCTCCGCGGCCCAGCGCGAACCGGCCAGGTCGCACCCCACCTGGACGACGGTGGTCACACCGACGGAGGCGGCCTTGGCGAGCGCCTCCTCGACGGAGGAATCCTGCATGTCCAGGTGGGTGTGCGAGTCCGCGACCGCCACCCGAAGCGGTTCGGGCAGCGGCGGCGGGGTGTTCTTGTCCTGCGGTGCCATGGCCGCGATCCTACGAGGGCCGCGGCAGCGAGCTCACTTGCGGTGGTGCTGGAAGGGATGCAGCAGGTCGGAGAGGTGCCAGTGGTGGCGGCCGGTGTCCTTGTCCCCGGCAGTGCCGTCGGGGTGATCCGAGTCCGCGGCGGAGGGTTCCTTCTTCTTCGCGTCGGCGGGGCGGCGCTGGTGCATGTGCGCCATCGCCTCGGAGACCATCGAGACCTGGCCGGAACGCATGATGCGGACGACGTCGCTGCCGCAGTTCAGGCAGGTGGGGCAGGTCAGCGGGGACGGGACACGCTCGCCGTCCGCGTAGTAGACGACATGGAGTTCGCCCTTGCCGTCGACCTGATGGACTATCTCGTAAGCCTGCTCCCAGCCGTGGCCGCACCGCATACAGGCGAAGGAGTACGCCTCGTGCGCGGCGGCGTCGGGCCGGGGGGCGGGGTGCTCTCCGCCGGTGGTCGTCGTGGAAACTCCGGGGGTCCTGGCGAAATCCGTCATGTGCTGCGCTCCTCTTGTCCGCTGGACAAGGTCTTCGGGAACCGGTTCGTCCCGACGTCCAGTGGACGCCTTTCCCGGTCACAAAGCAGCAGATCGCCGACCGTATTGGCGCAGATTTGGCCGGGGGCAGGGAAAAGTCCCCGCCATACCGGCCAGACCTTTACCTTTCAGGCCAGTCATTTACCTTCTGATGGGTCGGTTTTCTCCGCGCTCTTCGCCGCGTTCTTCGCCGCGACCACCGCGTCGAAGACCTCCCGCTTGGGCAGCCCGGCGTCCGCGGCGACCGCGGCGATGGCTTCCTTGCGGCGCTCCCCGGCCTCCTCGCGGACCCGCACCCGGCGCACCAGCTCCTCGGGGCCCAGATCCTGCGGCCCGCCCTCCGGGGCGCCCTCGACGACGATGGTGATCTCGCCGCGTACGCCCTCGGCCGCCCAGGGCACGAGCTCGCTCAGCGGCCCCCGCTTGACCTCCTCGTAGGTCTTGGTCAGCTCCCGGCAGACCGCGGCGCGCCGCTCGGCGCCGAAGATCTCGGCCATCGCGGCGAGGGTGTCGTCCAGCCGGTGCGGTGCCTCGAAGTAGACCAGGGTGCGGCGCTCGTCGGCGACCTCGCGCAGCCGGGTGCGCCGCTCACCGCCCTTGCGGGGCAGAAAGCCCTCGAAGCAGAAGCGGTCCACCGGCAGCCCGGAGACGGCCAGGGCGGTGAGCACCGCGCTGGGGCCCGGGACGGCGGTGACCTTGATGTCCCGCTCGACCGCCGCGGCGACCAGCCGGTAGCCGGGGTCGGAGACCGAGGGCATCCCGGCGTCGGTGACCAGCAGCACCCGCGCCCCGCCGGCCAGCGCCTCGGCCAGCTCGGGCGTCCGGGCCGCTTCGTTGCCCTCGAAGTACGACACGATCCGCCCGGACGGCTGGACCTCCAGTGCCTGGGTCAGCCGGCGCAGCCGCCGGGTGTCCTCGGCGGCGATCACATCGGCGGCGGCCAGTTCGGTGGCGAGCCGCGGCGGCGCGTCCGCGATCTCTCCGATGGGCGTCCCTGCAAGTACCAGCGTTCCAGTCACCTTCCCATCCTCCCAGGGCGCCGGCGCGCTCCGGCCGGTCGGTGTCCCCCGGTGCGGTCCAGGGCGCTCCACAGGCGGCTTCCCTACGATGGGCCGGGTGACGAGTGACACCACCGCGACCGACGCCGCCGCGCAGCACGCCCCGGAGCCGCCCGGAGCGCCCCCCGTGTGGCAGCGCCGGCTGCGCCGTTTCGGGCTTCCCGACCGCCCGCAGACCGATGTCCGCGCGCGGCTGGTGCCCGCCTTCCCCGAGCCGAGCGGCCGTCTGTGGGCGGTCTTCGGCGCGGGCCCGGAGGCCGCGGTCCGGCTGACGCGCTGGTCCGCCTGGCTGGGTCCCCTGCTGGTGGCGCTGTTCGCCGGGGTGCTGCGGTTCTGGAATCTGGGCAGCCCGCGGAAGGTGATATTCGACGAGACGTACTACCCCAAGGACGCCTGGTCGCTGCTCCAGTACGGCTACGAGGGCACCTGGGCCAAGAACGCCAATGACGCGCTGGTCGGGCATCCGCCGCAGCTGCTGCTCTCGCCCGAGCACTCGTATGTCGTCCACCCCCCGATGGGCAAGTGGCTGATCGCGGTCGGCGAGGGCCTGTTCGGGATGAACCCGTTCGGCTGGCGGTTCATGGTGGCGCTGCTCGGCACCCTGTCGGTGCTGCTGGTGTGCCGTATCGGGCGGCGGCTGATGCGCTCGACGGCGCTGGGCTGTCTCGCGGGCGCCCTGCTGGCGGTGGACGGTCTGCACTTCGTGATGAGCCGGACCGCGCTGCTCGATCTGATCGTGATGTTCTGGGTGGTCGCCGCGTTCGGCTGTCTGCTGGTGGACCGGGACCGCACCAGGGCCCGGCTGGCGGGGGCGCTGCCGGCCGGGCGTGGGGGCACCTCCCGTTCGAGCGAAGCCGAGAACGGGGGAGGGGTCGCGCGCCCGGACGAGAGGGTCGGCGACCGGCTGCGGCTCGGGTGGCGCCCCTGGCGGATCGCGGCCGGGCTGTGTCTGGGCCTGGCGACCGCGACGAAGTGGAACGGTCTGTACTTCCTCGCGGCCTTCGCGCTGATGGCGGTGCTCTGGGATGTCGCGGCACGCCGTACGGCCGGTGCCCGGCGCCCCTTCCGCTCGGTCCTGCGCCGCGATGTCCTGCCCGCCTTCGGGGCCACCGTCGTCGTCGCCCTCGCCACCTATCTGGCGTCGTGGTCGGGCTGGATCGCCACCAAGGGCGGCTACTACCGCGACTGGGCGACCTCACCGGAGGGCCGTACGGGTTCCTGGACCTGGCTCCCGGACTGGCTGCGCAGCCTGTGGCACTACCAGACCGAGGTCTACTCCTTCCACACCGGACTGACCACCCCGCACCACTACCAGTCCAACCCGTGGAGCTGGCTGGTGCTGGGCCGCCCGGTCTCCTACTTCTACGAGGAGACCAAGGTCGGCCAGGACGGCTGCACGGGGGCCGAGCCCTGCGCCCGCGAGGTGCTGGCGCTGGGCACCCCGCTGTTGTGGTGGGCGGCCTGCTTCGCGCTCCTCTATGTCCTCTACCGCTGGCTGTTCAAGCGGGACTGGCGGGCCGGGGCGATCGTCTGCGCGGTCGCGGCCGGCTATCTGCCGTGGTTCCTCTACCAGGAGCGGACCATCTTCCTCTTCTACGCGGTGGTGTTCGTCCCGTTCCTGTGTCTGGCGCTGGCGATGCTGATCGGCGCGCTCGTCGGACCACCGGGCTCGACGGAGCGCCGCCGCACGATCGGCGCGGTCGGCGCCGGTGTCCTGGTTCTCCTGATCGCATGGAATTTCATCTACTTCTACCCCCTCTATACGGGGATGCCGATCCCCAAGTCGGCCTGGCACCACCGGATGTGGTTCGACACCTGGGTGTGAGGGCGTCAATTCGACAGTTCCGTAACAGGCGTACAACAGCGCGTCACCGGACCGTGCCCGTATCGAGACTCAGAGCCCTCGCGTGTCCCTTAGAGTGCGAGGCACGTTCTTGTGTGCGTATTCAAGGACGAAGCTCTTGGAGGGAATCGGTGGCATGCGCCGTGAGGTGAAGTACGGGCTGATCGGCGGATCGGTGGCCCTGGTGGCGGGAGTCGTGGGCGGCTTCACGCTGTTCGGCGGCTCGGACGAGTCGTCGCGGGAGGTCAACTCGGCGGATGCCAAGTCGGGCGAAGACGGCACGAAGGTGGCGACCGGCCCGCTGTCGGCCAAGGAAGTGCAGACGACGTCGCGGGAGTTCCTGACCGCGTGGCAGTCCGGCGACGCCGCCAAGGCGGCCGGGCTGACCGACGACCCGGAGAAGTGCAAGAGCGCGCTCGCGTCCCTGAGCAAGCAGGCGCGGTTCTCGAAGGTGACGCTCACCCCGGGCACCCCGGCCGGTGACAAGGTGCCGTACACCGTCGCCGCGCAGATCGACTACAAGGGCACCAAGGCCGCGTACTCGTACCGCACCTCCGCGACCGTGCAGCGTGAGAAGGCCACCGGGAAGCCGCAGATCGCCTGGAAGCCGACGATGATGCACCCGGGCCTGGCCAAGGGTGACGAGCTGCGCACCGGCGAGGCGGAGGCGCCGCCGATCAAGGCCGTGGACCGCAAGGGCGCCGCGCTGACCCCCGAGGCGCATCCGGCGCTGGCCGGGGTGCTGGACAGCCTGCGGGACAAGTACGGCGACAAGACCGACGGCAAGCCGGGCGTGGAGCTGTTCATCCACCGCGCCAAGAGCGCCAAGCCCGCCGACCAGCTGCCCGAGAAGACCCTGAAGGTGCTGTCCAAGGGGACGCCGGGCACGCTCAAGACCACCCTGGACGCCGGTATGCAGTCGGCGGCCGAGCGGGCGGTCAAGGGCAAGAAGTCCGCCTCCGTGGCCGCGGTCAAGCCCAGCACCGGTGAGATCCTGGCGCTCGCCAACTCCCCGGAGAAGGGCTTCAATCTGGCCACCCAGGGGTCGCTGGCGCCCGGCTCGACGATGAAGGTCGTGACCGCGGCGATGCTGATGGACAAGGGCCTGACCTCGCCGGGCAAGAAGAACCCGTGCCCCAAGTACGTGACCGTCGGCGGCTGGAAGTTCCAGAACCTCAACAAGTCCGAGATCAAGGACGGCACCTTCGCGCAGAGCTTCGCCGCGTCCTGCAACAACGCCTTCATCTCGCACGCCAAGGACCTCCGCGACGACGACCTGACCAAGGAGGCCCGGGACGTCTTCGGTATCGGCCTCAACTGGCAGACCGGCATCCCGACCTTCGACGGCGCGGTGCCGGTGCAGAGCGACGCGCAGATGGCGGCCTCGCTGATCGGCCAGGGCGGGGTGCGGATGAACCCGCTCGATGTCGCCACGCTCGCCGCGACCGTCCGGGCCGGCTCCTTCCACCAGCCGTACATCGTCTCGCCGGCGCTGGACCACCGCACGCTCGCCAAGGCGCCCCGGACGATGAAGCCGTCCACCCTGAGCGGGCTGCGGTCGCTGATGAAGCTGACCGCGACCTCCGGCACGGCCGCCGAGGCGATGTCCGGGGTCAGCGGTGACGTCGGCGCCAAGACCGGCTCGGCCGAGGTCGACGGGCAGAAGAAGCCCAACGCCTGGTTCACCGCCTACCGCGACGACCTCGCCGCGGCGGCCGTCGTCCCGGCGAGCGGCCACGGCGGCTCCAACGCGGGCCCGGTGGTCCGCGCGCTGCTCACCTCCGGCTGACGGGGACGGGGCGCTGTGGGGGCGCCCCGTCTCAGCGTCCGAATCCGGTTCGCATGGCCCGTACAGCTTTCGCTAGCGTGCGGGCCATGAGCGATTCCGCGTCCGGCACCGCCCCGGGCCCCCAGACCGCCATATCGCCCGCCGAGCGCGAGCACACCTCGTGACCCCGCTCGTCGTCGCCGCGGTCCTGCTGGCCGCCGTCACCCACGCCAGCTGGAACGCCATCGCCCACGGCATCCGTGACCAGCTGCTGGCCTTCACCCTGGTCGGCGGCGGCGGCGCGGTCTGCGGTCTCGCGCTGGCCGCCGTCACCCCGCTCCCGGCCGCCGGCGCCTGGCCCTTCCTCCTGGCCTCCGCCGTGCTGCACATCGTCTACCAGGCCCTGCTGATGCAGTCGTTCCGCCTGGGCGACTTCGGGCAGATGTACCCCATCGCCCGCGGCACCGCGCCCCTGGTCGTCACCGTCCTGGCCGCTGTCTTCGTCCACGAGATCCCCGACGGCTGGGCCCTGGCCGGCGTCGCCCTGGCCTCCGCCGGTCTCGTCGGGGTCGCCCTCTGGGGCATCCGCGGCTCCGGGACCAGGCCGCACTGGCCGGCCCTGCTCGCCGCCCTCGCCACCGGCCTCGCCATCGCCTCGTACACGACCGTCGACGGCCTGGGCGTCCGCGCCTCCGGCAGCTCCCTGGGCTACATCGCCTGGCTGATGCTCCTCGAAGGCATCGCGATCCCCGCCTACGCGCTCGCCACCCGCCGCCGCCAACTCCTCACCGAACTCCGCCCGTTCGCGCTGCGCGGGCTGGCCGGCGGGGTGCTCTCCGTCTTCGCCTACGGCCTGGTCCTATGGGCCCAGACCCGCGCGCCCCTCGCACCGATCGCCGCACTGCGCGAGTCCTCGATCATCGTCGGCGCCGCCATCGGCGCCCTCTTCTTCAAGGAACGCTTCGGCGCCCCCCGGATCGCCGCCGCCGGCCTGATGGTCATCGGCATCGGCCTGATGCTGCACACCGGCTGAAAGCTGCCGCTCACTTGGCCATCCGCGCAGCCCGGACCCGCCCCACCAGGTCCTCCGCGGCCGCCGGCCAGCTGTCGTACGCGAAGTCGAAGCCCGCCTCGCGCAGCCGGCCGGGCACCACCCGGCGGCTCTTGAACAGCAGTTCGGTGTCGGAGCGCAGCGCGAACGCACCCAGCTGGGCCATCCACTTCGTGGCGGGCAGCCCCACCGGGACACCCCAGGCGGCCCGCAGCGCCCGCATGAAGTCCCGCTGCGGCAGCGGACCGGGCGCGGCGAGGTTCACCGGTCCGGTCAGGTCGTTCCGGTCGACCAGGAACTCGACCGCCCGGACGAAGTCACGGTCATGGATCCAGGACATGTACTGGGCCCCGCCCGCGACCGGGCCGCCGAGCCCCAGCCGGACCATCCGCAGCAGTACGTCGAACACCCCACCGCGATCCGGGCTCATCACCATCGCGGACCGCAGCGCGACCTTGCGGGTCTCCGGGGTGGCGGCCTCCTCCTGCGCCCGCTCCCATTCCTTGGCGATCTCGATGCTGAACGCCCAGTAGTCCGGGACACCGGGCTCCGCACCGCCGATCTCACCGGTCGCCTCGTCATGGGGCGCGTCGAAGCGGTGGGCGTAGATGGTGGCGGTGCTCATCTGGAGCCAGACCCGGGGCGGCCGGGCGGCCGCGGCGATCGCCTCGCCCACGACCCGGGCGGAGTCCACCCGTGAGCGCATCATCTCCCGGAGGTTGACCTGGGTGTAGCGGCAACTGACGCTGCGTCCGGCCAGGTTGATCACGACGTCACTGCCGTCGACCGCCGCCGTCCAGGGCCCGGGCGTCGTACCGTCCCAGGCCACCTCCCCCGCCCGCGACGGACGTCTGGTCAGCACCACGACCTCGTGGCCCGCGGCGGTCAGCGCGCGGTTCAGGATGCCGCCCACCTGGCCGGTCCCGCCGGGTATCACTATCTTCATCGGGCTCCCCCTCATGGTCACCGGACCTGCCGGGCGCGGGAACACCACACCCGGCACCAGCAGATGCCACCGCCCCGGGCCCCGTCAACGACGCGGGTGGACCGTGCCGTCGGGCGGTGTCTCCAGCGTACGGAGATAGGTGTCGATCGCCCGTGCCGGGAGCGGCGACTGGCACTTGCGGTAGAGCCAGTGGTCGACGGAGTCGAGGACGGCGAGCCGCCCCGCCGGGAATTCCCGCGCCATGCGCCGCGCACCCGGCAGCGGGGTCGCCAGGTCGTGCTTGGCGTTCACCACCAGGACGGGCGGGAGGCTGCCCTTGGCCCGGGCCGGCTCCGGCTCGGGCGCGGCCGGCCATCCCTGACAGCCGAGGACCATGTCCAGGGCCTGGGAGTTGTAGTGGGCGTGCGGCGCGGCGGACCGGGCCTGCTGCCGCAGCTCGCGGTATTCGTCCCAGTCGCGGATGTGGAAGTCGTAGTCCCGGCACATCGTGGTGCGCCAGGCGAGCTCCGGGATGCTGCGTATCCAGAAGACCTTGCCCTTGCCGCTGTTCAGGGCGCCCAGCTGCTCGGCGGTGGGCTGCGGGTTCCACTTCCCCAGGTTGTCGGTGAGGAAGCCGGACAGCTGGTCGGCGGTGACCTTCTTCCGCGTCGGGCCGTGCGGCCCCGGTGCGAACAGCCTGCCCGCGTCGGCGCGCGCGAAGAGCCCCCGGACGACGGACTTCACGTCCTTGCCCTTCAGCGCACACGACGTGTTCTTCGCGCACCAGTCCGCGAGCTGCTGCACCCCGCCCTCGACGGCGGCGGAACCGTCCGTGAGGAAGCGCCCGGCGTCCGGCCGGGACGGGTCCATCGCGCTGTCGAGGGCCAGCGCCCGGACCTTCTGCGGGAAGAGCCGGGCGTATTGGCGACCGATGAGCGTGCCGTACGAGTGCCCGAGGAAGCTGATCTGCTCCTCCCCCAGCGCGGCGCGGATCGCGTCCATGTCGCGGGCGACGCTGACGCTGTCCATGTGGTCGGCGACCGGGCCGCTGCCCGCCCGGCAGCTGTCGGCGAGCTGCTTGTTGAGAGTCCGCATCCGCTGGAACTCGGCCGCGTTCTTCGGGCGGGTGGGGATCTTCCCGGCGAGCTTCTCGTCGCACCGGAGCCCTCCGCTGCGGCCGATGCCGCGCGGGTCGAAGCCGATGATGTCGAAGCGGCTCCGGATGTTCTTGTCATAGCCCTCGGTCGGGCTGTCGGCGTAGTAGGCATCGTCCAGACCGCTCGATCCGGGGCCGCCCGGGTTCGAGAGCAGCACACCGAGGCGCTTCTTGGGATCGGTGGCCTGCTGCCGGGCCACCGCGATCTTCATCGTCGGCCCGTCGGGCTTCGCCCAGTCGACCGGCACCTCCACGGTCCCGCACCGGGTCCGCTTGCTCGGGTCGGGGTAGGGCGGGTCGGCCTTGGGACAGGCGGACCATTTGATCGTCCCCACCGGACCCGCCCCCGCCGCCGGCCCGGGGCTCGCCCCCGCGCTCCACGGCACGAGCAACGACCCGGCAAGCACCGCCACGCCCACCGAGGCCGTGAGGCCCACCTTCCGACGCGACCAGCGCGCCCGACCGTCCAAGCTCTCGACCGACCCGCCCCCGGGCCGCGAAAACGAAACTGAAGTATTCATGCCGCACACCCTCAGGCCCCCACATGACGGCCCTTCCATGACCACATGGTGGCGACGTAACAGAGCCGCACCCTTCGGGGCTCCCCTCCATCGGCGCCGGCGAGCAGGTCAATGGCGCTCTTCTCCATGCCCCGGGAGCACCTCGCTCCCCTCCCTCTCCACCGGTGTGCCGTCATGCCGGGGGTGCCGCGTGCCGTCCGGACCGGTGCGGCATTCGGCGGAGCGGGCCCCTACCGCCAGGACCACGAGCACCGCGGTGCATCCGCCCAGCAGCATGACCGTGGACGGAGAGGTGCGGTCCAGGGTGACTCCCCCTACGAGTGCACCGAGCGAGAAGGTGGCCTGGAAGGAGGCGGTGAACAGGACCGATGCCGCTTCCGGGGCATGCGGTGCCGCCTTGGCGAACCAGGTCTGCGACGCGACGGGCACGGCGCCGTACGCGATGCCCCATACGATCAGCAGGATCACCGCGCCGGTCTCCCGGCGGCCCAGCGCCGGAAGCAGCAGGGTCACCGCGGCGATCAGTCCGGCCGCGAGTCCGAAGGCGGTCCGGGGATACCGGGCCACCCAGGCGCCGCCCAGGAAGTTGCCGAGGATCCCGGCGGCACCGTAGAGCAGCAGGAAGGTCGTGATCAGACCACCGCTGACGTGGGTGACCTGCTCCAGGAACGGCGTCACGTAGGTGTAGGTGCCGAAGTGGGCCAGCACGACGAGGAACGTCAGCAGGAGCGCGAAGCGGATGCCGGCGCTGCGGAGCATGCCGCCGAGGACGCCCAGCCGTGTGGGGTGGACCGGAGGCAGCGGCGGCACGAGCAAGAGCAGCATGACCAGTACGCCGACGGTCAGAACTCCCATGCCGGTGAAGGCCGTTCGCCATCCGGCGAGGTCTCCGACGAGGGTGCCGGCCGGCACGCCGAGGACGGATCCCAGCGGGACGGCGGAGAAGATCACCGCGGTGGCCCTGCCGACCGAGGCCGGTGGCACCAGTCGTTCCGCCAGCCCCGCGCCGATCGACCAGAAGCCGCCGATCGTGATCCCGACCATGATCCGGGAGGCCAGTACGACCCAGTAGTCGGGTGCCGCGGCGGCAAGGAAGTTCGCCAGGGCCAGCAGGAGCATGAGAGCGCAGAGCATCAGCCGGCGGTCGAAGCGTGCCGTGGCCGTGGTGACCAACGGGGCGGCGACAGCCGCCAGAAGGCCGGGCATGGTCATCATCAGGCCGGCCCGCCCGTCCGAGATGGTGAAGCTGGATCCGATCGAGGTCAGCAGACCGATCGGCAGGATCTCGGTGGTGACGATGGCGAAGATCCCCAGCATCACCGAGACCACGGCCGGCCAACCCGTCAGCGGGGACCGGCGGGACAAAGGCTGACCGTGGGCCGAGGCGGTGGTGGTGGCAGTCGGCATGGCGTTCCGTCCTGTGAAAGGCAGCGCGGGTGTACGAGCAGTCCAGCAGGTGGGCCGCGCGGTGGCTGGCAGGTATGCGACCGCATCCTTGCCCTGCCGGCTCTGTTCACGGGTTCCGGCGGCAGCCGGCCTCCCCTTGGGTCCGCCGTGGGCGTCGTCCGTCGTCCGTAGGGTCGCGGAGCCGAGAATCGGATGACCCCGGATTCCGGGGTTGAAGTTGTCGTTGCGGCAGCTTCTACCGTCCTGAACAGGGCCGGAGAGACCGGCCCGGTGACGCGTTCGTGAAGGGGGCGGTGATGGACTGGCCGATCGCGGAGGTTGCCCGGTTGTCGGGTGTGACCGCCCGGATCAGCTGATGGCCGCCGGCCACCCGGCCGACGCCGCGCCCGTGCAGGCCGAGATCGACGCCCAGTACCGTGCCCTGGCCCAACTGCGGGCCGGGGCCGTGTCCACCGATGTTCCGCGCCATGGGGCGCTCCTGCGTGGACAACGACGCCTGGCACGCCGCGTACGAGTCGATCGCACCGGGGCTGGCCGCGTACCAGCGGGACGCCATGGAGGTGTATGCCGCTGCCCGGCTGAGCTGAACCGGGACCGGCCGCCCCGCGGGAACCGGTCCGCGGGAACCGGAGCGCACCAGCGGCCCCTGCCTGTCGCACCGACAGGCGCACCTCGCACGGCCCTCAGGCGCCGGGCGAGGTGCTGCCCGTTCTTGAACGGCGGATCAGCCGCCCGCGGGGGAAACCGCGGCAACGGCCCGCAGCAGCGCCTGTGCCCGCGGGTCCGCCGTCACGTTCCGCTGCATCCCGTTGGTGACGTAGCCGAACGCCAGCCCGCTCTCGGGATCGGCGCAGGCGAGCGCGCCGCCGCGGCCCGGGTGGCCGAAGGAACCGGGGGCGAGGAGCGGGGAGGCCGGACCGTGGAGCATGAAGCCCAGGCCGAAGCGGGTGTGGAGCAGGAGGGTGCGGTCGAGGCCGGCGGACTCCTCGGTGCGGGCGAGGGTGAGGGTCGCGGGGGCGAAGAGCCGGGCGCGGCCGTCGACGGGGCCGATGAGGGCGGCGTAACAGCGGGCCAGGGAGCGGGCGGTGGCGATGCCGCCCGAGGCGGGCAGCTCGGCGGCCCGGTAGGCGGGGGCGTTCTCGTCGGGGGCCGGTGAGATCGCGGCGAAGGCGCGGCTGGTGAGCGAGCCGGGATCGGCGTACGCGTCGGCGACGGACTGCTTGGGGCGGACCCGGAGCCCGGACGCGGCGGGCGGGGCCGGGGGTTCGACGGCGGCGAGCCGTCCGACGCGGGACCGCTCCGCCGCGGGCAGGCCGACCCACAGGTCGAGGCCGAGCGGGCCGGCCAGCTCGTCGGCGATCCAGCTGCCGATGGTGCGGCCGGTGGCCCGCAGCACCAGCTCGGAGAGCAGCCAGCTGTAGGTCTGCGCGTGGTAGCCGTGGTCCGTGCCGGGCTCCCAGGCGGGTTCCTGGGCGGCGAGCGCGGCGGGGCCGCTGACGCCGTCGATGGCCTGGTCCGGGGTGAGCGGGGTGTCCAGGACGGGCAGTCCGGCGCGGTGCGAGAGCAGATGGCGGACGAGTACGCGTTCCTTGCCGGCGGCCTTGAACTCCGGCCAGTACGTGCCGACCGGCGCATCGAGGTCGAGCTGTCCGCGCTGGTGCAGCAGCAGCGGGACGACGGCGGCGATGCCCTTGGTCGCGGAGCGGATCACCTGGGCGGTGCCGGCCTCCCAGGGCGCGGCCGTGGCATCTTCGGACGCGTCGCCGTCCTTCGTACCGCCCCACAGGTCGACGACCTTGCGCCCGTGCCGGTAGACGGCGACCGCCGCGCCCCGCTCACCGCGGCGCGCGAAGTTGGCCATGAAGGCGTCCCGGACCGGCTCGAAGCCGTCCTCGACCGTGCCCTGGACGTCCACCACTGACTCCCGCTTCCCACTCATCCGTCGCTTTCGTGACCCATCCATGGTGCAACGCGCGGATCAGTGCTCATGACCAGGACCGCGGGCCGTGGCCTTCGTCACATGCGCGCACCGCGGCGGGGAGCGGCGTCAGCGGTGGGTCACAGCGGGACGTCGACCGACCGCGGGTCGAAGCCGAAGGGCAGCTCCAGGCGGTGGGTGCGCATCAGTTCCTCGTCGCACAGCAGGTCCTGGGTGGTGCCGTCGGCGACCAGCACGCCGCCGGAGAGCACGACGGAGCGCGGGCACAGCTCCAGCGCGTACGGCAGGTCGTGGGTGACCATCAGGACGGTGACGTCCAACGACCGCAGGATGTCGGCGAGTTCGCGGCGGGAGGCGGGGTCGAGGTTGGAGGACGGCTCGTCGAGGACGAGGATCTCGGGGCGCATGGCCAGGACGGTCGCCACCGCCACCCGGCGGCGCTGGCCGAACGAGAGGTGGTGCGGCGGCCGGTCGGCGAACTCCGCCATGCCGACCCGGGTGAGCGCCTCGGTGACCCGCTCGTCCAGTTCGGCGCCGCGCAGCCCGGCGGAGGCCGGTCCGAAGGCGACGTCCTCGCGGACGGTGGGCATGAACAGCTGGTCGTCGGGGTCCTGGAAGACGATGCCGACGCGGCGACGGATCTCGGCGAGATGCTTCCGGGCGACCGGGAGCCCGGCGACCGCGACGCTGCCGGCGCCCGCTTCGAGGATGCCGTTGAGGTGCAGCACGAGGGTGGTCTTGCCGGCGCCGTTGGGCCCGAGCAGGGCGACCCGCTCGCCACGGCCGACGGTCAGGTCGACGCCGAAGAGCGCCTGATGGCCGTCGGGGTAGGCGTAGGCGAGCCCGGAGACGGCGAGGGAGGGGGGCGTGGTGGTGCTCAAAGGGTCCATCCCAGGAGGCAGACGGCGAGCGCGGCCAGCGGGAGGGCGGCCGCGCGGGTCCATTGTGTGCGGGTGGTGGCGGCGCCGTCGACCACGGGCATGGTGCCGGTGTAGCCGCGGCTGACCATCGCGAGGTGGACCCGCTCCCCGCGCTCGTAGGAGCGGATGAACAGCGCACCGGCGGACTTGGCGAGCACGCCCCAGTGACGGACGCCCCGCGCCTCGAAGCCGCGGGAGAGCCGGGCGATCCGCATCCGCCGCATCTCGTCGGTGATCACATCGCCGTAGCGGATCATGAAGGACGCGATCTGGACGAGCAGCGGCGGCATCCGGAGCCGCTGAAGGCCCAGCAGGAGTTCCCGCAGCTCGGTGGTGGACGCGAGCAGCACGGACGCGGCGACGCCGAGGGTGCCCTTGGCGAGGATGTTCCAGGCGCCCCACAGCCCGGACTCGCTCAGGCTCATGCCGAGGACGGCGACCCGCGGCCCCTCGGCGACGAACGGCATCAGCACGGCGAAGGCGACGAACGGCACCTCGATCAGCAGCCGCTTGAGCAGGAACCCGGCCGGGATCCGGGCGGCCCCGGCGGCGGCCGCGATCAGCAGCGCGTACAGCCCGAACGCCCAGACCGCCTCGCGCGGGGTGGAGACGACGACGAGGACGAAGCCGAAGACCGCCGCGATCTTGCAGTGTGGCGGCAGCGCGTGGACCGGCGAATGCCCGTGCCGGTAGAGCTTGTGCGCGTGTCCGGCGCCCATGTCAGACGCTCTCCGTCGGGCGCCCGGCGCCCGCGTCGGACGGCTCGGCGGTGCCCGCGCTCCGGCGGCGGCGCAGCACGACGAACACGCCGGTGCCCACGGCCAGCGTCGCGCCGACGCCGATGACCCCGGCGAGGCCGCCGGACAGCCGCGGGTCGGTGATGTCCTTGACGCCGTAGTCGGCGAGCGGGGAGTCCTTGGCGGCGTGGTCCTCGGTCTTGCGGTCGATGCCGTGGTCGTGGGCGACCTTCTCCAGGCCGTCGGGGTCGGCGGAGGCGTAGTAGCTGACGCCGCCCGCGCACACCAGGGCGGCGGCGAGGCCGGCCAGCCAGACGCGGCGGACGGAGCGGCGTGCGGGGGCCGGAGCGGCGGCGGCAGCGGGCACGGGGGCCGGCTCGGCCGCCGGGGTGCCGTCGGCCGAGGTGGCGAGCGGCGAGGTGCGCAGCTCCAGCGGCTTGGTCAGGCCGCGGGCGCCGTAGACCAGGTCGGGGCGCACGGCGATGACGGCACCGACCGTGAGGGCGGTGATCGCCGCCTCGCCGATCCCGATCAGCAGATGCACGCCCACCATGGCGGTGAAGACCTTGCCGAGCGGCACGTCCGCGGTCCCGCCGACCGCGTAGAGGGCGGTGAAGGCGACCGCGGCCGCGGGCACCGAGAGCAGCGCGGCGACGAAGGAGGCGACGGTGACCGAGCGGCGCCGCCGCGGCAGCACCTTCACCAGCCCCCGGAACAGGCCGTAGGCGACCACGGTCGTCACGATCGCCATGTCGGTGATGTTCACGCCCAGCGCGGTCAGCCCGCCGTCGGCGAACAGCACACCCTGCATCAGGAGCACCACCGAGACGCAGAGCACGCCGGTGTACGGGCCGACGAGTATCGCCGCGAGCGCACCGCCCAGCAGATGTCCGCTGGTGCCCGCCGCGACCGGGAAGTTCAGCATCTGCACGGCGAAGATGAACGCCGCGACCAGCCCGGCCAGCGGCGCCGTACGCTCGGCGGCGGCCGCGCCGGCCGGCCCCGCACCCGCCAGCTCACGCCGGGCACCGCGCAGGCTGACCGCCACCGCGACGGCGGCGGCCACTCCGGTCGCCGCCGATACCGGCGCATTGATGAATCCATCGGGTACGTGCATGTCGGCTTCTCCGCTTCAGGCGCTGCAACCCGCCCATGGTGGTGCCTCCTGCAAACAAGTTGCAAGAGCGCCTGTGATGCGAACGCCCACGACGACGCCGAAGGGGGCTTCACCTCGGCACTCTCTCCCGGTGGCACTTATGTGCGAATGAGCGGAAATCGGGCAGCGCCGCACGGAGCGCGCCGTACGACGACTCGGACCCCGGTCACCATGGGTGCTCTATAGTTTGCCTATGGCATCGACGACGATTCAGGTCCTGCGGGAGACCCGTGATCACCTTGCCGAGCTCGCCAAGGAGCGAGGTGTGAGCATCGGCCAGCTGGTAGAAGCACTTGCCGCGGAGCAGCCGACTGCGGCACAGCGGGCAGCGCGGCTGGCTGCCGACCGGGAGGTGGTACGCCGGATGATGGGCGTGGACATCCGCGACGAGGAGTTCGAGCAGGCACCCGATGTGCTCGGCAACCTCTACAAGATCGCCGCCGAGAAAGTCCGGGCCGCCAGGGGCACCGCAGCGTGATCGTCCTCGACACCAGTGCTGTCAGGGCGCTCGCCGGCGGCCACAAGACGCTGAACCTCCTGGCGGGCAACATGGCAAAGACACCCGGCGAGCGCCTCAACATCCCCGCCTTGTGCCTGACGCAGGCCGAAGCCGGTGAAGAGAACCTCTCGCAGCGCGTCCTGGCACTCTCTTCCGTGGTGGTCGACAGTCTCGACACGATGGCCGCCGTCAGCGTCGGCACCATGATCCGCGACGGCTACGGCGGCCCCGACACCTGCCACGCCCTGTACTGCGCACTGCCACGCCCCGAGTTCACCGGGATGTCGATTCTGCTGACCGGCAACGAGGACGCCTACCCGCCGGGCGTGGTCACCGTCGACATCGACTCTCCCGGAATGCTGGGCTTCCACTGACGGAACCGCGCGGAAACCGTTTCGCTGAGTGGCCTGTGTCACCCGACCGAGTTGCCGCCACTTGCTCGTCCCGAAACGATGGGTGCGTGAGCGATGCACCCGAGGCCGTCGGGCCGCGCCCGGAGCCGAACCCCGCGAAGCCTCGCGGGCGGCTGCGCCGGATGCCGGCCCGGCCGGACCCGCCCGGTGGCTCGTATCTGCGCTTTCCGCATCTGCACGGCGAGCTGCTCTGCTTCGCCGCCGAGGACGACCTGTGGATCGCCCCGCTCACCCCGGACGGCGAAGAACCCGGCCGTGCCTGGCGGCTGACCGTGGACCGCACCCGCGTCGGCCACCCCCGCTTCTCCCCCGACGGGCAGCAGATCGCCTTCACCACCTGGCGCAGCCTCGACCCCGAGGTGCATCTCGCGGCGGTCGAGGGCGGCCCGGCGCGCCGGCTGACGTACTGGGGCAGCACCGACGCCCGGGTCTGCGGCTGGACGCCGCCCGATCACGAGGGCCACAGCCACATCCTGGCGGTCTCCTCGCACGGCCAGCCGTTCTCGTACTACTCGTGGGCCTACAGCCTGCCCACCGACGGCAGCCCCGGCGGTCAGCTGCCCTGGGGGCCGGTCTCCGACATCGCGGTCGCCGACATCGACGGGGAGCACAAGACACTGCTGCTGACCGGCAAACCGCCGCACGAGCCCGCCGCCTGGAAGCGCTACCGGGGCGGTGCGATGGGCCGGATGTGGCTGCACGGCACCCGGCTGCTGCCGGATCTGCAAGGGCATCTCGACTCGGTGATGTTCGTCGGCGGCCGGATCGCGTTCCTCTCCGACCACGAGGGCATCGCCAACGTCTACTCCTGTCTGCCCGACGGCACCGATCTGCGCCGCCACACCGACCACGCCGACTTCTACGCCCGGCACGCCTCGACCGACGGCGAGCGGATCGTCTACCAGTGCGCCGGTGACCTCTGGCTGGTCGACGACCTCGGCCCGGAAGCGGCGGCGCGCAAGCTGGCGGTGCGGCTGGGCGGCCCGCGGGCCGGCCGGCGCAGCTACCAGGTCCCGGCCGCCGCGCATGTCACCGCGCTCGCGGTGGACACGACCGGGCGGGCCAGCGCGGTCGGCGTCCGCGGCAGCCTGTACTGGCTCACCCACCGCGACGGCCCGGCCCGGACCATCCATGACGTCCCGGGCGTACGGGTCCGGCTCCCCGAAATGCTGGGCGCCAGCGGGCGGATCGCCTATGTCACCGACGCCGAGGGCGAGGACGCGATCGAGATCACCAACCTGCCGCGGGCCAGCGCGCCCGGCGAGCCGCGCCGGCTGGCCGCCGGTGAGCTGGGCCGGGTCCACGAGATGACCGCCGCCCCGGACGGCGAACGGCTGGCGGTGGCCTCGAACGACGGCCGGCTGCTGCTGGTGGACGTGACCCGGCCCGAGGAGGGGGCGAGCGAGGAGGACGCCGCCGGCGGCGTCACCGAGCTGATCCGCTCCGTCAACGGCCCGGTCCGCGACCTGGCGTTCTCCCCCGACTCCCGCTGGCTGACCTGGTCGCACCCCGGCATCGGCCGGTCGCTGCGGCAGATCAAGATGGCCCGGCTGGCCGACCGGCACATCGTGGACGTCACCAACGGCCGGTTCGAGGACGAGCAGCCGGTGTTCACCCGCGACGGCCGCTATCTGGCATTCCTGTCCTGGCGCGGCTTCGACCCGGTCTACGACGTGCACACCGGCGATCTGTCGTTCCCGCTGGGCTGCCGCCCCCATCTCGTCCCGCTGTCGTCGGCGACCCCGTCCCCCTTCGCGCTGTCCCCGGAGGGCCGGCCCGCGGCGGGCGGCCTGGACCCGGACGAGATCCCGCCGGCCGGTGAGGGGCCGCTGCTGGTCGAGGTGGAGGGGCTGGAGAACCGGGTCACCCCGTTCCCGGTGGCGGCGTCCAAGTACTCCTCCCTGGAGCCGGTCAGCGGCGGCGGGCTGGTCTGGCTGCGCTGGCCGATCTCCGGTGCGCTGGGCGAGACCTTCGCCAACCCGGCCGAGACCTCCGGCCGTCCCACCCTCGAACACTTCGATCTGACCAAGGCGCGGCGCACCGAACTCACCAGCTCCCTGGACGGGTTCGCGCTCAGCGGCGACGGCTCCCGGCTGGTCGTCAACGACGAGGGCGAGCTGCGCGCGGTACCGGCGACCGAGCCGCCGGACAGCGACACCACCGTCTTCCTGGACCTGCGGCGCATCCTGCACGACGTCGACCCGGTGGCGGAGTGGCACCAGGCGTTCGAGGAGGCGGGCCGGATCACCCGGGCGTACTTCTGGGAGCCGCGGATGTGCGGCATCGACTGGGACGCGGTGCTGGCGCAGTACCGGCCGCTGCTCGACCGGGTCGCCTCCCCCGACGAGTTCGCCGATCTGCTGCGCGAGGTGATGGGCGAACTGGGCACCTCGCACGCCTACGTCACCGGCGCCCGGCGCAACGAGGGGCCGCCGCACTACCAGCGCGCCATGGGCCTGCTCGGCGCCAACCTGGTGTGCCGGGACGGCCGTTGGGTGGTCACCCGGATCCTGCCCGGTGAGTCCTCGGACTCCAAGGCCCGTTCCCCGCTGGCCGGTACGGGCATCCGCGAGGGCACCGCGCTCACCCATGTCGACGGCCGCCCGGTGGACCCGGTGGCCGGCCCCGGACCGCTGCTGGCCGCGGCCGGCGGCACCACCGTCGAGCTCACCTTCTCCCCGCCGGACGGCGACGGCCCGGCCCGCCGGGTCGCGGTGGTCCCGCTGGTCGACGAACGGCCGCTGCGCTACCAGGACTGGGTGGCCAAACGCCGGGCGGTGGTACGGGAGTTGAGCAGCGGCCGGTGCGGCTATCTGCACATCCCCGACATGGGCGGCTCCGGCTGGGCGCAGTTCAACCGCGATCTGCGGATGGAGGTCTCCCGGCCCGCGCTGATCGTGGACGTCCGGGGCAACGCGGGCGGCAACATCTCCGAGCTGGTGATCGAGAAGCTGACCCGCACCATCATGGGCTGGGACCTGACCCGGGACGCCGAGCCCGTCTCGTACACCAGCAACGCCCCGCGCGGCCCGATCGTCGCGGTGGCCGACGAGATGACCTCCTCCGACGGCGACATGATCACCGCGGCCTTCAAGCTCCAGGGCCTCGGCCCGGTGGTCGGCATGCGCACCTGGGGCGGGGTGGTCGGGATGACCGGCCGGCACCGGCTCGCCGACGGCACCGCGATCACCGTCCCGATGAACGCCGCCTGGTTCCGGCTCTACGGCTGGGGCGTGGAGAACCACGGCGTCGAGGTCGACATCGAGGCGCTGCGCTCCCCGCTGCACTGGGCCGAGGGCCGGCATCCCCAGCTTGGCGTCGCGATCCGTACGGCGCTGGAACTGCTGGAGCGGCATCCGGCGGCGATGCCTCCGGACCTGTCGGACGTGCCGGACCTGCGGCGGCCGCCGTTGCCGCCGCGGAGCGGAGGCGCGGCCGAGGCGGCCGGCGCCTGACACCCGCGGGTCCCGGGCCGCCTCACCCCGGGCCGATCAGGATTGTCTGGTCGTCCGCCCCCGTGCAGGACCGGGCGAGGGCGGTGGCGCCGCCCGCCGTTCGAACTGACGGTAGGTCAATCCCGCCTGTTCCTTGAGCTGTTGCATCATCCCGACGAGTGCGACCGCGTCCCCGGCCGCCCCCGGATCCAGGCCGCCGGAGCCCCCCGTGCTCTTCATGCGGGCCATTGAACCGCCGCCGGACCGCGGCCACAACACCGTCCCCGTCACCCCGCACGGCGGGCGTCACCCGTCCGGACAAGCCGCCGGCCCCCGTCCGACCTGCCCGGACATCCGCGGCTTGTCCGGGCCTCCGATTCCCCTTGCCGGACAGCCGCGGCCCCAGCAAGGTCGTGTCCTGCCGGCCGGCATCGCCCCCCACACCAACGGCTCACCACACAACGGGAGATACTCCGATGGGAATCCGTCACCGGATCATTCCGCTCGCCGCCGCACTGGCGCTCACCGGCGGCCTCGCCGCCACCGAGGCGGCCCCCGCGCTCGCCGCCCACCCGGCGTCCGGGCAGTCCGCCGCGGGCGGGACGTACCTCTACTTCAACAAGAACCAGAGCAACCCGAGCAATTCGCGGCTCTACCTGATGAAGAGCATTCCGAACGCCAAGGACAAGGTGCTCGCCAAGTACCGCGCGGGCTCCGGCAACGGCGGCCGCAACGCCAAGAACGAGTGCGCGAGCATGCAGGGCTGGCTGCCCAACGGCAGCTACCGGGTGCTGGACCACACCAAGCGCCACAACGGCGGGTCCCGGGGCATCAACGGCTATGCGATCCACGTCCAGGACAAGGTCTGCAAGAACGGCCGGACCAAGCGGACCGAGCTGTTCGTGCACAGCGAGATGAACGTCAACGGCACCCAGGGCGCCCGGCAGCCCGGCCGGGACAACCCCTACCGCTGGGACGGTGTCCGGGACTACTACTCGCTGGGCTGCATCAAGCTCACCCCGGCCCACATCATGAACCTCTTCACCAAGGCCGCGCGCTACGGCTGGCCGACGAAGCTCAAGGTCGTCAGCTGACATGCGGTGGGGCGCACCCGGTCGACCGGGTGCGCCCCTCACGCATGGCGCGTACGTCGCCGCGCGCGGTGTTCAGGACGTGCCGTGTCAGCTCTGGAAGCGGCCCTCGGCGGCGTCCATCGCGTCCTGGGCCGGGCGGCGGCCCTGCTGACGGTCACGGGGCTGCTGGCCACGGTCCTGGCCACCCTGGCGCCGGTCGCTCTCGCGCTCCGGGCGCTGACCGCCACGCTCCTGGTCCTGGCGCTGACCGCGCTCGTGACCCTGCTCGCGAGCGTCGCCCATGGCCTTGTGCGCCTGGTCCTTGAGCTCGTTGGCCTTGTCCTGGAACTGGTCCTTGATGCCCATGCTGTTCACTCCTAGTGGGGTGTAAGGGGGGGTTTGACCCCGATTCAGCGTGACACGCCCGGACATTGCTCGCATTTCGATCACGTTTGACTACGTTCCGTGAGGATCGCCGCTCATCGGCGGCCGCTCACCGGTCCGCCCGCGCCTTCTCGTCGGCCTCGCCGCCGGCGCCCAGCAGACCGACCCGCAGCCCCTCCAGCCGGTCCCCGAAGCGCCGCACCTCGCGCTGGCCCACCGTCCCGACGAGCGCGGGCAGATATCCCCGGACCGACTGCATCCCGCGCAGCCACCACTGCCCGTAGACGTGCGCCGAGCGGCGCTCGATGCCCGCGACGATCCGGTCGACGGCGGGGCCCAGCGGATAGGTCTTGTTCGACGGCCAGGGCAGCCGGGAGCGCAGCTCGCGCATGACGTCGTCCTGGTCGGCGCCCCGCACCATGTCGGTGTCCGTCCAGCTCAGATAGCCGACGCCGACCCGTACGCCCCGGTGGCCGACCTCGGCGCGCAGGCTGTGCGCGAACGCCTCGACACCCGACTTGGACGCGCAGTACGCGGTCATCATCGGCGCCGGGCTGATCGCGGCCAGCGAGGCGATCTGGAGGAAGTAGCCGCGGGACGCCGTCAGGAGGGGCAGGAAGGCCCGGCCGGTGACCGCGCCCCCGATGAGGTTGACCTCGATGACCCGCTTCCAGGCGACCGGGTCGGAGTCGGCGAACGGGCCGCCGGTCGCCACCCCGGCATTGGCGACGACCACATCGACCTTCCCGAAGCGGTCCTTGACCTCGCCCGCCACCCGGGCCATCGCCTCGTGGTCGGTGACATCGGCGTGCCAGTGGTGCGCCGGGCCGTGCAGCGCGTCCGCCACCGCCCGCAGCTCGTCCGGCTCCAGGCCGACCAGTGCCAGCGTCGCACCGCGCGCCGACAGCTTGCGGGCCAGCAGCGCACCGACGCCGCGCGCCGCGCCGGTCACCACCACGACCTGCCCGGCCAGACTCCGGTTCGCCCTCATACCGTCTTCTCCTTCTTCTGCCCCGTGCCAGAGGGGACTTCGGCGGGCGCGGCCGCCGCGCTGCCGGTGTTCCGCAGGTGGTCCTGTACGAGTGCGCGCAGCCGCCCGGAGACCGCGCCGGGGTCCTCGATCGGCGTCATGTGGCCCAGGCCCGGCAGCTCGGTCAGCCCGCGGAAGTCGGGCAGGACGGAGGCCAGCCGGCGGGCCTGCACCGGCGGGGTGAGCCGGTCGGCGGTGCCCGCGAGGACCGCGGCCGGCAGCTCCAGCCGGGCGGCGCCACCGGTCAGTTCGAGGCCGTCCAGCACCGTGCCCCAGCGGGCCCGTACCGCGCTCGGGCAGCCGTGCACGATGCGGGCGCATGCCTCGACCTGCTCGGCGGTGGCGCCCGGCCCCATCGTGGCGTACTTCAGGGCGCGCCGGGTGAGCGGCGATACGGGGCCGAGCGGGGCCCGCGAGCGCAGCATCAGCCGGTGCGCGCGCCGGCGGCCCTGCGGGCTGCGCAGCGGGAACACCCGTGATTCGGCGGGCAGATCGGCACTGCCGGTGCTGCACAGCAGCGCGGCCGCGGCCCGCTCGCGCAGCTGGGGCCGCTCGGCGGCGGCCATGATCGTCATGCCGCCCATGGAGTGGCCGCCCAGCACGGCGCGCTCGCCCGCCGCCAGGGTCGTCTCCAGTACGGCGACCAGGTCGTCGGCGAGGGCATGGGTGCTGTGGCCCGCCGGGCCGGCGGCGGGGCTGCGGCCGTGGCCACGCTGGTCGTAGACGACGACCTTGTGGTCGGTGGCCAGCTCGCGGACGACCGGGGCCCAGAAGGCGGTCGAGCAGGTCCAGCCGTGCGCGAGGACGACGGCGGGGGCGGACTCGGGGCCATGGATCTCGGCGTACAGCCGGGCGCCGTCGGCCGAGGTGACGGTCCGGGTGGCACGCGGCACCGGCGGGGCGTACGGCCCGCTGGTGACATGGGCGGGGCGGCGGCTCATGCGGCCACCTCCGCACGCGCGGCGGTGCTCCGGCCCGCGGGTTTCGGTGGCCGCAGCACCTCGTACTCCGCGAGGTCGACCTGCCGGGTGACCTTCTTGAACTCCCCGGTCGTGCCCGGCCAGACGGTGGTGTTGCGGCCGTTGGCGTCCAGATACCAGCTGTCGCAGCCACCGGTGTTCCACACCGTGCGGGTCATCCGCTGCTGGACCTTGCGGTTCCAGTCCCGGACGGCGGACGGCCGGGCGTCGAGCGCGATCTTCCCGCCGAGGACGTCCAGCTGGCGCATGAAGTCGGCGAGGTAGTTCAGCTGCGCCTCGATCATCAGGATCATCGAGCTGTTGCCGAGGCCGGTGTTGGGCCCGATGACGGTGAGGAAGTTGGGGAAGCCGGCCGCGCTGGCGCCGCGCAGCGCCTCCATGCCGTCCTTCCACTCCTCGGCCAGCGTCGTCCCGTGGGCGCCCGTGACGCGCTGCGCGATCGGCATATCGGTCACATGGAAGCCGGTGCCGAAGACGATCGCATCGGCCTCCGCCTCGCTGCCGTCGGACCCGATGAGGGTGCTGCCGCGGACCTCCGTCAGCCCCGCGGCGACCAGGTCCACATTCGGCCGCGCCAGGGCCGGGTAGTAGGTGTTGGAGAGCAGGATGCGCTTGCAGCCGATGCGGTAGTCGGGGGTCAGCGCGGCCCGCAGCGCCGGGTCCTTGATGGCCTTCTTCATATGGTTCCGGGCCAGGAACTCGATCAGGCCCAGCTCATCGGGGCGCTTGGTGAAGGCGCTGACCTGCATTTCCCGCAGTCCCCACAGCAGCCCGCGGCGCGCGGCCCGGGTCGCCGGGACCTTGGTGTGCAGCCATTTCTCGGCCGCGCTGATCTTGCGGTCGGCGCGCGGCAGCACCCAGGGCGGGGTGCGCTGGAAGAGCGTGAGGCGCTGCACGTCCGGCTGGATGGCGGGCACGATCTGGATCGCCGAGGCACCCGTACCGATCATGGCGACGCGTTTGCCGCGCAGGTCGTAGTCGTGGTCCCAGCGGGCGGAGTGCGAGACCTTGCCGGGGAAGGTGTCCAGCCCAGGAATGTCGGGCACCTTGGGGTCCGACAGCGGTCCGGTCGCCGACACCACCACATCGGCGGTCAGCGGTCCGCTCGCCGTCTCCAGCTCCCAGTGCAGCGCGTCCCCGTTCCACCGCAGGGCGCGCACCTCCGAGTGGAAGCGGAGGTGCGGACGCAGCCCGAAGGTGTCGGTGACCCGCTCCAGGTAGGCGCGGATGTGCGGCTGCCCGGAGAAGTTGCGCGGCCACTCCGGATTGGGCGCGAAGGAGAAGGAGTACAGGTGCGAGGGCACATCGCACGCACATCCCGGATAGCTGTTGTCCCGCCAGGTGCCGCCCACCGCATCGGCCCGCTCCAGGACCACGAAGTCGGTGATTCCCTGGCGCCGCAGCCGGACCGCCGCCCCCAGACCTCCGAAACCCGATCCGATCACCGCAACCCGCACATGCCCGCGCTCGCGCTCGGCCATCCCGCCGCCTCCCGAGTTCGACGTTCTTCCCTGCCATCTTCGGCCCCACGACCTTCGGCATCACAGCCACCCGGCCAACCGCGCCAGCAATCACTGGCACAATGGGAGAGTAGGGCAGCCGCGTACCGAGCGGTAGGGGGCGGGCGGCAGGAAGTTACCGCCGGTCGCACGCCGGGTCGTCCGCCGGACCCGCGTCACACCCCCGGCATAGGCTGAGTCCGTGGCAGCGAACGAGAACCCCCAGGACGAGCGGACGGAGCCCGCGGGCCACCGCGCCGCGCGCGAATTCCGGATGGCCGAGCTGGCCGAGGAAGCCGGCATCACGGTCCGTACGCTGCGCTTCTACCGCGAGCGCAAGCTCATCCCGCCACCGCGCCGCGAGGGCCGGATCGCCTGGTACAACGAGCACCACCTCGCCCGGCTGCGCACCATCGGCGCCCTCCTGGACCGCGGCCACACCCTCGGCGGCATCGCCGAGCTCCTCTCGGCCTTCGACACCGGCCGCGACGTGGGCGAACTCCTCGGCCTGGAGAACCCCCTGGTCCCGCCCTGGTCCGAGGAGACCCCGGTCCGCCTCACCCCCGAGGAACTCGCCGACCATTTCAGCGAGGACATCACCGCCGAGAACCTCAGCACGTCCCTGGACCTCGGCTATCTCGCCGTCGACGGCGACGAGTTCGTCCACATCAGCCGCCGCCTCCTGGACGCCTCCACCGAACTCGTCCACCAGGGCATCCCGTTGGCCGCCGTCCTGGAAGCCGGCCGCCAGGTACGCGCCCACGCCGACGCCCTCGCCGACGTCTTCACCGACCTCATCCGCACCCACCTCCTCTCCGACGTCCTCAGCCGCATCGCGGCGTGCGAGGACGTCGGCCCCCAGGAGGTCGACCGCATCGGCGAGACCATCGAAAAGCTCCGCCCGCTCTCCAAGGGCGTGGTCGAGGCCGAGCTCTCGATGGCCATGGACCGCCGCGTCCGGGCGGAGCTGGCGCAGTGGCGGCGCGAGGCGGGCGGCGAGGAGACGTGACCGCGGGCCGCCGGGCGGCCGCGGCTCAGCACCGCCCCGGCCCGTAGCGCGCCATGTGGTCGCGCAGCCGCTGCCGGGCCAGGTCCCGCTCGGTCGGCGTCTCCTCGACCGCGACGCGCTGCTCGGCGTAGATGCGCACCAGATCGGTCCGTACGTAGGACCCCTGCGCCTGCTCCTGGATCAGGTGCGCGTCGCCCAGTTCGGCGAGGTGGCGGTGGGTGCGTTCCGGATCTCGTCCGGCCAGTGCCACGGCGGCGGGCACGTCCACGTCCGGGCCGGGGTGCAGCCCGAGCAGGCGGAACAGCCGGGCGGCCCCGCTCGACAGCGCGCGATAGCTGAGATAGAGGCTGGCCTCCACCGCCAGATCGGCGTCGTGCGCGGACAGCTCCTGGAGCCGGCGCCGCTCATCGGCCAGCTTCGCCGTCCAGTGCCCCAGCGACCAGTCGGGGTGCGCCATCAGCCGGGCGGCGGCGATCCGCAGCGCCAGCGGCAGTCTGTCGCACCGCTCGACGAGCGCCCGCGCGGCGTCCCGGTCCGCCGCGACGCGGGACCGGCCCAGCGCGTTGCCCAGCAGCTCCAGGGCGTCCTCCGCGGCGAACGGCCCCACCGTGAGCAGGGCCGCCCCGTCGCGGACCACCAGCCCGCTCAGCCGCCGCCGGCTGGTCACCACCGCCAGACAGCCCGGGGTCGCGGGCAGCAGCGGGCGCGCCTGCTCGGCCGTGCCGGCGTTGTCCAGCACGACGAGCATCCGCCGGCCGGCGAGCAGCGAGCGGTACAGCGCCGAGCGCTCCGCCAGGGGTTCGGGGATCCTTGCCTCCGGCACCCCCAACGCCCGCAGAAACATGGCCAGTACGGTGGCCGGCCGCATCGGGGGACGCTCGAAGCCCCGCAGGTCGGCGAAGAGCTGCCCGTCGGGGAACTCGTCCTTGTGGGAGTGCGCCCAGTGCACCGCCAGCGTGGTCTTGCCGGTGCCTCCGGCGCCCGTGAGCACCACACAGTCCGGCCGCGGCAGCCGGTCCAGCTGCTGGTCCAGCGCGACGGCCTCCCGCACCCGTCCGCAGAAGTCGGCTATACGGGGCGGGAGTTGGGCCACGGCCGGGGGCGGAGCCGACGGGGGGCCGGACCCGTACGGGACGGCGGGGCCGTAGGGGACGGCGGGACCGTACGGGACGGCCGGACCGGGACCCGGGCCGGGGCCGGAGCGCGGACGGGGGCCGGAACCCGGGCCGGGGCCGGAGCCCGCACGGGGGCCGGAACCGGGACCGGGACCGGGACCGGCCGACGTCCGACCGGCGAACGGCGGGCTGCCCGCGGGCGTCCCGTCCAGCACCGCCAGATAGGTCTCACGGAGGGCCGGGCCGGGATCGATGCCCAACTGGTCCTTCAGATGCCGTCGGGTGCGGTGATAGTGATCGAGGGCCTCGGCCTGTCTGCCGCTCGCCTGAAGCGCGCGCATCAGCAGCGCGGTCAGCTCCTCGTGCAGGGGATGCTCGGCGAGCCAGGCCATCAGCTCCGTGATCAGCTCCCCGTACCGGCCGAGCAGCAGCAGCTTGCCCCCGAGCTCCTGGAGCGCCGCCACCCTCGCCTGGGTCAGCCCGATGCCCAGCGCCCGCCGCACCCGTTCGCCGGGCACATCCGCCAGCGCCTCGCCCCGCCACAGCCCGAGGGCCTGGCGCAGCTTCGCGACGGCGGTCCGCGGCTCGGCCTCGTGGGCACTGGACACCAGATACCGGAACCGGTTGACGTCCACCGCACACGGATCGGCGAGCAGCACATACCCCTGGCCGCGGGTGGCGATCTCGGCCTGGCCGACCAGCAGCCGCCGCAAGCGGTGCACATGGTTGTGGACCACGCCTCTGGCTCTGGCCGGCGGGTCCGTGTCCCAGGCCAGGTCGATCATTCTGCCGACCGGGATCACCTGATTGACCTCGCTGATCAGAATCGCGGCCACGGTACGCAGGCGGCCCGTTCCCAGGCTCAGCAGCCGCCCATTGTTCACCTCGATTTCAACCGGCCCTAGTAGCCGCAACTGAACCATTGTGACCTCGATTTCACGCCGTCGACGCAGGCACGGCAAATCGCCTCTTTTTCCAGAAAGACCGCCGACGGGAACACAAGGTTCCGTTTGTCTCAGCCGCTCTCACTATGCGGACACCGCACGCGAATTGACGCAATGTCAAGGAAAGGCGCGGGACTGCCGGCGGCGGACATGATCACATTGTGAGCGGATCATGAGCGCCGCCGTGAAACATCGCTTCCGTGCCGGTGACCGCCGCTTTCCCCCGCGGCCGTCCGGGCCACCTCTCCGGTCCCCGCCACCCGCAGGGGGCCGGAGAGGCATGCCATCCGTACCCATGGAGGAGAACCATGTCCCAGAAGAACCTCGTGAAGCACGGCGTTGCCGTGGCGGCCCTGTGCGCCGCCCTGGCCGGCACGGCCGTCGCCTTCCCGGCGACCGCGTCGGCGGCGCCCGCGGCTCCCGCCGCCGCGGCGGGCGAGTCGCCGGTCAGCGTCGGTGCCAACGCGAACCTCAACATGAACGTCGACGTGCTCGGCATCGCCAACAAGATCGAGGCGTCGATCAAGACCGCGCAGAACCGTGAGGGCTTCGTCAAGAGCTTCATGGAGTCGGCGTTCTACGCGGCCGGCGGCAAGTACAACGTCATGGTCCACAACCTGAGCCAGCCCTACGAGGACCACTTCAACGGTGTGCAGTCCTTCGGCACCGCCACCTACGACGGTGTCGTCTACGGCATCTGGGTCTTCGAGGACGGCGAGTTCACGAACCAGGGCGACGGCGGCTACATCAACTGGGCCTTCCGCGGCGTCTTCGAGCGTCCCGACAACGGTGGCTACGTGAAGTTCTCCCGCGTCTCCTGACGCCACACCCGCACCACCCCCCAGCTTGACGGCCCGCCGGAATCCCCGGCGGGCCGTTTTGCTGCCGCGGCGGCCCGGGACACCCGCCGAAACCGCCCCCGGCCCGGGCCGAGTTGGTGTAAACGTGGACACGCACCGACGCGGCACGGCTCAGATCGCCATGAGCCGGGAGACATCGAGGGGGCCGTGAATGACCGATGCGCCAACACCCCCGCCGGGAGACGGCGCGCCGGCCGGAACGGGCGGGGCGATCGGCAACGCACCCGCGCTCGGCGGCGGCCTGTGGAACGGCTCCGGGGCCCCGGCGGCCGACCCCGCGGCCCTCAAAGCGGCCCGCCACAAAGCGCTGGAGAAACTCGGCCTGTGGTTCGTCTTCGCCGTCATCTTCGCGGTACTCCCGACCGTCGCCAGGTTCCTTCAGGGGCTCACCCAGAAGGGACACCAGAATCCGGGACTGTACGAGCTGGCCAGCCGGGCGGACCTCTACATCGTCTGTATGGGATTAACCGCCACGGCCATTGGTCAGGCGCTGATGCGCACCGAGGGAAAAATGCCGAGAGCACTCAAGCTGTGGAGCGTGTTCAACATCGTCGTGCTGGCACTCGTGACTTTCCTGGCGGCGGGCACCGAAACGTCGGGAGTGGACCAGGTCGCGCTGGGACGGCAGTCCCTGGTCCTGCTCGGCGCCACCTTGGTCAGCACCGGGTGGACCACGTACCTGTGCGAATTGGAGGTGTCACCGTGACCGGGTTCGAATACTTCTCCGCCATCGCCACCTTCGCTTCGGCCGCCATTGCCGTGGTCGGCTCCTTCTTCAGCGCGAGTTCCTCGGAGGCCGTCCGTGACGCCCTCGGCAAGCTGGCGGCGCACCTGAGAGGGAAGCACAAAGAGCCTCCGGGCAATTAGGCACGAAGGCCCGGCATGACGGCAGGGAGACCGAGGCCCCCGGGCCCTCGCGAGAGCTCCCTACCGTGCGAAGACCACCGTCACCGGCGCATGGTCCGACCACCGCTGGTCATGACTGGCCGCCCGCTCCACATACGCCTTCACCGCACGCCGGGCGAGACCGGGCGTGGCCATGGCGTAGTCGATCCGCCAGCCCGCGTCGTTGTCGAAGGCGCGGCCCCGGTACGACCACCACGAGTACGGGCCCTCGGTGTCCGGGTGCAGGGCGCGGACGACGTCCACGTAGCCGCCGCGGGTCCCGTCCAGGACATCGGTCAGCCAGGCGCGCTCCTCCGGGAGGAATCCGGCCTTCTTCCGGTTGGCCTTCCAGTTCTTCAGGTCGGCCTCCTGGTGCGCGATGTTCCAGTCACCGCACACCACCACCTCACGGCCGTCCGCCGCGGCCCGCTTGCGCAGCCCGACCAGGTACGGCAGGAACTCCGCCATGAAGCGTTCCTTCTCGTCCTGCCGCTCCGTGCCGACCTCCCCGGAGGGGAGATAGAGGCTGGCGACGGTCACCCCGGGCAGGTCCGCCTCGACATAGCGCCCGCTGGTGTCGAATTCCGCCGAGCCGAAGCCGACCTGGACGCGGTCCGGCTCCCGCCGGGTGTAGAGCGAGACGCCGGCCCGGCCCTTGGCGGCCGCCGGGGCGTGCACGGTGTACCAGCCCGCGGGCTCGCGCACCTCGTCCGGGAGCTGGGCGGTCTCGGCGCGGACCTCTTGCAGGCACAGCACATCCGCCGCGGTCTCCGCCAGCCACGGGACGAAGCCCTTCTTGGCGGCGGCGCGCAGCCCGTTCACATTCACCGAGGTCACGGTGTACACAACCCTCACCCAGCCCTTTCCCGGCCCCATCACATCGCCTCGGGCCAGGGGTCAGGCTCCCACACCCCCGGGCGTCCGGGCCGCGCGGGCCGCGGCCCCCGCCTCGTCGCGCCCGGCGCCCGCCCGCCCGTACGCTTTCTGGAATGGAGATACGTCCGGTCCGCTATGACCACCCCGACGCGGTCGCCCTCGACGCGCTGGTGCAGCAGGAGTACGCCTGGCGCTACGGCGACGAGGGCGACATCACCCCGCTCACTCCGGAGATGTTCACCCCGCCGCACGGCACGTATCTGATCGCGTACGACGGCACCCGCCCGCTGGCCACCGGCGGATGGCGGCGGCAGGAGGACGCGGCGGAGGGGTACGCGGTCGGCGACGCCGAGATCAAGCGGATGTTCGTGCTCCCGGAGGCGCGCGGGCGGGGGCTGGCCCGGCGGATCCTGGCCGTCCTGGAGGCCGACGCCCGGGCCGCGGGGCGCTCCCGGATGGTGCTGGAGACCGGGATCAAACAGCCGGAGGCGCTGGAGCTGTACGCCTCCAGCGGCTATGTGCTGGTCGAGAAGTTCGGTCTGTACCGGACGTACGAGGACAGCCGCTGTATGGCGAAGGCGCTGGTGGCGGAGGGCTGAGGCAGCCGGGGCAGCCGACCGCCCCGCGCGGGCGGAGGGCTGCCCCGCCACCCGAGCCCGCCCATTGTTGACATGTCTCCGCACCGCTCCCCATACTCATTCCACTAATCAACTAGCTAAAGGGGGGATCCGGGTGAGCGACCCGAGCCCATGGGCCATCGAGGCCGAAGGACTGGGGAAGAAGTACCTCCGCGGCTGGGCGCTGCGGGACTGCTCCTTCCGGCTCCCGGCGGGCCACATCTGCGCCCTCGTCGGCCCCAACGGCGCCGGCAAGAGCACCTTCCTGGGCACCGCGACCCGGCTGGTGCAGCCGACCACCGGCACCCTGAAGCTGTTCGGCGTCCCGGTCACCGACCCGGCCGTGCTGCCCCGGATCGCCTTCCTCGCCCAGGACAAGCCGCTCTACCCCCGCTTCACGGTGGCCGAGACGCTACGGCTGGGCCGTGAGCTCAACCCGCGCTGGGACCAGGCGCTGGCCGAGCGGATCGTGCGGTCCGGCAAGGTGCCGCTCAGCGCCCGTATCGGCACCCTCTCGGGCGGCCAGCGCACCCGCGTCGCCTTCGCCCTCGCCTTCGGCAAGCGGCCCGAGCTGCTGCTGCTCGACGAGCCGATGTCCGACCTCGACCCGCTCGCCCGGCACGAGCTGTCCGGGCTGCTGGTGGCCGAGGCCGCCGAGCACGGCACCACCGTCCTGATGTCGTCCCACATGCTCTCCGAGATCGAGGTCATGTGTGACTACCTCGTCGTCCTCGCCGAGGGCCGGCTGCGGATGGCCGGCCAGACCGATGACCTGATCCCCGCCCACCTGCTGGTGACGGGCGTCGCCGAGGGGGACGACGGGGTGCCCGAAGAGCTGCGCCGGCACCACACCGTGGTCGAATCCCGGGTCAGCGGGCGGCAGTTCAGCGCCCTGGTCCGCAGCGGCGGGCCGTTCTCCGACAGCTGGGAGGTGCTGTCGCCGAGCATGGAGGAGGTCCTGCTGGCCTATCTGCGCTCACCCGACGCCCCCACCCTCGTCATGGACGGGGCCGGCGCCGGCGGAGCGGGTGAAGCCGCGGCATGAGCACGACCCACACCTCCGGCCCTGCCGCCGCGGCCGAGGAGGACGGCCCGGCCGGTACGGCCGGCGGCCGCCGCGGTCCGCTGCACGGCCTGCCCTGGCTGGTCTGGCACCGGCACCGCACCGTGCTGCGCACCCTCCTGCTGGCCACCGTCGTGGGCTGTGCCGCGTTCGCCTACCAGCGCATCGGCGTACAGGGCTTCCTGCACACCCACGGCACCTCGCCCGGCGGCCCCGACGAACAGCTGGTCACCGCGTTCCGGAACAGCTACGGCTCGGCGTTCGACAGCGACCTCAGCTTCATGCGTTACCTGCCCGTCGTCATCGGCGTCTTCCTCGGCGCACCGCTGATCGCGGGCGAGCAGGAGCACGGCACCCTCACGCTGGTCACCACCCAGTCGGTGAGCCGCGGCCGCTGGATCGCCGCCACGCTCGGCCTGCCGCTGGCCGTCGCGGTGCTGTGCACCACCCTGCTGTCGGCCCTCTTCACCTGGCTGTGGACCCCGGCCCACGGGCTGATCGCGACCGGCGACTGGCTGGCGGACGGCCCCTTCGACAGCACCGGCCCCGTCCCGGTCGCCATGACCCTGTTCCTGACCTCCTGCGGGATCGCCCTCGGCATGCTGATCAAGCGGGTGGTGCCGGCCATGGCGGCCACCGCCCTCCTGGCCACGGTCGCCGGCGTGCTCTGGGCCGAGCAGGTACGCCCCCGGCTCGGCACCCTGCGCAGCGTCAGCTACCCGTACGACTCCGACAACGGCCCCCGCCTGCCGTTCGACGCCGTACGGATGGACGACTGGGTGTCCACCGCGGACGGCAAGCTCTACGGCTTCGGCACCTGCGTCAACGGCGGCGAGGCCGATGCCTGCCGGGCCAAGCTGGGCATCGTCAACCGGGTGACCCAGTACTTCGACTACGGGCAGCTGTCCGGCATGCAGTGGCGGGGCGCGGCGCTCCTGCTGGCGCTGGCCGCCGTGGTGCTGGCGTGCGTCGTCTGGCGGGCACAACGGCGGCCGCTCTGAACGGGCAGCCGCGCGACGGCCGATACGGGCGGGCGGCCGCGGGTCCATACCGTACGGGGCACGCCCCGGGCGGCGCTTTGACACCCGGGACGGCCGGCCTGATCATCAAGCGGTCGGGCAGCCCGGCCCCGGCGGCCCCCAGGACGGCACGGCCGGAAGAAGCAGAGAGGTGGTGAGCGTCGTCGAGTTCCGGATCGACCGTCGCAGCGGTGTAGCCACCTACCTCCAGATCGTCCAACAGGTCCAGCAGGCACTGCGGTTGGGCGTCCTGGTGGAGGGCGACCGGCTGCCGACCGCCGCCCAGGTGGCCGCCACGACCAAGGTCAACCCCAATACGACCCTCAAGGCGTACCGCGAGCTGGAGCGGGAGGGCCTGGTCGAACCGCGCCCCGGCCTCGGCACCTTCGTCAGCCGTACGCTCGCCCGCCCCGAGTCCGCCGCGGACGCCCTGCTCCGCGAGGAACTCCGCTCCTGGATGGACCGGGCCCGCGCCGAGGGCCTGGACCGGGAGGACGTCCAGGCGCTGGTGACCTCGGTGCTCCAGGACCGGTACCCGGCGGACGGCTGAGCCGGCGGACGGGCCCGGCGCCCGTCCTCCCCGAACGGCCCGGACGGGGCGGGGCGCCCCGGCACCCGCCCCGCCCCGCTTGACCCTCACGCGACGTCAGGCCGCACGCTGAAGCCACGGCACGGCCCCGGCCACCGGTGACCTCACCACCGGAAGACCGCGGTCCGGCCGGACATGACGGGACGAAAGGCGCTGCGATGAGCTACTCGGTCGGGCAGGTCTCCGGCTTCGCGGGGATCACGGTGCGGACCCTGCACCACTACGACACATCCGGCCTGCTCTCCCCCAGTGACCGCAGCCCCGCCGGCTATCGCCTCTACAGCGATGCCGACCTCGCGCGGCTCCAGCAGATCCTCTTCTACCGGGAACTCGGCTTCCCCCTCGACGAGATCGCCACCATCCTGGAGGACCCTCAGGCCAACGCCCTGGACCACCTCCGCGCCCGGCACCGCCTCCTCAACGACCAGATCACCAAGCTGCGACGGCTGGTCGAGGTCGCCGAACACGCCATGGAGGTCCAGCAGACCGGCGTGGAGCTGACCCCCGAGGAGCGGTTCGAGGTCTTCGGCGAGGTGACCTTCGACCTCACCTACGCCACCCAGGCCCACCTCAAGTGGCAGCACCGCGAGGGCCATCAGCGCTCGATGGCGCGGGCCGCCGCGCACTCCAAGGAGGACTGGGCGACGATCATGGCCGAGGCCGCCGACTGGCGCCTCCGGCTCCGCGCGGCCTTCGACGCCGGGGAGCCGCCGGACGGCACCCCCGCCATGGACCTCGCGGAGGAACACCGCCGGCACATCGCCCGCTGGTTCACCCCGTGCCCCACCGACATGCACACCCGGATCGCCGACGACTTCGCCACCGACCCCCGCGCCTTCGCCCTGCTCGTCCCACCCACCGAACAACGCCCCGGCCTCGCCCCGTACCTGCGCACCGCCGTACACGCCAACGCGGTCCGCCAGTCGCCGGGCGCCGGGGGCTGAGGGGCGGGCGGCTGCCCGTACGGGGGGGGGCGAGGGGCGGGCCGAGGGGCGGGCAGCTGCCCGGTCCCGGGGGTGCCGGGCAGCCGCCCGCCCGGAAGCAACCGCCGGGCGGCGGCCGGTCGCGAGGGCTCACCGCATCCGCCGCATCGCCCTGCCCGCCGTACCCGCTCTGTCCGCCGTACCCGGCACGCCCGCCCCCCGGCGCATGCGCCCACACCACCCGACCCGGAGAAAGTTGACCGCTCCATGACAAAGATCCTGATCACGGCCGCCGGATCGTACGGCGACATCGCCCCGTACACCGGCCTGGGCGCCCGGCTCCGCGCGGCCGGCCACGAGGTCGCCCTCGCCACCCACGACAGCTACGCCACGCTCGTACGGGCCGCCGGCCTGGAGTTCCGCCGGCTGCCGGCCGACCCCCGCACCCGCCGCACCGCCACCGAGCCGGGCCGGCCCTCAAGCCCCGGCGGCAACCGCGACCTGATGCGCCAGGCCGCCGCCTTCATCAGGGAGCTGGGCACCGGCCTCGCCGACGCCGCCCGCGAGGACACCGGCCTGCTCCTGCTCTCCGCCACCACCGCCCCGCTCGGCCACCACCTCGCGGAGGCGCGGGGCATCCCGTTCCTGGACCTGCCCCTCGTGCCCGGCGCCCCCACCGGCGACTTCGCCCCGGTGGTCAGCGGCGGCCGCTCACTGGGCCGCTGGGGCAACCGCGCCGCCGGCCGGCTCTCCCTCCGCGTCATCGACCGCCTCTACGCCGACGCGACCCGCGAGCTGCGCGCCCGCCTCGGACTGCCGCCCGCCACACCCCGTACGGTCCGCCGCCGCGCCGAAGCCGCCGGCCGCCCGGTCCTGCACGGCTTCAGCGAGGTCCTGGTGCCCCGCCCCACGGACTGGCGCCCCGGCCTCGACATCGTGGGGAACTGGTGGCCCTGGCATGCGCCGGACGACCGACTCCCGCCTGTCGTCGAGGACTTCCTCGCCGCGGGCCCGCCCCCGGTGTTCGTCGGCTTCGGCAGCATGGCGGGCGGCGCGGGCGAGCGGCTGAGCGCGCTCGCGGCGGCCGCGCTGCGCCGCGCCAAGGTCCGCGGCATCCTCCAGTCCGGCTGGGCCGGCCTGTCCGCCGGGCACCCCTCCACGGACGCCGACCTCCTCACCATCGGCGAGGTCCCGCACGCCCTCCTCTTCCCCCGGATGGCCGCGGTGGTGCACCACTGCGGCGCCGGCACCGCCGCCGCGGGCGTCCGCGCCGGCGTCCCCACCATCCCGGTCCCGGTCACCGCCGACCAGCCCTTCTGGGCCGCCCGCCTGGCCGCCCTGGGCGTCGCCACCGCCCCGATCCCCTTCAAGGAACTGTCCGGCGACCGCGCCGTAGCCCGCCTCTCCCACGCCCTCACCCAGGCCACCGAGGCCCCGGCCCGCCGCGACCACGCCCTCGCCGCCGCCCACCGCCTCGCCACCGAGGACGGCGCCACCGAGGTCCTCAAGACAGTCGAGCACCTGACAGCAGCCGAACACCCGCCGGCCTGAGCGACCACCGGCCCCGCCCGGCCGGCACCTGCCCGAGCTCATCCCCCGCCCGCCGGCCGTCGCCCGCTGCCCGCTGCCCGTCCGAGCTCGCCCCCGTCGCCCGCCGTCCGCCCGAACTCGCCCCCGCCCGTCGCCCGCCCGGACTCGTCTCCCGCCGGCCGCCCGAACAGAACCCGCCCGGCCGACGCTCAGCCACCCGTTCGGCGGCCCGGCGCCCCGCCCCGGGATGCGCGCGCCCGCCACCAGGCGTGGGCTCGCAACTATGACCACGTTCCGCAAAAGCACCCCGCTGCGCAGAATGCTGCTGCTCGCCATAGCCCCGACGGCCACGAGCTGCGTCCTCGCCCTGGCGGCCTCCCAGGCGGCCCTCGCCGCCCCGGCCGGCACCTGGGACCACCCCACGAAGGCCCGCCACCGCATCAGCTCGCCCTACGGCGTCCGCGGCAGCTGGCAGGCCGGTCACCACACGGGCATCGACCTCGCCGTCCGCGCCGGGACCAAGGTCAGGTCCGTGGGCTCCGGCACCGTAGTCCTCGCCAAAAGATCGGGCGCCTACGGGAAGGCCGTGACGATCCGGATGAACGACGGCCACTACACCCTCTTCGGCCACCTCTCCCGCATCACGGTCCGCCCCGGCCAGAAGGTCCGCGCCCGCACCCACCTCGGCTACAGCGGCGCCACCGGCCGCGCCACCGGCCCCCACCTCCACTTCGAGGTCCGCACCGCCCGCCACTACGGCTCGGACATCAACCCCCTCCCCTACCTGGCCAAACGCGGCATCCTCCTCACCCACCCCACCCGCGCCTCACACTCCCCCCGCCACCACCACCGCGCCAAGCACCACCACCGCCACGTCCACGGCCACAGCCACAGCCACAGCCACAGCAACCGTCATCATCACCACCACCCCCACCACCCTCACCGCCACCGCCGCTAGCCCCACCACCGACAGGCCCCCACCCCACCCCCTCTGAGTCCCCCTCAGCCCGCACACTGGAGTGATCGTCGGCCGGGCTCCTCACTCTCCGAGACCCGCAAGGCCGAGCGGCAGCTCCGGGAGCAGCGGTTGGCGTCCCGACACCGGCGACGCGACAGGCGCAACGCACGAAAAAGCCCCCACCGGATATCCCCGGCGGGGGCTTTGACGTGCTGTGGACCTGAGGGGATTCGAACCCCTGACCCCCTCGTTGCGAACGAGGTGCGCTACCAGCTGCGCCACAGGCCCTTGCGACGAGTGAAACTCTAGCATCTCGGTCGCGGTGCTCGGAAATCGCTTCCGGTGCTGGTCAGCGGAGGGCCGTCACTCGTTCGCCGCGCGCGGGCGGTCCTCGTCCTCGTACTGGTCGAAGAGGGGGGTTCGGCCGCGGGTGCGGCGGCCGGGGTGGGTGGGGCGGTCCGCTTGGGGGTCGTGGTGGGGGTGGTCGGCGGCGGCGCTGGAGCGGGCGGAGCTCCAGGCGTCTTCGGCGTCCAGGTCGACATGGCTGGTGGCGCGCGGGGCGACCGGGGCGGTGACGTAGGTGGGGAGGGGGACCGGGACCGGCTCCCAGCTGCCGGCCGCGGGGCGCTCGCGTTCGCGCTGCTGGTCGACCCACTCGGCGTGGTCGGTCTCCTCCACCAGGGCGCGGCGGCCCGCGGTATGGGCGGGGGTCGCGGGGCGGGGCGGCTCCGGGGCGGCCTCGGCCGGGGTGTCAAGGCCGGGCTCGGCCGGGTGCTCGTCGGCGGGCGGCTGGTCGGCCGCCTGCGGAGGGCGGCGCCGGCCCTCCCGCAGTCGCTGGGCCGCCGCCTCCGCCTTGCGCCGGTCCATGGTGAAGGTGAAGCGCCGCCGCTCCTGGGCGCGCAGGTAAATGATGTACGCGGTCAGGAGGAGGGCGGGGAGGGCGGGGGCCCAGAGGAAGGGGAGGCCGCCGACCGCGGCGACGATGGCGCCGATGGTGAAGGTGAGGAACAGGATGGTGATGGTGCGACGGCGGCGGGCGAGGACCTTGGCGCGCTTGGTCCGCTCGGCGGCGGAGGGGCGCGGCGGGGCGGCCTGCACCCGGGTGTGGCCGGCCTCGGCCGGGTCCGCAGCGGGGTCGCCGAAGGCCCGGGCGGCGGCCTCGTCGGCCGGAGCGTCCGGGTCCGCTTCGTCGCCCGCATCGTCGGCGGGGTACTCCCCGTGCCGCTTGTCGTAGCGGCGCTGCATCGCCGCGCGTCCGGACAGCAGCCGGATGGCGGTGCTGAAGCGCTCGGTCGGACGGGCCTCGTTGAGCTCGTCCTGCCTACGGAGCCACATCGGCACCAAATAGGCAGCCCAGGCCCCGACGATGACTGCGTAGATGAGGCCGCTGCTTCTCACAACTCACACGGTAGAGGGGTTTGCATGGGGCCATCCGCCAATTGGGCCGGTGTGTCGCACGATCTGGCTGATATCTCGAACTTTTTTGTGATCGTAGAGATCAGCTCCTCCGCCGATCCGGTCATTCGGCGAATGCATTCGAACATTTATTTTATTTGTGGGGTGCGCCGGGCGTCCGCGGTTTCCCCCGCCGCCAGCGGTTGACCAGACCTTCGGGCACCTCTTCCGCGGTGAGGACGAAAACCGCGTGGTCGCGCCAGGCGCCGTCGATGTGAAGGTAGCGCGGGCGGATGCCTTCTTCCCGGAACCCGAGCTTTTCGACCACCCGGCGGCTGGGGATGTTCTCCGGGCGAATGCAGATCTCGATGCGGTGCAGGCCCACGGCCCGGAAGCAGTGGTCGACGGCGAGCGCCACGGCCGTCGGGATGACACCGCGGCCGGCGACTTCCTGGTCGACCCAGTAGCCGATATGGGCGGAGCACATGGAGCCCCAGGTGATACCCGCGACCGTCAGCTGGCCGACGAGCCGGCCGCGGTATTCGACGACGAACGGCAGCATCCGGCCGGCGTGCGCCTCGCCGCGGAGATGGCGGACCATCTGACGGAACGTGGGGCGGTGCGGCGGCGCGAGGCCGGGCGGGGGCGGCGGGATGGTCGCTTCCCAGGGGCGCAGCCAGTCGCGGTTACGGCGGTTGACCTCACGCCAGGCCCGTTGGTCGCGCACCCTTATCGGGCGGAGGGTGACCTCACCGTCCGTCAGGATGACCGGCCAGGGCGCGTTCAGCTCGGGCTCCCGGAGGGTCTGGGGTGGTCGCCGCCGCGGATCTGGTCGACGGCGTGCGGCAGCAGCTCGGTGAGGACGGCGAGGCCGTCGCGGACCCCGCCGGAGGAGCCGGGGAGGTTGACGATCAGGGTCGTACCGGCGACGCCCGCCAGGCCGCGGGAGAGCGCGGCGGTGGGGACCTTCGTGCGGCCGGCGGCGCGGATCGCCTCGGGGATGCCGGGGACCTCGTAGTCCAGGACCCGGCGGGTGGCCTCGGGGGTGCGGTCGGTGGGTGACAGGCCCGTGCCGCCGGTGGTGAGGATGACGGCGTACCGGTCGGCGGAGACGGCGCCGCGCAGGGCGGCCTCCACCGGGTCGCCGTCGGGCACCACCTGCGGGCCGTCCACCTCGAAGCCCATGGCCGCCAGGCCCTCGGCGAGCAGCGGGCCGCTCTTGTCGGCGTAGAGGCCGGCCGCGGCGCGGTTGGAGGCGGTGACGACGAGGGCGCGGGCGGAGGTCATGACCGGCTCCAGTCGCCGGACTTGCCGCCGGTCTTCTCCTCCACGCGGATGTCGGAGATCACCGCGGCCTTGTCGACGGCCTTGATCATGTCGACGACGGTGAGCGCGGCGACGGAGACGGCGGTCAGCGCCTCCATCTCGACGCCGGTGCGGTCGGTGGTCTTGACCGTGGCGGTGATCTCGACGGCCTCGTCGGTGACGGCGAGATCGACCTTGACGCCGGAGACGGCCAGCGGGTGGCAGAGCGGGATCAGGTCGGGGGTGCGCTTGGCGCCCATGATGCCGGCGATCCGGGCGGTCGCGAGGGCATCGCCCTTGGGCATGCCCTCGCCCCGCAGCAGCTCGATGACCTGCGATGACACCAGGACGCGGCCGCGGGCGCGAGCGGTGCGGGCGGTGACGTCCTTCCCGGAGACGTCGACCATCCGCGCCGCGCCCGCCGCGTCGAGATGGGTGAGGTGTTGCTGGCCGCTGCTCATCGTTCTCCCGGTACCAAACTGCCGCCTGTGGGACGACACCGTACCCCCGGCGGCAGCGGGCTATCCGAGCAGGACGACCTCCACGTCCGCGCCCGCGGGGACCTCGGTGGTGTCCTCGGGGACGATGATCAGCGCGTTGGCGTGCGCCATGGCTTTGATCAGGTGGGAGCCGGCGCCGCCGACGGGGGTGACCGTGCCGGCCTCGGCGTCGTAGGAGCCGCGCAGGAACTGGCGCTTCCCCTTGGGCGAGGAGGCGACGGCCTCGGTGCAGCGGGCGGGAGTGGTGGGGCGGTGGACCTCGGGCAGGCCCATGAGGGCGCGGATGGCCGGGCGGACGAACAGCTCGAAGGAGACATACGAGCTGACGGGGTTGCCGGGCAGCGCGAGCAGCGGGATGCGGTCGGGGCCGATGAGGCCGAAGCCCTGGGGTTTGCCGGGCTGCATGGCGAGCCGGCGGAACTCGACCGTGCCGTCCGCGAGGGACGAGCTGTCGGGCTCCGTCTCGGACAGGGCGACCAGCGTCTCCTTGACCACGTCATACGCGCCGACGCTGACACCGCCGCTGGTGACCAGGATGTCGGCCCGGATGAGCTGGTCCTCCAGGGTGGAGCGGAGGGTGTCGGCGTCGTCGGCGACGGCACCGACGCGGTAGGCGATGGCGCCGGCGGCGCGGGCGGCGGCGGTGAGCTGGAAGCTGTTGGAGTCGTGGATCTGGCCGGGGCCCAACGCCTCGCCGGGCTGGACCAGTTCACTGCCGGTCGACAGCACCACGACGCGGGGGCGGGGGCGGACCCGGACCGTGCCGCGGCCGATGGCGGCGAGCAGGCCGATCTGGGAGGGGCCGAGGACCGTGCCCGCCGCCAGGGCCGACTCGCCTTCCGGGACATCGCTGCCGCGGGTGCGGATGTGGGCGCCGGCGGCGGCCGGGCGGTGGACGCGGACCTCGCCGCCGGCGTCCTGGGGGGCGGCGCTGTGGGCGCGCATCGTGGCGGCCGGCCCCTGGCCCGTGCCGCCGTCGGTCCACTCCACGGGAACGACGGCCCCGGCGCCGGGCGGTACCGGGGCGCCGGTCATGATGCGGGCGGCCTGGCCGGGCCCGATCGCGGGCAGCTCACCGCTGCCCGCCGCGACATCGCCGATGACGGTGAGGGTGACCGGGGCGCTCTCCGTGGCGTCCGCGACATCGGCGGCCCGGACCGCGTAGCCGTCCATGGAGCTGTTGTCGAAGGGCGGCAGGGCGACCGGGACCGTGATGTCCTCGACCAGGACGCAGCCCTGGGCGTCGAGGAGTTGCAGCTCGATCGGGTCGAGCGGAGCGATCTTCGACAGCACGTCGTCGAGATGCTCGGCCACCGACCAGACGCGGTCCTGGTGGCTGGTCCGGCCGGTGGCGTTGTTCAACGTCTCACATCTCCTCGGTGACGTAACTGCGAAGCCAGGTCCGGAAGTCCGGGCCCAGGTCTTCACGTTCGCATGCCAGTCGGACAATGGCACGCAGATAGTCGCCGCGGTCGCCGGTGTCATAGCGGCGGCCCTTGAAGATCACGCCGTGCACCGGGCCGCCGAGGCCGGGGTCGGCGGCCAGCGCCTGGAGGGCGTCGGTGAGCTGGATCTCGCCGCCGCGGCCCGGGGCGGTCTTGCGCAGCACCTCGAAGACGGCCGGGTCGAGGACGTAGCGGCCGATGATGGCGAGGTTGCTGGGGGCCTCGGCCGGGTCGGGCTTCTCGACCAGGTCGGAGACGACCACGACATCGTCGTCGCCGGTGGGGGCGGCGGCCGCGCAGCCGTAGAGGTGGATCTGCGCGGGGTCGACCTCCATGAGGGCGATGACGGAGCCGCCGTGCTGCTCCTGTATCTCGACCATGCGCGCCAGCAGCGGGTCGCGGGGGTCGATCAGGTCGTCGCCGAGGAGGACCGCGAACGGCTGGTCACCCACGTGTGGTGCGGCACACAGCACCGCGTGGCCCAGGCCCTTGGGGTCGCCCTGGCGCACGTAGTGCATGGTCGCCAGGTCGCTGGACTCCTGCACCTTGGCGAGCCGGGACTCGTCGCCCTTGCGGTGCAGGGCCTCTTCGAGCTCGTAATTGCGGTCGAAGTGGTCCTCAAGGGGGCGCTTGTTGCGGCCGGTCACCATCAGGACGTCGGAGAGCCCGGCGGCGGCGGCCTCCTCCACCACGTACTGGATGGCGGGCTTGTCGACTACCGGGAGCATCTCCTTGGGTGTGGCCTTTGTGGCGGGGAGAAACCTGGTGCCGAGGCCGGCTGCGGGGATGACAGCCTTGCTGATCCGTGTGTGCGATGGGGTCATGCGCGACACCATAACCGGCCCTATCGGCACGATGATGAGGGTCTGGTGAATAGAGCATGAGAGCGGGAGCAAGGGCGCACAGTGAGCATCGGCCACGATAGGAAGCACAGGTTGCGGCGGGATCTCCTGGAGGTGAGGAGAGCGTTGCCGCCGGATGTCGTCGCGGCGACGGGCGAGGCGCTGGCGCGACGCGCGCTGGAGCTGGACGAGTTGGTGTGGCCGGTCGCCCCGCGGCCCGGGGCGCTGCCCACGGTCGCCGCGTATGTCTCGATAGGCGGCGAGCCCTCCACCCGCGCCCTGCTCGATCTGCTGCGGGCGGAAGGCGTGCAGGTGCTGCTGCCCGTGCTGCTGCCGGACAACGACCTGGACTGGGCGCTCTACGAGGGCGCCGAGGGCCTCGTACGGGCGGACCGCGGGCTGCTGGAGCCGGACGGGCAGCGGCTGGGCCCGGAGGCCGTCACGGAGGCGGACGTGGTGCTGCTGCCGGGGCTCGCGGTGGACCGTCGCGGGCTGCGGCTGGGGCGCGGCGGCGGCTCCTACGACCGGGTGCTGGCGCGGCTGGAGCGGGCCGGGGCGCGGGCGTCGCTGGTGGTGCTGCTGTACGACGCGGAGGTGCTGGCGGAGGTACCGGGCGAGCCGCACGACCGGCATGTGCATGCCGCGGTGACCCCGTCGGGCGTGCACCGGTTCACGGAGCCGGGGGAGCCCGCGGAGGGCTGAGGCGGGCCGTATACGGGCGGGCGGGCGGCGGCCGGGCAGCACGGCCGACGGGGAAACGGCCGGGCGGAACCGGAAAGCCGTGCGGAGGAAACGGAAAGCCGTCGGGAGGAACCGGAAAGCCGTCGGGCGGACCGGATTCCTCCGGCCCGCCCGACGGCTCGGCGCTCACCAGGTGGCGGCGTGCCCGCCACCCGCGCCCCTACGGGGACAGCGTCAGCGTGTCCTTGCTCGCGTTCTTCACGGCCTTCTCGCTGTACGCCCAGGGCAGCAGGTCACCCTTGGCCCACTTGTCGGTCTGGTCGTAGTAGTGCGCGTCGTAGGCGTGCCCGGAGGCGCCGGTGAGGTTGATCCAGCGGGACTTGTCGAGGTCGGCGAGGTTGACCACCATCCGCATCGACGGGACCCAGGTGACCCCGTAGCCGCCGGCGGCGTTCCAGCCGGTGGCGTCGACCGCGGCCTCACCGCCGCCGAGGTTCCAGGGGCCGCGGTTGAACAGGCCCTGGAGCATGCCGGGTCCGTCGGTGCCCAGGGTCTGGTTCGTCAGGAACATCTGGTGCAGCCGTCCCCAGCTCCAGTTGTCGATGTTCTTGCCCAGCTTGGAGGTCAGCTCGTAGCGCGCGTCCTTCATGGCGTGTGCCAGGAGCTGGTCGCGGTTCTTGTCACCGGGGCGGTTGGGCCGGTCCTCGGTCTTCCACCAGGCGTTGTCCGGGTCGTCGAGGATGCCGCGGACGACCTCGTACCAGCGGTCGCCGCCGTCGGGCTGGGCGGTGTCCCCGGCCCGCTCGCCGCATTCGCGGAGGTACTTGTCGTTCTCGTCGGCGGGGCCGGTCTCGTCGGCCGGGCGGACGGTGAGGCACTGCCCGTCGGGGCGCACCTCCTTGGGCATCTTGTTGCCGAAGGCGAGCTTGAGGGTGTTGCGCCAGACGGCATTGAAGTAGGCGGCCGCGGCGGAGTCGGGCTCCTGGGTGAAGTCCCAGCCCTCCAGCAGCTGCTGGGCGTCGCGGACGTACTTGTCCTTGATGTCGATCTTCGTCAGGTAGGGCGTCAGCAGCCGGGCGATCTCACTGCTGTTGTCCTTCTGGAAGGTCTGCATGTCGTCGGTGGAGACCTTGCCGCCGTCCTTGATCTTCGACTCGATCAGGTCGTTGATCCGCTGGCTGCGGGAGCCGTAGCCCCAGTCCTTGGTGAGGAGGTAGGGGTACTTCTCGTCGGTGACGGCCTGGTTGGCGGTGACGATGTAGCCGCGCCGGGGGTTGTACTCGTACGGCAGGGCCTTCTGCGGGATGTAGCCGGTCCACTGGTACTTCGGGTTCCAGCCGGGCGCCGGGTAGGTGCCGTCGAACTGGCCCTCCCCCTTGCCGCGGACCGGGATCCGGCCGGGAGCCTGGTAGCCGATGTTGCCCTTGGTGTCGGCGTAGATCAGGTTCTGGGACGGGACCTCGAAGTGGGCCGCGGCCTTGCGGAAGTCGTTCCAGTCCTTGGCGCGGTTCATCTCGAAGACGGCGTCCATGGACTTGCCGGGGTCCAGCGCGGTCCAGCGCAGCGATACGGCGTAGCCGTCACCGCGGTCCGGGGCGGCGTTGCCGACCGGGGCGTCCTTGCCGACGTTGGCCAGTTCGCCGTTGCGGTCGGAGACGATCGGCCCGTTCCTGGTGGACCGGACGGTGATCTCGCGGCTCTCGCCGCCGGCGACCTTGATGGTCTCCTTGCGGGTTATGAAGGGCTGCTGCTTGTTGTCGTAGAAGTACCCGTCGGCGTTGACCTTCTCCAGATACAGGTCGGTGACGTCGGCGCCGAGGTTGGTCATGCCCCAGGAGATGTCCTGGTTGTGGCCGATGACGACGCCGGGCATCCCGGAGAAGGTGAATCCGGAGGCGTCGTAGTTGCACTTGGGGCTCGTGGTGCGGCAGTGCAGGCCCATCTGGTACCAGAGCGACGGCATCTGGGGTGCCAGGTGCGGGTCGTTGGCGAGCAGCGGTTTGCCGGTGGTGGTGTGGGCGCCGGAGACGACCCAGGAGTTGGAGCCGATGCCGTTGCCGTTGGGGCCGAGCAGCGCCGGGACCTCGTTCATCGTCTTGGACAGCGAGGACAGCTGCGTCTGGAGGCCGGCGGTGACCCCGCCGGGGCCGGCCGGGGCGGCGTTCGCCGAACCGCTGGGCGTGAACCGCTTGGAGGCGGGGTCGACCGCGCCGCCCTCGACGATCGGCTTGTTCCGCTTGTACGGGTATGCCGGGTAGAGCTGGGCGATCTGCGCGGGGGTGAAGCGACTGGTCATCAGGGACCGGTCGATCTCCTCCTGCATGTTGCCGCGCAGGTCCCAGGCCATCGCCTTGAGCCAGGCCACCGAGTCGACCGGGGTCCACTTCTCGGGCTTGTAGTCGTTCTCGAAGTCCAGCGCCGCGTACTCCAGGGACAGCGCGGATCCCTCGTGGTCCTTGAGGTAGGCGTTGACGCCCGCGGAGTAGGACTGGAGGTACTTCTTGGTGCCGGGCGACAGCTTGGTGTCGTACTCCTTCTGCGCCACCTCGTGCCAGCCGAGGGTGCGCAGGAACGAGTCGGTCTTGACCTGGCCTTTGCCGAACATCTCCGAGAGCCGGCCGGCGGTCATGTGCCGCCGTACGTCCATCTCCCAGAAGCGGTCCTGGGCCTGGACGTACCCCTGGGCGCGGAAGAGGTCTTCGTCGGTGTCGGCGTAGATCTGCGGGATGCCGTGGGCGTCGCGGGTGACGTCCACCGGGTTGGTCAGTCCCGGGAGTTTGAGTGAGCCCGTGGTCTGCGGGAACGACGCACGGACGGTACTGACGCCCCAGAACGCGCCGAAGCCGATGCCCGCCACGAGCAGCAGCACGACCGTGATCGCGACGAGGCGGCCGCGCCGCCCCTTCTTCTTCCTGGGGACTGGGCCGGACTTGTTGGCGGGCATCTCTGTCCTTCGAGGGGCAGGGTGGGAGTGCTGGAGCAACCATAGGCGCACGGGTTCAAGGACCCCTACGCGGAGTCACCGCCAGCGCAGCCAACATTCAAGTAATGGTAAATTGTTAGTCTCAGTAACTAGATACGGTAAGGAAAGCCGCCGGAACCCGTGCGAGGAAGGATCAGCTCCTGTCTGTCGACCACCTCAATGAACTCCTGCTGGTCTGCTCGCTCGTACTGCTCATTGCGGTCGCCGCGGTACGGCTCTCCTCGCGCAGCGGGCTCCCCAGCCTGCTCATCTATCTGGGGATAGGCGTCGCCATAGGACAGGACGGGCCCGGTGGCGTCATCTTCGACAACGCCGAGCTGACCCAACTCCTGGGCTATACGGCGCTGGTCGTGATCCTCGCCGAGGGCGGCCTGGGCACCAAGTGGAAAGAGATCAGACCGGCGCTGCCCCGGGCGGCAGCGCTGTCGACGGTCGGCGTCGCGGTGAGCGTGGGGGTCACCGCGGCAGGAGCGCACTATCTGGCCGGACTCGACTGGCGCCAGGCGCTGCTGATCGGTGCCGTGGTCTCCTCGACGGACGCCGCGGCCGTCTTCTCCGTGCTGCGCAGTGTGCCGCTGCCGGCCCGCCTGACCGGCGTACTGGAAGCCGAATCCGGCTTCAACGACGCCCCCGTGGTCATCCTCGTCGTCGCCTTCTCCACCGCGGGGCCGGTCGAGCACTGGTACACCCTGCTCGGTGAGATCACCCTGGAGCTGGCGATCGGCGCCGCCATCGGTCTGGCCATCGGCTGGCTCGGCGCGTACGCCATGCGGCATGTGGCGCTGCCCGCGTCCGGCCTGTACCCGATCGCCGTCATGGCCATCGCGGTCTCCGCCTACGCGGCCGGCGCGCTGGCGCACGGCTCCGGCTTCCTCGCCGTCTACCTGGCCGCGGTGATCCTCGGCAACGCCAAACTGCCGCACGCCCCGGCCACCCGCGGCTTCGCCGAGGGCCTCGGCTGGCTCGGCCAGATCGGCATGTTCGTCCTGCTGGGCCTGCTGGTGACCCCGCACAACCTGATCGACGACATCGTCCCGGCGCTGGTGATCGGCATGATCCTGACGCTGGTGGCCCGGCCTACCTCGGTGTTCGTGGCGCTGATGCCGTTCCGGGTGCCGTGGCCGGAGAAGGTCCTGCTGTCGTGGGCCGGGCTGCGCGGTGCGGTGCCGATTGTGCTGGCCACCATCCCGATGGTGGCTGATGTCCCGGGCAGCGAACGGGTCTTCAACATCGTCTTCGTGCTGGTCGTGGTCTACACCCTGGTCCAGGGGCCGACACTGCCCTGGCTGGCCCGGCGGCTGCGGCTGGGCGACGGCGAGGAGGCCGCCGACCTGGGCATCGAGTCGGCGCCCCTGGAGCGGCTGCGCGGCCATCTGCTGTCCACGTCCATCGGCCCGGCGTCCCGTATGCACGGCGTCGAGGTCGGCGAGCTCCGGATGCCCGCGGGCGCCGCGGTCACCCTCATCGTCCGGGACGGCTCCAGCTTCGTGCCGTCACCCGCCACGGTGCTGCGGCGCGGCGACGAGCTGCTGGTGGTCGCCACCGATCCGGTCCGGGACGCGGCGGAGCGGCGGCTCCAGGCGGTCTCCCAGGGCGGCAAGCTGGCCGGCTGGCTGGGGACCGGCGGCCCCACGGGACGGTCGCGGCACCGCCACCGCTGAGGTCCGGCCGCTCCCCGAGCGGGAATGTGCTGTATCTCTCCACGGATCCCAAGGGAATTTACGTTCTGCCCTGACCGATCCCAGGGCTGCACGCCCCGCGGCCTGTAGTATGAAGAGGCACATCGACGAACCAACTCTGCCTGATGCAGAGCTGGCGCGACCGCTCGGCGGCCGCGGTCCCCCTGCCTTACGCAGCCACCTCTCCCGGTGCGGACCACGCGGTATCACTCGGTCCTGCGCGAGAGGACAGCTCTCGGCGCGTTCCCGTGACGACCTCGCGGGTGGCGCGCTACCAGGCGGCAGAAAGGCCCGGCCGTGGCATCCGCGGTCAAGGACTCCCGTTCCGGATACGGACCACTGCTCCGCACCCCTGGTGCATGGACATTCCTGCTGCCCGGCTTCCTGGCCCGGCAGCCCTTCGCCATGCTGACGATCGGCATCGTGCTGCTCGTCCAGTCCACCACCGGCTCGTACGGCACCGCGGGCGCGGTGTCCGCCACGACCGGTGTCTCGATGGCGCTGTTCGCCCCGCAGAGCGGCAAGCTCGCCGACCGCTTCGGGCAGCGCGCGGTGCTGATCCCCGGCGTGCTGGCGCATGTCGCCGGTGTCGCGGCGCTGATCGCCCTCGCTCTCGCCCACGCCCCCCTGTGGGCGCTGTTCGTGGTGGCGGTCCCCACGGGCGCCTCGACGCCGCAGGTCGGCCCGATGGTGCGGGCCCGCTGGGCCGCCCGGCTCGGCGGCAGTCCGCTGATGCCGACGGCCGCCGCCTTCGAGTCGGTGACCGACGAGTTCACCTTCGTGGTCGGCCCCGTACTGGCGACCGCGCTGTGCACCGGCATCCACCCGGCGGCCGGGCTGGTCGCCGAGGCCGCGCTGACCCTGGCCGGCGGGCTGCTGTTCGCCGCGCAGAAGCGCAGCCAGCCGGCGGTGCACCGGGCGCAGGCCGGCGACCGGCCGCGCGTCTCGGCACTGTCGGTGCCCGGCGTACGCGTCCTGATCGTGGCGTTCCTCGGCATCGGCGCCGTCTTCGGCGGGATGCAGGTCTCGCTGACCGCCTTCACCGAGCACATCGGGCAGCCCGGCATCAACGGCGTGCTCTACGGGATCTTCGCGGGCGGCAACATGCTCGCCGGTATCGCCTGCGGCGCCCTCGCCTGGAAGGTCGGCCCGCGGCGCCGGCTGCTGGTCGCCTACGGGCTGCTGGCGCTGGCCACCACCCCGCTGTGGGCGGTCACCGCGATGCCGCTGCTGGGCGCCGTCGGCCTGGTCGTCGGCCTGTGCATCGCCCCGGCCCTGATCACCGGCTACACCCTCGTGGAGTCGCTGGTGCCGGCCGCCGCCCGCACCGAGGCGTTCACCTGGCTGACCGGCGCGGTCGCGCTGGGCCAGGCGGCCGCGGCCACCTCGTCCGGCCAGCTGGCGGACCGCTTCGGCCCGAGCATGGGCTTCCTGGTGCCGCTGGCAGGTACGGCGCTGGCCCTGACGGTGCTGCTGGCGCTCCGCGCCCACCTGCTGCCGCGCTCCTCGACCGTGGTCGCCGGCGCCCCGGCGGACGGCGCCGACGCCCGGGTTCCGGCCGTTTCCGAGGACCGCGAACGGGAGCTGGCGCGCGCCTGACCGAGCGTGGAGTCGGTCACCGTCCGCCGGTCACGGTGGACTGGCGGGCGGGAATACTGCAATATGGAGCGTCGTTAGCACTCATCGAGTGAGAGTGCCAGGAGGAAGACAAGTGCCGACCTACCAGTACCAGTGCACCGAGTGCGGCGAGGGCCTCGAGGCGGTGCAGAAGTTCACCGACGACGCGCTCACGGAGTGCCCCGCCTGCAACGGACGCCTCAAGAAGGTGTTCTCCGCGGTCGGCATCGTCTTCAAGGGCTCCGGCTTCTACCGCAACGACAGCCGCGGCTCGTCGTCCAGCAGCAGCCCCGCCAAGAGCACCTCCGCGTCGGGCACGACGTCCTCCTCGGACTCGTCGAGCTCCTCGTCCGGCAGCTCCGACAGCAAGTCCTCCGCCCCGGCCGCCGCTTCGTCCACCAGCAGCAGCTCGGGCACCAGCTCCGCCGCCTGACCCCGCACGTGCCCGGAACCCGCCGTCACCGACGGCGGGTTCCGTCGTCTTACGGCTTGCTTTCGTCCCCGCCATCCGCCTTCCCCCTCCGCCGCGCCCCGATAGTGTGATCGGCATGGCTGACGCGGAGATTGGCGTTATCGGCGGATCGGGTTTCTACTCCTTCCTCGACGACGTGACCGAGATCACGGTAGACACCCCCTACGGGCGCCCGAGCGATTCACTGTTCCTGGGAGAGATCGCCGGCCGCCAGGTCGCATTCCTGCCCCGGCACGGCCGCGGCCACCACCTCCCGCCGCACCGCATCAACTACCGCGCCAACCTGTGGGCCCTGCGCTCCCTCGGCGTACGCCAGGTCCTCGGCCCGTGCGCGGTCGGCGGACTGCGCCCCGAGTACGGCCCCGGCACGCTGCTGGTCCCCGACCAGCTCGTCGACCGCACCAAGGCTCGGGCCCAGACCTACTTCGACGGCGAGCCGCTTCCCGACGGCAGCACCCCCAACGTCGTCCATCTGACCTTCGCCGACCCGTACTGCCCCACCGGACGCCGGACCGCCCTCACAGCGGCCCGCGGCCGCGACTGGGAGCCGGTCGACGGCGGCACCCTCGTCGTCATCGAGGGCCCCCGCTTCTCGACCCGCGCCGAATCGCGCTGGCACGCCGCACAGGGCTGGTCGGTGGTCGGCATGACCGGTCATCCCGAAGCCGTCCTGGCCCGCGAACTGGGCCTCTGCTACACCTCGTTGACCCTGGTCACCGACCTGGACGCGGGCACCGAGACCGGTGAGGGCGTCTCCCACGACGAGGTCTTCAGGGTCTTCGCCGAGAACGTCGGCCGCCTGCGTGAGGTCCTCTTCGACGCGATCGCCGGCCTGCCGGACAACGCGGCCCGCGACTGCCTGTGCACCGGCGCCCACGTCGGCTGGGACCTGGGCATCAAGCTGCCGTAACGCCCCGCGGAGCGCTCGGTCTCCCCCTCCCGGGTGGCCGAGTTGTCCACAGGAGCGGGGCCGTCCACAGCCCCGAGCGGGCGGACGGAGTCTTCCGGCACGGTGGTGATCAGCGGTTCACCCGACCCCTCACCCCCTGGCGGTGCCACCATGCTCCGGACCACTCCCGCTCCCCCTTCCCCAGCCGTCCCCGACCCCCTCTCCGCGCCACTGCCCGCTCCCCCGCCGTGTGAAGTGCCGCACTTCCCACCGGTCCGGGCGGGCGGCGGCCGGCGCCGAGGGGTGCGGCTCGCGCGGCAGCGCTTACTGGCCGCCGGCCTGGCGCTGACCGCCGCAGCACTGGCCGGCGGGGCGTCGTACGGTGCCGTACGAGACACCCCGGCCCCCGGATGCCCATCGGCGGCGGCCCCGGGAGGGCGGTGAACCATGCTCCAAGATCAAGTGGCCTCCGCGCCCGCCCCACGCGAGACTGCTGCGCATGGCGGGGCACCCGCCGCGCGCCAATGGGGGCGCGCCCACCGCACCGGTACCGCGGCTTCCGTCCCTACGGCCCGCACGCTCGGCCTCCTCCCCCGGAACCACCGATTCCGCGCCGACGCACCGGCTGCTGGATGCTTCATGTCACACGACTGGACACCCCTGCCCCGCCCTGACGTAAGTTGCGGTGCTGATGGTTGGTGCACCGCCCGTAGTGAGCATGGAAAGAGGCTGTCAGGTGAGCGAGAGCAAGGGCGTCCTTCAGGGATTCAAGGAATTCCTGATGCGCGGCAACGTCATCGAACTCGCGGTCGCGGTCGTCGTCGGTGCGGCCTTCACCAACATCGTCAACGCGGTGGTGAAGGGCATCATCAACCCCATCGTGGGCGCGCTCGGCTCGCAGAACCTCGATCACTACCAGGCGTGCCTGACCGCCACCTGCGCCAAGGATCCCAAGACCGGCGCGTTCACCGACGGGATCTACATCCTCTGGGGCTCGGTGCTCAGCGCCGCCCTGACCTTCCTGATCACCGCCGCGGTCGTCTACTTCCTCATGATCCTTCCGATCAACAAGTGGAAGGAACGCCAGGCGGCCCGTCAGGCCCTGGAGGCGGCCCCCGCCGACCCCACCGAGATCGAGCTGCTGACCGAAATCCGCGATGCCCTGCTCGCCCAGCGCACCGCCGCACCGTCCGTGCCCGCACCCATGTCGGGCACCATCGGCACCCAGAAGACGCACGAGTAACAGACCCCCGCGGCCGACGAACCCCGCCCGCTCACCTCGCTCAGAGGTGGTGCGCTCCCCTCGCTCAGAGGTGGTGGGGCGGCTTCTCGTCCAGAAAACGGGCCAGATCGGCAGCGCTATCGCCCCCGGCCGGACGCTCGCCCCAGCCGCGGTCGGTGTCGTCCGAGGACTGCTGGTTCAACGGGTCGTCAAAGATCAGCTTCGCGGCGGGCCGGGGGGCCGCCGGGCGGACGGTGGGTGAGGGCGCGGGGGTGCGCTCGGTGGCGGAGGGCGTCTGCTCGGTGGCGGGCGGCATCTGCCCGGCCTCGGAGGGGGTCTGCGCGGCGGCGGAGGGCGCCTGCTCGCCGGTGGCGGAGGGCGTCTGCTCGGCCTCGGAGGGGGTCTGCGCGGCGGCGGGGCCGTCGTGGGGCGCGGGCGTCGGCTCGGGTTCGGGGGTGCTGCTCACGTGTCCAGGGTACGGGCGGGGCGGGAGCGGGTCAGGCGTCGGCTTGGACCTGGTCGGGCGGATTGGGCAGGGCGGCTTTGGGGCTGGGGCCGGTCTGGGCGGATTGACAGGCTGGGGCCGGACCGGGGGATTGGGGCTGGGCCGGACTGGGCAGACCGACGCCGGGAGCGGGCCGGACGGGTTGGCGCTGGGACCGGACTGGGCGGATTGGTACTGGGAGCGGGCCGGGCGGGGGCGCTCGGGCGGTCCGTTGCCGGGGCGGGTTGGCGTCCGGGCCCGTCCGGTGCCGGGGCGGCTGGGCATGAGTGGGGGCCGCGCCGTCCCGCGGGGTGGTGGCAGGGTCTGTCGGTCAGGGGTGATGGAGCGCCTGGGCGCGAGCCGCATCGAGGGGCCCGTCCTCAGGGATCCGGAGGTAGTGGTTCACCTGCCACGCCTGGGTGGTGCGGGCCTGCCGATTGGTGGTCTCCACCCACGGCGGGTAAACGCGAAACGCCCGCTTTCCGCCGGAGCCGTTCCGGGAAACGATGCCGCGCTCACACAGCACATCGCGCGGAAAGACGAAGTGCCCGAAGTGGCCGCCCTCGCGAGTGCTGATGACGAAGAGGTCCACCGGATCCCCGGAGTCGAACGGCTGAATCGGCCCGCCGGGGCTCCGCTTCCACACCGTGACGAACTGACCGACCTTCGTCGGGGTGGTCTTGGCAACCCGGAACCGGACGGAGGAGCCGTCGAGAGTGAATTCATGTGCCGCGTACTCAGCACTCTCCGCCTCGGGAACCGGCCGGGAGCAGATGAACCCACAGGGGTCGTAAACCCTCTTCTTCGCCGCGAGGAGCTCAGCATGCAGGGATTCCCCATCCGGCCAGGGCGCGGGAACCATGGACCGGCACTCCGAGGATTCTTCGGGCTTTGTCACCATTCCCCCATCGTGTCATTGCCGCCCGCCGGACATACCTGCGGGACGGGGATATCGGTTTCCACGAGGGACGGTGGGGCCAGCCAAGGACGCCCCGCCGGCGGGGCTACCAAACGAAACGTCCTCTGAGTGAGCGTTTGGTTCATATATCAGGTGCTTCAGGATGGTTCTGAGTGGCCAAGCGCGGGTGCCGGCTTGGCGATTCGCTCGGAAAACGGCTTAT